>NZ_QHHQ01000005.1:0-300000 GCF_003258595.1 Acuticoccus sediminis
GAGGACGGGCGCGCGGTCGGCGTCGTCTACCGCCGCGACGGCGAGCGCGTCACGGTGCGCACGGCAGGCGAGGTCATCCTGTCGGCCGGCGCCATCGGCTCGCCGAAGATCCTGCAGCTCTCCGGCATCGGCGATCCCGCCTGGCTCGCGGAGGCGGGGATCGAGGTGAGCCACGCCAGCCCCGGCGTCGGGCGCAACCTGCAGGACCACCTGCAGCAGCGCGCAATCTACAAGGTCAGCGGCATCAAGACGCTGAACGAGACCTACCACTCGCTCGTCGGCCGCGCGCTGATGGGCCTCGACTACGCGGTGCGCAGGCGCGGTCCGCTCACGATGGCGCCGTCCCAGCTCGGCATCTTCACCCGCTCCGACCCGCAGCAGGCCCGGCCGAACATCCAGTTCCACATCCAGCCGCTGTCGCTGGACAAGTTCGGCGAGCCGCTGCACCGGTTCCCCGCCGTCACCGTCGCCGCCTGCAACCTGCGCCCGACCGCGCGCGGCACGATCCGGCTCGCGTCGGGCGATCCGTCCGCCGCGCCGCTGATCGCCCCGGCCTACCTCTCCACCGAGGACGACCGGCGCGTCGCCGCCGACGCGATCCGCGTCACGCGTCGTCTGATGGCGCAGCCGTCGCTCGCCGGCATGAGGCCGACCGAGTACCTCCCCGGCCCATCGGTGGGTGACGACGACGCCTCCCTCGCCAGGGCCGCCGGCGACATCGGCACGACGATCTTCCACCCCGTCGGGACGGCGAAGATGGGTCACGACGACGACGAGATGGCCGTCCTCGACGCGCGGCTGAAGGTCCGCGGCGTACGCGGTCTCAGGGTGATCGACGCCTCGATCATGCCGACGATCACCTCGGGCAACACCAACACGCCGACGGCGATGATCGCCGAGCGCGGCGCCGCGCTGGTGCTCGAGGACCGCCCCTAGCGGCAGACGCATCCGGAAGACGCCACGACCGCCTGGCGGCCCCGGCGCGCGGGTGGACGGAGGCCGCCCTCCGTCCGCCCGCATTGTCCGGGGTGGACCGTCGGGGCGGACCGCGCCCTCGGACGGAAGCGGCCGGCCGGGCGCCGGACCGCCCTCGCCCCGTTCGCGGGCGGTCTTCTCCGCGCGCTTCGCCTCCAAGGCGCCGATAGCGCCAGCCCCACGCACGTCGCGGCGAACCTGGCAGCGTGGTCGTCAAGCAGAGACCCCATCAAGGACCGTCACACGCCCGGCGCCACCCTCGATAGCGGGTTGTGCGGCGCACGCCTTGGAACTCCAATACAACTTAATAATATCTTATAAGTTGCATTAATTCAGATTAACCAACTAATCCTCCCAGGCGCTTGGCCTTGATGGGTTCTGGGATGATGCAGGATACGACTACTATTTATCGCAATTTGCTCTCAAAACGGGTGCCGGCGCCACACATGTGTTCCGCCGCGGGCTGGGGCATCCTGGCGCGGCCGGCTGCGCCGCGCGCGGAGCCCGAGGCCAGCGCGCTCAGGGTCTGTGCGCTGACGAGCTACGGCGTGGGTCTCGCGGCGTTGCGGGCCCTCGCCGACCTGTCGGCCGCCAATCCGGCCGAGCTCGCCGTGGTCGGCGTCGCCACCGACGACGCACTCGACCCCGGCGCGCGCATCGGGCGGCGCAAGCGGATCTGGAGCCACCTCAGTGACACGCGCATCGAAGAGCTCCAGGCCGACGTCGCGGACGTGGCGCTCTCCTGTGCGCCGTGGCTGTGGACCGGCGACGTGAAGACGGCGGCGTTCCGGACGCTTCTGGCGGAGGCGCAGCCGGACCTGATCGTGTGCTGCTGCTTCGGCCAGAAGCTCGACGAGCCGCTGCTGCGGACGCCCCGGCTCGGCGCCGTGAACCTGCACCCGTCGGACCTCTCCGCCGGTCATGGCGCAGGCTACGAGCCGCATGTCGACGCCCACACCCGCAACATCGACACGTCCATCTGGTCGGCGCACATGATGACGGAGGCGATCGACGCGGGTCCGGTGATCGCGACCTCCGACCCGGTTCCGGTGCGCGACGCGACCGGGGCGATCCCGCACACGCCCGACGCCTACTACGCGATGATGTGGCCGGCGCTCGCGGACTTCGCGCCCAGGGTCGTGAGCCAGCTGCGCGAGCAGGCGCCGGTCCCCGCCTGACGGCCCCGCATTCCCCCGGTCTGGCCCGCCGCCATCGACCGACCCCACCCGGCTCTGGCGAGCCGGACCGGCGCCCGCTGTCGGACGCGGATTTCATCCCGGACACGACGGAGTCTCCCTTCGGCGCTCACGCAATCCCGGACGGGAGCCTGATCGTCGGAGCCGCCGTCGCGCCCCCCGAAGGGCGGCGTGCGGGATCCGGTGCAAGGGGCCGGAGGCCGGCGGAGCCGCTTGCCCTTGCTCCGGATCCCGCACGCTGCCAGGGGGAAAGCGCGATGGCGGCTTCGACGATCAGGCGGGACTGATCGCTGGTGGGTCCCGAGCCCGCCGGAGGCCGCTGCCGTCCGGGCAGGATCGCCGCCCCGGTCCGGACCCTAGTTTTCCGTCCGCGCCGCGATGACGCCGGCGGAGAGGATGTGCGCGCGCATCACGGCCTGCGCCAGCGCCGCGTCGCGCGCCCGGAAGGCGGCGAGGAGGCTGACGTGGTCGCCGCAGCTCTTGTCGAGCCGCTCGGATGAGAAGCGGCGGTACGTGCGCATGATCAGCGCGAGGTCGATCAGCGGCAGCGCGACCGCCTCCAGCTGGGCGTTGCCGGAGAGATGCAGGATCCGGCAGTGGAAGGCCGTATTGGTCTCCGAGAAGGTCTTCAGGAAGCCTTCCTCGCCGCGCTCGGCGAGGGCGATCATCTCGGCGTTCATCGCCTCGAGCGCGTCGATATCAGCGTCCGTCACCCGCGTCGCGGCGAGCTCTGCCGCGTAGCCCTCGAGCAGCGCGCGCAGGTTGAAGAGGTCGCGGACCGTCTCGCTGCTCCAGGCCTTCACCAGCGCGCCGGAGCGCGGCTGCATCTCGACGAAACCCTCGGCGGCCAGCTTGCGCAGCGCCTCGCGCACCGGGGTGCGGCTGATCTCGGCCGCGCCGGCCAGCTCCTCCTCCCTCAGCCGCGCCCCCTCCTCGTAGCGGCCGCTGGTGATCCACTCGCGGATCAACCGGTAGGCGTGCGCCGCCGCGCTCTCATCCTTGGCCAAAGTCATATCCCATTTCTGTATACAAGACTTGCAATTTGCCGCGCCATCATGCCCTATACGGAGCAAATTGTATCCAAAGAAGGCACTTGAAGATGCCCACTCTGCGCGAACTCCTCGCTCGCCCCGAATGCCTCGTCGCTCCCGGCATCTATGACCTCATCTCAGCCCGCGTCGCCGCCGACGCCGGGGCCGAGGTCCTCTACATGACCGGATACGGCACCGTCGCCTCCCACCTCGGCCTGCCGGACGCCGGCCTCGCCTCGTTCCGGGACATGGTCAACCGCGTCGCCGCGTTCGCCGTCGTCGCGGAGGAATACGGGATCCCGCTTATCGCCGACGGTGACACCGGCTACGGCGGTCTGCTCAACGTCGACTACACCGTCAAGGAGTACGAGCGCGCCGGCGCGTCGGCCATCCAGCTCGAGGACCAGGTGTTCCCGAAGAAGTGCGGCCACACGCCCGGCCGCGCGGTGATCCCGCTCGAGGACATGGTGCAGAAGATCGAGGTCGCGGCCGAAGCGCGCCGCAGCGACGACTTCCTCATCATCGCCCGCACCGACGCGCGCACCGTTCACGGCTTCGACGCGGCGCTCGAGCGCGTGGAAGCCTTCGACAAGGCCGGCGCCGACATCCTGTTCCTGGAATCGCCCGAGAGCGAGGAGGAACTCGCCAGGGTCGCCAGCCACTTCAAGAAGCCGGTGCTCGCCAACATGGTCGAGGGCGGCCGCACGCCGGTCCTCACCCGCGACCGGCTGACCGAGCTCGGCTTCTCGATCGCCCTCTTCCCGGCGATCGGCTTCCTGTCCGCCGGCCGGGCGCTCGACGACGCCTATCGCCGGCTGATCCACGACGGCCAGACGGTGCCGACCCAGCAGCTCTACCCCTTCAACGACTTCTCCAAGCTGATGGGCTTCCAGCGCGTCTGGGACTTCGACGCCAAGCACGCGCGCGACTAGCGCGCGGCCCGTCCGCCCGGCCCCAACAAAACCGATAAAGAGGAAACCCCAATGAAACATACGCTTCTCGCCCTCGCGGCAGCCGTGTGCCTGACCGTTCCGGCCAAGGCGGAGATGATCACCCTCGCCTCCACGGTGCCCAACAACGGCATCAACAAGGTGATGGTCGACACGCTGACCGAAGAGCTGGGCGAGCGCCTGCCGGACGCGTCCCTCGATGTCTTCCTCGACGGGACGCTCGGCGGCGAGCGGGAACTGATCGACCTCGTGCGGATCGGCGAGACGCAGATCCACATGGGCGTCATCCACGCGTCGGAGTACTTCCCGAACCTCGACGCGACGCTCGTCCCCTACCTCTTCCCGGACTACGAGACCGTCGAGGCCTTCCTCGCCTCCGAGACCGGCGACAAGATCAAGGCCGCGCTCGAGGAGAAGGGCAACGCCAAGTTCCTCGGCACCTACTACCAGGGCGCCCGCTGGGCGACGGCGAACAAGCCGTTCACGACGCTGGACGAGCTTAAGGGCCTCAAGATCCGCATGCCGGAGATCCCGCTGTGGATCGAGATCTGGTCCGGTCTCGGCGCCGTCACCACGCCGATGCCCTCGCCCGAGGTCTTCTCCGCGCTCCAGACCGGCGTCATCGACGCCCAGGAGAACATGATCTCCAATATCTACGGCCGCCGGATCTACGAGGTGCAGAAGTACCTCGTCGGCACGCGTCACCAGCAGAGCTACGTGACCGTCATGGCCAACCTCGACTTCTGGAACGGCCTCTCCGGCGACGAGCAGGAGGCGCTGCAGGCCGCCGTCGATGCAGCGACCGCCGCCGCCACGGAGGCCGCCGAGGCCGAGAACGAGCGCATCATCGGCCTCATCAAGGACGCCGGCGTCGAGGTCGTCGAGCCCGCGCCGGAGTTCCGCGAGAAGGCGATGCCGGTCATCGAGAAGGCGGCCAAGGGCGTCCTCGACGAGGGCATCTATGAGGCGGCAGTCGAGGTGATCGAGGCGCAGTCGAGCAACGACACCGCAAAATGATCCGCGTGACGGACCAGCTCGCCAAGGCCTCCGAGGCCTTGGCGACGATCGCATTCATCGGCTTCTTCGCCGCCATCCTGGCGCAGATCGGCTACCGCTACCTCGGAATCAGCCTGGTCTTCTCCGAGGAGGTGGCCCGGCTTCTGAACCTCTACGTGGTCTTCATCGGCCTCGTCGTGGTCACGGTGCGGCACGGCCACATCCGGATCGACCTCCTCGACCGGATCTTCGGCCCCGGCCCGGTGACGTCGGCGCTCTACCGGATCCAGCTCGTGCTGACCTTCGTGTTCCTGGCCTCGGTCGCCTGGGGCTCGTGGTCGCTGACCTACGCGAACTGGCCCTATCCGCTCGCGACACTCGACTTCATGCCCAAGGGGACCATCTACCTGGCCCCCTTCCTCGGTGCGGCGCTCGGCGCCGTCGTCTCGCTTCTTCGGCTCGTGCAGCCCGTCCCCCCGCTGGGTGAGCCTCTCATCGAGGAGACCGAATAATGGCATCCGGCCTCGTCTCGATGCTCGTCCTGATCGTCCTGCTCCTCGTCGGCGTGTCGGCCGCCGTGGCGCTGGGCCTCGCCTCGATGGGCTATTTCGCGGTCACCCGCGGCATCCTGGAAATTCCCCACACCATCATCGCGCAGCGGCTCGTCGCCGGCGTCGACTCCTTCACGCTGCTGGCGATCCCGATGTTCATCTTCGTCGGGCACATGATGAACGGGTCGGGCGCCACGAGCCGCCTGTTCGCCTTCGCCAACGCCCTCGTCGGCCACGTCCGCGGCGGCCTCGCCCAGGTCAACATCGTCGCCTCCATGCTGTTCGCCGGCATGTCCGGTTCGGGCGTCGCGGACGCCGCCGGCCTCGGCGCGATGGAAGTCCGCGCCATGCGCGAGGCGGGCTACGACGAGAAGACCACCATCGGCGTGACGGTCGGCTCCTCGCTGATCGGCCCGATCATCCCGCCCAGCATCCCGGCGATCCTCTATGCCGTTCTGGCCGGCGTGAGCGCGGCGGACATGCTGCTCGCAGGCCTCATCCCCGGCCTCCTCATGGCCGGCGCGCTGATGGCGCTGGCGGCGCTGATGGCGCGGTGGCGCAACCTGCCCTCGAGCCCCTTCCCCGGCGGCCGGGCCCTCGCCGGCGCCTTCGCCCGCGCCTTCGCGCCCCTGATGACGCCGGTGATCCTCCTGTCCGGCATCTTCGCCGGCGTCTTCACCGCCACGGAAGCCGCCGCGGTGGCCGGCCTCTGGGCGCTGATCGTCGCGACCGTCTTCTACCGCAACCTCGGCCTGCGCGGCGTCATCGAGGTGTTCCGGCGCACCGCCTACGACACGGCGGTCATCTTCTTCATCCTGGCCGCGTCGTCGCTGTTCGCCTGGGTGCTGACCCGCGCCCGCGTGCCGGACACGATGGCGAACTGGATCACCGAGCTGACGACTCAGCCCGCCGTCCTGATGGCGCTGCTGATCGTCTTCCTGCTCTTCATCGGCTGCTTCATGGCGGTCTCGGTGGCGATCAACGTGCTGACGCCGATCCTCGTCCCCATCGTCATCGCGTTCGGCTTCGACCCGGTGCACTTCGGCGTCGTGATGATCATGCTGCTCGTGATCGGCGAGGCGACGCCGCCGTTCGGCATGGTCCTCTTCGCGATGACCAAGGTCGCCGACACGAGCTACGAAAAGGTCGCACTCGCGTCTCTACCCTGGCTCGGAGCGATTCTCGTCGTCATCCTGCTCGTTGCCGCAGTGCCGCAGTTGGCGCTCTGGCTTCCAGGGCTTATGCGTTAGGTTGATGACGTCCACGGTTAAACTCCCCCTCCTCCTAGCCGAGACGACCGCGGTCCAGGCGGTCGGCACGGCCGCGGTCCTGGCGATCGCGGCCGTCGCGCCGGCCGTCGCGGTGTCGATCGGCGTTCCGGCCTCGCTCGTCGGCACCCAGATCGCGATCGCCTATCTCGGCGGCATGACCTCCTCGGTCTTTGCCGGAATGCTGGTGGGAAGTGTCGGACCGTGCCGCACGGCGCAGATCGCGATGGTCCTCAACGCGGCGGGCGCCGGCCTGTGCGCCGTGCCGTCGGTGGGCCCGATCATCGCCGGCACCTTCCTGATCGGCCTCGCCTACGGCCTGATCAACCCGTCCGCGTCGACGCTGCTCGCCCAACATGCGCCGCCGCGCCGGCGCAACATCGTCTTCTCCATCAAGCAGACCGGGGTGCCGATCGGCGGCGCGCTGGTCGGCCTCGTCGGTCCCCCGCTCGCGCTGTCGGTCGGCTGGAGCGCGCTCCTCGTCGGCATCTCGCTGATCTCGCTGAGCCTTGCCATCGCGCTCGAACTGGGACGCAGGACGCTCGATTCGAACGCCCCGCGCAGCACCCTCTCGGCCGGCGCGGCGATCCGCGGCCTCGCCGGGATCCTGCGCAACGGCCCGCTCGCGTGCATCGCGCTCGCCTCCTTCTGCTTCTCCGCCATCCAGCTCTGCACGATCTCCTTCCTCGTCGTCATGCTGGTGGAGGAGTACGGCTTCACCCTCGTCGGGGCCGGCGGCGTGCTCGCCGCGGTGCAGGGGACGGGCATGGCGGGGCGCCTCTTCTGGGGCGTCGTCGCGGACGTGGCCGGCGCCGGCGCGCAGGTCCTCGCGGGCCTCGCCCTCATGATGGCCTGCGCCGCCGGCGTCATCGTCGCCGCCGGGTTCCTCGGCTGGCCGGTCGCCGTCGTCATCGGCGCGCTCATCGTCCTCGGTTTCACCGGCGTCGGCTGGAACGGCGTCTACCTCTCCGAGGTGGCACGCTACGCCCCGATGGGGGACGTCGGCGCGATCACCGGCGCCGCCATGGTGTTCACCTTCGCCGGCGTCCTCGTCGGGCCGAACATCTTCGTGGCGATCCACTCCGTGCTCGGCTCCTTCTCGCAGTCGTTTATCGCCCTCGTCGTGGCCGCCGGCATTGCCTTCGTGCTCATGACCACCATCCTCATGCGCCGTCCGTCCTCGGACGGACTTCCGGTCCACGCGACCGCCGTCCAAAACACGTCAAGCGACCCCTCGCACCAGACGCGGGGCGCAACGAAGGGAGAACACCGATGAGGCAGTCTGACGTCGGCGTGGAGATGGCCGCGTGATCGAGCCCATCATCGTCGTTGCGGTCATGCTCGGACTGATCGCAATCGGCGCGCCGATCTTCCTGGCGCTCGGCGCGTCGGGCCTCCTCGGCCTCTACATGGCACGCGGCTCCATGGCCTTCTTCTTCGGGCCGACGTCGCTGTTCGGCCAGCTCAACAGCTTCGAGCTGCTGGCGCTGCCGCTGTTCATCCTGATGGGCAACTTCCTGGCCGCGACGCCGGTCGGCAAGAACCTCTTCCACGCCGCGGTCGCATGGCTGCACTGGCTGCGCGGGAGCCTCGCCATCTCGACCGTCGGCGCGTCGGCCGTGTTCGGCGCGGTGAGCGGCGTCTCGATCGCCGGCGTCGCCGCCGTCGGGTCCATCGCCGTGCCGCAGATGCTGGAGCGCGGCTACAGCCGCACCATCGCCGCCGGCAGCGTCGTCTCGTCGGGCGCGCTCGCGATGCTGATCCCGCCGTCGGTGCCGCTCATCATCTACGGCGCGGTGTCGTCGGTCTCGGTCGCCGACCTCTTCATCGGCGGTATCGTGCCGGGCATCGCCCTCGCCACGGCGCTCGCCCTCTACCTCTACATCCGCGTGCGCATCTACCCGGAGGAGGCGCCCGCGTACGACGGCGAGGCCTTCACCTGGGGCGACCGGATGCGCGCGCTCGGCGGCATCTGGCACGCGATCATCCTGATCGTCTTCGTGCTCGGCGCCATCTACTCCGGCATCGCGACGCCGAGCGAGGCGGCCGCGTTCGGCGCGTTCGGGGCCTTCGTCATCGCCGTCGTCATCTTCCGTGCGCTGGACTTCAAGGGCATCGTCAAGGTGCTCGGCTCCACCGCCCGCATCTCCGGCGCGATCCTGCTCATCATGGGCTGCGCGCGGATCTTCGGCGACTACCTCAACCTCGTCCGCGTGCCGGACGCGATCACGAGTGCCCTCATCGGCACCGGCCTGCCGCCCGAGATCGTGCTAATCCTCGTGATGCTCGTCCTCGTCGGCCTCGGCATGCTGGTCGACGCGGTGTCGCTGATCGTCGTCTCGGTGCCGATCCTGCTGCCGCTGATCCTCGCCCTCGGCTACGATCCGCTCTGGTTCGGCATCATCCTCGTGATGAACCTCGAGATCGCGGTCATCACCCCGCCGGTCGGGCTCAATCTCTACACCCTGAAGGCGGTCGTTCCGACGTTGCGGCTGGAGGAGATCATCCGCTCCGTCGTCCCGTTCGTCTTCGTGCAATTCGCATTGCTGGTCGTCTTCGTCCTATTCCCGTCGATCAGCCTGTGGCTCCCGAACCTCGTGCGTTGAGGGATCGGTCATCAACAACATGGAGGAAGCAAACATGATCCGCCGTCATTTCCTGGGCGCCGCCAGCGCGCTCGCCATTCTCGCCACCATCGCCGGCGTCCCCGCCGCGCAGGCGCAGGAGACGCTCACCGGCGTCACCTACATCCCGCCGTCCTACGAGGACCTCGCCTACGGCTACCAGGGCTTCGTCGAGGCGGTGAACAAGGCCGACCCCGACGTCCTGCAGCTCGACTTCTACGACTCCGGCCGCCTCCTGAAGGCGGACGAGCAGCTCCCCGCCCTGCGCTCGGGCAACATCGACCTGATGTTCCACACCACGAGCTACGTGACGCGCTCGCTGCCGATCCTCGGCATCCTCGGCCTGCCCGGCGTCGTGGAAGCCCTCTACGAGAACCCGGACCGGCTGAAGCGCGGCTCGCCGCTCTTCGAGCTGATCGCCGGTGAACTCGAGAAGCAGGACCTGAAGCTCCTGACCCTCGGCGGCGGCATCTTCGAGCCCGAGTACATCTGGTCGACGGCCAACGCCCCGGTGACGTCGATCGACGACATCAAGGGCAAGAAGGTGCGCGTCGTCTCCTACGAGGCGACCGACGTGATCGAGGACTTCGGCGGCGCGGCCGTGCGCGTTCCCTCCTCCGAGCTCTACCTCGCCCTGCAGCGCGGCACCGTCGACGCCGCCGTGGCGACGATCTCGACCATCAACGGCCGCGACCTCAACGAGCAGACCGCCAACGTCTACCGCCTGCCGCTGACGGCCTTCGCCATCGGCATCTTCATGCGCAAGGACCGCTACGACGCGCTCTCCGACGAGGAGAAGGCGGCGCTCGACGCGGGCGTCGAGTGGTTCGACGCCGAGAGCGTGAAGGCGGCCAACGAGGAGTACTTCGCCAAGCAGTACTGGCCCGCCTTCAAGGAGGCCGGCCTCTCCGAGTACCAGGCCGACGAGGCGGCGATGCAGAAGCTCGACGAGGTGTCCGAGGACGTCCGCGAGGAGTGGATCGGTCAGGTCGGCGACGAGGTCGGCCGTCGCGCGATCGCCCTGGCGCTCGGCAAAGAGAGCTGATCGATGCTCGCCCTGCCGGTCAAGATCGTCGAGGGCGTCGGGTGGGTGCTGCAAGCCATCGGCCTTTTCGCCGTCGGCTTCATGGCGCTCACCATCTGCTACGACGCCATGATGCGCTATCTCTTCGCCGCGCCCACGTCCTGGTCGCTGGAGGTGAACTCCTACCTGGTCGTCTACCTCGCGGTGATGACGGCGGCGGACGTGCACCGGCGGGGCGAGCACATCGCCATCACCCTGTGGCCAGAGAGTGCGGGCCCGGCGACACGCCGGGTCCTCAGGGTCATCACCGCGGTGGTCGGGATCATCCTGTGCTCGATCCTCGCCTGGCGCGGCTACCTCATGAGCCATGACGCCTTCCGCTACGGCGAGCGCGTCTCCAGCGCGTTCGGCACGCCGACGTGGATCCCCTACGCCATGCTGCCGATCGGCTTCACGACGCTGGCGCTGCAGTTCCTGATCAACGCCTTCCGCGACCCCAAGCCCGCGCAGGACGACGGCGTCCCGTCCGCCGTCCTGTAGCCGCCCGCAGCCGCATCCGGGGCCGGGCCTTCTCCACCGGGAGGCCCGGCCTCTCCCTTCATGGGCCCGGCCTGGGCGGCGCGGGTCACCGTGCCAAAACCGCCTCCGGCGCCGGACGCACGACCTCGTAGCCCGCCGTCAGCGCCGCCAGCCGTTCCTCGGCGAGGTGCCGGCCAAGCTCCTTGCGCCAGTCCTCCTCCAGCGCCGCGCGGATCTCCTCCAGCGGCGGAAGGCGCTTCGGCACCACACTTCCGAGGCGCACGAGGTGCCGGCCGAAGGCGCTGTCGACCGGTCCCGCCCACACCCCCGGCTCGAACCCCTTTATTTCCGCGTAGAATCCCCGCCCGAACGTGCCGTCGATCATGGCCTCGGTGCTCGGCGGTACCTGTTCCGGCAGCATCGACCCCTCGACCAGGTCATCGGGCACCGTGCCCTCGCGGACCGCGGCAAGCACGACGTCGGCGGGAGTTTCGGGGCGCAGCCGCACCTGTTCGAACGCGACGCGGGCCGGTGTCTCGAACCGCTCCCGGTGGGACTCCAGGTGCTCCGCCAGATCGATCTCGCTCGGGTCGATCGCGTCGGCGGCGCTCTCGGTCAGGAACAGCATCTTCTGCGCGAGGCGCTGGCGGATGACCGCGTCGCCCTGGTCGAGGCCGAGCGTGCGCGCCTCGCGCACGAGCACCTCCTCGCGGATATACTGGTCGATCAGCCCCTCGAGCTCGTCCGGGGTCGGCGGGCGGCGCCACGTCGCCTCGAACTGGCTCACGAGCCGGGCGGCGTCGCTCGCCGTCACCTCCAGCCGGGCGACCGGCGGGGGCGCCGGCGTGTCGTCCAGCGCGCCGAACAGCAGGAAGATCGCCGCGCCGAGGACGAGGAAGTGCACCAGCGGCTCGCGCAGCAGGCGCAGCATCACCCACCACCCCCGGCCCCGCCGGGCCGCGGCTTGTGCCGCGCGCGGACCGCCCGTCCCGGCGGGTCGGAACACGGTCCGCTCCGGCACGTCCGGCAATGTCCGTCCCTCGATCCGCGCATCGTCGGCAGTTCCCCGCGCCATCAGGCCGTCAAGCACGGGAGCATAGTCGATCACGCGCGGCTCCGGGTCCAATTCCGGACCCACCGCCGGGGCGGGCGACCATGCCGGGAGCCGTCAGCCATTGTCTCGGAGGATGTCCGTCGCCTTGTGATCCGGGTCCGTCCCTTCGATTATTGCAACCGCGCCATGGCTGTTGCGCAGACGCAACTGGATGAGCGCGCGGTAGTCTTCGCTCACATACCACGCGTGCGCGGCCTCCGCCGAGGGGAAGGCGATGACGATGAGATCGGCATCCCACCGCCCCTCCAGCACCGCCGCCCGTCCGCCGTGGATGATGAACCGCCCCCCGAACGGCGCCAGCGTCCCGTCGATCCGCCGCAGGTACTCGGCGATATCCGGCCCCATCCGCACGTCCCGCAGCCACCCCACCGCGTAGGCGGGCCGGTCTCCCCGGGGCGCGACGCGGTTGCCGGACGGCGATCCGTCTCCGCTCACGACTGTGCCCCGAGCGGCGCGCTGCGCATGGCAAGGGCCGCCTCCATCGCCATCAGGACGGCGACCGCCATGGACTGGGCGAGGACGAAGGCGACTCCCAAGATCGTCAACGGAAGAAGTGCGACGACGGCGAGGCTGCCGGCGATCCAGAGCACGTTGCCCGCCACCACCAGCCCGGTTCCGGTCCGCAGCGGCAGGGTCTCCATCGCGACGAGCGCCATGACGGCGGCGGTCGGCAGCAGCGCGAGCCCCGCGTAGACCACGAGGTCGGGCGGAAGCCCCGTCGCCCCGGCGACCGCCTGGCGCGCCGCCAGGAGGAACGCCCCCATGACGCCGCATGTCCCCGCATCGACCAGCAGGATCGCGCGGAGCGAGTTGCGATTGGGTGACATCGTCAGGTCTCCTCTCATGCCCGGTGGCGGCTGCCGCACCGGAGTTCGGGGGGACCCTGCCGCGTCCGCGACGGCGGTTCGATTACCTGTCAGGTCGTAGACGCGGCGGAGCGCGCACCGTACCAGTCAGCGATGGACGAGACCTCGCACCCTGTCGGCGCGCTCCTCAAAGACTGGCGGCAACGGCGCCGCCTGAGCCAGCTCGCGCTCGCCTCGGACGCGGACGTCTCCCAACGCCACCTCAGCTTCGTCGAGACCGGCCGCTCGGCGCCGAGCCGCTCGATGGTCCTGCGCCTCGCCGAGCGGCTCGACATCCCGCTGCGGGAGCGCAACGCCCTCCTGCTGGCCGCCGGCTACGCTCCGTCCTACCGTCAATCTTCGCTGGAAGCGGCGGATTCCGGGGCGATCCGTACCCAGATCCAGTCCATTCTGGACGGACACTCCCCCAATCCGGCCCTCGCCGTCGACCGGTACTGGACGCTGATCGCGAGCAACCGCGTCCTCGCGGCGCTCCTCGGCGATGCGGATCCGGCGCTCGCGGTACCGCCGGTCAACGTGCTTCGCCTGACCCTCGGCCCCGGCGCCATCGCGGACCGGATCGCCAACTATCGCGAGTGGCGCGCGCACATCCTCCACCGCCTCGCGCGCGACGTCGAGCGCTCGGCCGATCCGGCGCTCGGCGACCTCCTGACGGAGCTGCGCGGCTACGCGCCGCCGCCGGGCGCCCGGCCCTACCGAGCGAACGCCGGCGCGGAGGCCCGCGCCCTTGCCGTCCCGCTGGAGCTCGCGACGCCGCGCGGCGTCCTGCGCCTGATCAGCACCACGACGGTGTTCGGGACCGCGACGGACGTGACGCTGTCGGAGATCGTCCTCGAGTGCTTCTACCCGATCGACGAGGCCGGCGCCGCGATCCTCAACGACCTCGCCGCCGGCCCCTAGCGGGAAGACGGGGCCTCAGCGGGCGCCGCCCACGTCGATCACCGCGCCGGAGACATAGGACGCCTCGTCGGAGGCGAGCCAGAGGATGAGGTTGGCGACCTCCTCCGGCGTCCCCGCACGGCCCATCGGCAGCTTCGGACCCATGGTCGCGATGCGCTCCGGCATCCCCGCGTTGGCGTGGATCTCGGTGTTGATCAGCCCCGGGCGGACCGAGTTCACGCGGATCCCCTCGCGCGCCACCTCGATCGAGAGGCCGATCGAGAGGCTGTCCACCGCTCCCTTGCTGGCGGCGTAGTGCACCCACGTATGGGCCCCGCCGAGCTGCGCGGCGCGCGAGCCGACGTTGACGATCGACCCGCCGCGCCCGCCGCGCTTCGTCGACATCCGCCGTACCGCCTCGCGGCAGCAGAGGACGTAGCCCGCGACGTTGACCGCCAGCAGCCGCTCGAGGTCGTCCGCCGGGAGGTCGACGATGGGACCGTTGCGGCCGCTCACGCCGGCGTTGTTGACGAGGACGTCCGGCGCGCCGAACGCCTCGTCACAGGCGGCGAAGAGGCTGAGGACGCCCACCTCGCTCCCCATGTCCGCCTGGACCGCGATCGCCTTCGCGCCGAGCGCCTCCGCCTCGGCGACGACGGCGTCCGCGCTCGCCCTGTCACGCCCGTAGCTGAAGCAGATCGCGTGGCCCGCCTCGGCCGCACGGCGCACCGTCGCCGCGCCGATGCCACGGCTCCCGCCGGTAATGATCGTGTTCGTCATGAGATCGTCTCCGATTGGCGGCCCGCGGGGAGCATCGCGTCGTCCTCGCCGATCGCGGCCGGACGGAAGGCGCGCTCGGCCCCCCGGTCGCTGCGCCGCGGCACCCGGCCGGGCACCGCCATCGCGGAAAACTCCGGACGCGGCGCGGCGATCACGTCGCCACGGGCGCGGAAGTAGGCGTCCCCGGCCATCGACAGGCCGTCATGGACCCGCCCCGCCTCGATCCCGTGGCGGCGCAACTGCTCCGCGGCCTCGTCGGCGTCGACGGTCGCGGCCCACGCCTGCAGCGCCTCGTCCGTGTCGCCGCCGGTCAGGGTGCGGATCCGCGGTCGCGAATCGCCGTCGACGAGCACGAACGCCTCGGCCCCGTCGCGCATCGCGACCGGCACGAACCAGCGCTCCGGCACGCCGGGCGCGCCCCAGCCGTAGGGGTCGTTGGTGCCACGGCGGCGCGGCGGCTCGCCCGTCGCCGCCATCAGGGCGAACTGGGTCTCCATCATCCGCAGCAGCGGCTCGTAGAGAGCGACGTCGATGTGGACGGCCCGGCCGCCCGCACAGTCGCGGTGCCAGAGCGCCATGTTGATCGCCATGGCCCCCATCAGCCCGGCGGTCGTGTCGGCGAGGCTGAAGCCCACGAACAGCGGCGTCTCCTCCGGTGCCCCGGTCACCGGCAGGAGGCCCGAGAAGCACTCGGCGATCTTCCCGAAGCCGGGCCGCTTGCCGTAGGGCCCGCTCTGCCCGAAGCCCGACACGCTCATCACCACGAGCCGCGGATTGCGGGCCGACAGCACGTCGAAGCCGAGGCCGAGGCGCTCCAGCACCCCGGGACGGTAGTTCTCGACGAAGACGTCCGCCTCCTCGATCAGCGTCAGGAAGCGCTCGCGCTCGGCGGGGTCCTTGAGGTCGAGGCCGACGCAGTGCTTGTCGCGCGCGGCGACGCCCCACCACAGCGGCACGCCGCTCGGCGCCGGGCCCATCTGGCGCACCGGGTCGCCGCTGTCCGGCCGCTCGACCTTGATCACCTGCGCGCCCTGGTCCGCGAGCAGGCTGCCGCAGAACGGACCGGCGATCACGAGGCCCGCCTCGACGACCTTCAGTCCCGCGAGTGGACCCGCAGCGCTCATGCCGCCTCCCCCGCGGCGGTCGCCGGGAGGATGCCGCGCCGCGTCGCCTCGTCGACGATGTCGTGCGCGTGGGGGAGCATCGCGTAGTCCACCATCGTCCCCTCGTAGCGCACGGCAGAGTCGCCCCGCGCCTCGGCGGCGGCCATCGCGTCGATCATGCCGGCGAAGTACTGCGCCTCCTCGCGGGTCGGCACGAACACCTCGGCGGCGACCTTCACGTGGCTCGGGTGGATGAGGACCGCGCCGACGAAGCCGAACCGCTTGGCCCGCTCGGCCAGCATGCGCACGCCGTCGAGGTCGTCGAGCCCGGTGCCGATGAGGCTCGCCATCGGGTACGGCGCACCGCCGGCCCGGCTGTCGAGGATCATCTTCGAGGCGAGGTAGAACTGCTCGGAGCCCTCCATCGTCGGCAGGAAGCCGGCGGCGCGGGCGAAATCGCCGATGATCGGCCCGCCCATCAGACCGATGACGCCGCGGCAACGGTCGCTGGCGGCGGCCATCTCGCGCGTCGCCACCATGCCGCGCGCGGTCTCCGGCAAGGGCAGGATCGCGACACTGCCGAAGGGCATTCCCGCCTTCCCCTCACCGTAGGAGATGAGGCGGTCGAGGGTCCTGATCTCCTCCACCGAGTCGGACTTCGGCAGCATGATGCCGGCGAGACCGTCGGTGACGATCTCCGGCACGTCGTCCATCCCGATGTCCGACAGGGCATTGACGCGCACGAACGCCGGCACGCCCTTTTCCTTGAGGACGGCGATCATCTCGCGCGCCATCGCCCGCCCCTCCACCTTCATGCTCCGCGGCAGGGCGTCCTCGATGTCGATGACGACCGAGTCGGGAGCGAAGCGGTCGACCTTCTTCGCCCAGTCGAGCTTGTGGGCGGGGATGAAGAGCATGGTCCGCAGCGGCCACATCGGCTTAGTCCTCTCTTGTGTCTTGGGTGTCGGCGGCGGCGTCGCCATCGCTGGTGGCGATCTCCCACCACAGCAGCGCCGTCAGCGCCGCCGCGGCGATCGCGATCGCGACGAGGAAGCCGGCCGGATCGATGAACTGGAGCGAGACGCGGGCGGTGAACCACCACAGGACGACACCGACGGCGATGGTCCCGGCCCAGACGGCAAGGTTTCTCATGCGGTCCTCCTGGAGAGCGCGGCCGCGCCCCGCGAGCGGGTGACGACGTAGGCGATGATGCCGGCCGCGAGCGCCGCGCCGGCGGCCTCGGTCAGGCGGTCGCTCCAGATGAGGAGCAGCGCGGCGACACCGAGGCCGATCCGCTCGACGATGGAGAGCGTGGTGCGGAACCAGCCCTCGACGGCCATCGCGAGGAGGAAGACGCCGAGCGCGGCCGTGATCGCGGCGAGCGTGATCTGCCACCACGCGCCGTCCATCAGCAGGCCGGGGTTGTAGATGAAGATGAACGGCACGATGAAGCCCGCCAGCGCCAGCTTCAGCGCCTGGTAGCCGGTCCTGTTGAGGTCCGCGCCCGCGATGGACGCCGCCGCGTAGGCCGCGAGCGCCACCGGCGGCGTCACGTTGGCGAGGATGCCGAAGTAGAAGGCGAAGAGGTGGGAGGCGATCTCCGGCGCGCCCATCTGCACCAGCCCGGGCACGATGAGGACCGCGACGGTGAGGTAGACCGCCGGCGTCGGCAGGCCCATGCCCAGCACCAGCGCGATGATCGCCGTCAGCACTAGCGCCAGCGGCAGGATCCCGTGCGAGGCGCTGATGACGAACTCGGCGAGGAGGTTGCCGGCGCCGGAGACCCAGACGGTGCCCATCAGCACGCCCGCCGCCGCCACCGCTGCGCCGACCGGCACGTTGCCCGCCATCGCCGAGATGACGGCCTCGAGGTAGCGCCCGAGGGGCCGTCGCGTCGCCGGCCGCAGCAGCGAGAGCAGGAAGAGGGAGACGATGCCGATGAGGGCCGCGCGCTGCGGCGAGTAGCCGTAGAAGAACGGCGCCACGAGCGCGGCGATGGCGAGCAGGAAGTGACCGCCCGACGCGAGCACCGGGAGAAGCCGCGGAAGCTCCCCCTCGATGCTGCCGAGCGCGCGGCGGCGGGCCCTCAGCGCCACCTGAGCGAAGAGGGCGCCGAAGTAGAGCGCGGCCGGGATCAGCGCGGCGATGACGATGTCCCAGTAGTTGATACCGAGGAAGCCGGCCATCAGGAACGCCGCGGAGCCCATGATCGGCGGCATGATCTGCGCCCCGGAGGAGGCCACCGCCTCGACCGCGCCGGCATATTCCGGCCGAAAGCCGGACCGCTTCATGAGCTGGATCGTGAACGACCCGGTGCCGGCGACGTTGCCGACGACCGAGCCCGACGCCGTGCCGAGGAGCGCCGAGGAGCAGATCGCGACGTGCGCCGGCCCGCCCGGCTGGCGGCCCATCACGGCGAGCGAGAAGTCCTGGAAGAAGGCGACGGCGTTGGTTGTGACGAGGATCGCGCCGAACACGAGGAACAGCATCAGGTAGCTCGCCGCCACAGCGGTCGTCGGTCCGAACACGCCCTGGTCCTGCATGAAGAGGATCTCGACGAGCGTCTGCCAGCGCACGTTGGGCGCGGAGAAGCCGGCCGGGAACCACTCGCCGAACAGTGCCTGGAGCAGGAAGAGGAGGATGATCGCGATCATCGGCCAGCCGATGAAGCGGCGGGTCACCTCGAGCGTCGCCGCGATGTAGATGATGCCGAACGCGAGGTCGACCGGCAGCGGGAAGCCGATCCGCCGCGCGAACGCCTCGTAGTCCGACAGCACGTGGACGAGCCCGGCGAAGAGCGCGGCGATGATCAAGAGGTCGAGGAGGAGGAGCGGCAGCCCGCGCCGGTACCACGGCGTCCCGACCGGCGACCGCGACAGGAGGCCGATCGACAGGATCGCGAAGACGAAGGCGATGCGCTGCAGGTAGCCCGTCATCGCGCCGAACGCCGCGGTCATGATGAGCATCGTCCCCAGCGCCAGGCTGAGGAACATGATCGCCGCGGCGAGCCCGCGCTGCAGGCCGGAGCCGCGCCGGATCACCCGGCGGAGGTGATCGACGGTGTTGTCGTCGATGTGCTCGGTCGCGTCGTCACGCACGGCCTCGCCGGCGGCCGCGGTCGCTGCGTCAGGGGTCATGGGCCTCGCCTTCGCCAGGGAGCGCGCAGCGGGGATCGCCGCGCGCCGGTCGTCTCGTCAGAACGCCCTCGGGGCGTCCTTGCGGTCAGGACGGATCGTTGGCGGCGCCGATCTTGGTGATCGGGATGCCGGCCTCCTCGAAGCAGCGCTGTGCGCCGGGGTGCAGCGGCACGAACACGGTCGAGGCGGCGCGCTCCGCCTGCTTCTCCGCACCCTTCCAGCCGGGCACGACCTCGCCCCAGATCTTGGCGTTGTCGCCGACGTAGAGCTGCTGGCAGACCTTGTAGACGAGGTCCTCGTCCGCATCCTTGTTGACGATGTAGCCGAGCGAGAGCTGCACGCCTTCGACCGGCTCGGTCTGCCAGTCGTAGGTGCCGGCCGGCATCGTGTTGGCCACGAACGTCTTGTAGCGGTCGAGGAGGGCCGCCTTCACCTCCGGGTCCATCGAGACGAGGCGCGGTTCGTTGTTGGCGGCGAACTGGGTGATGATCGGCGCCGGGTGATCGCCGGTGAAGAACACCGCGTCGAGCTGCCCGTCACCCAGCATGTCCATCTGCTGGTTCCAGTCGCCGGTCACGACGAGGCCGCCGTTCGCCTTGATCTTGTCGTAGGAGAGGTCCACCCCGCCGAGCGCGACGTTGACCATCGTGGAGGTCAGGCTGTCCGCCGGGCCGACGCCGATGCGCTTGTCGGCGAGGTCCTTCCAGGACTGGATGTCGCTGTCGGCGTTGACGACGAAGGTCGGGCTCGCGGACGGGCGGTTGAGGAAGCCCAGGTAGGAGCCGACGTAGCGCAGGTCCTTCATCGGCTCGCGGCCCTCGAAGGTGCGCTCGCCGTTCCACGCGTCGAGGACGTTCTCGCCGACGCCGTGGCCGAAGTCGGCCTCACCGCTCTCGACGCGGGGCGGCGCCGCGGCGGCGGTGCCCGGCAGGCGGCGGATGGAGATGCGCGTGTCCGGATGGGCGCGCTTCAGCGCCTCCTCGAGGACGGTGAAGGCGAGATCGCTGGTCGACCCTGCCGAGCCGCGCCCGATGATGACGAACGAGTTGTTCTGCGCGCTTGCCGGCAGCACCGTGAACGCAGCCGCAAGCGCACCCGCACCGAGCGCGATCCTGGCAAAATATCTCATGGGTCTCCTCCTGATTTTATTGTCCTTACGGGTCGCCGGTCGCCGTCTTCGATGCGGGTCCGGCGGACGGTCAGCCGAGCATGGCGAGCACCGCGTCCCTGTCCTGTCCGACGGTAGGGCCCGTCGAGCGCACGTCGGCGCCGCCGTCACTCGTGCGCGGCAGCGCGGCCGGCATCGCGATGCAGCCGCCGCCGTCCGCCGGCACGTCGACGATGTTGCCCCGGGCCGCGACGTGGGGGTCCGCCATCAGCTCTGCCGCGCCGTAGATCGGGCCGACCACGACGTCGTTCTCGGCGACGAGGCGCAGCGCCTCCTCGCCGTCGTGACGGGCGAACCAGTCGCCGATGAGGTCCTCCAGCTCGTCCATGTGCTGGGCGCGCGCTGCGGGGGTCGCGAAGCGGGGATCCGCGCTCAGCGCCTCGCCGCCGACCATCGTCAGCAACCGCCGCGCGATCGCCGGCGTGGCGGCCGAAACGGAGAGCATCTGGCCGTCGCGCGTCGTGAAGATGTTGCCGATATTGGCGTTCATCGGGAAACGGTTCCCGGTGCGCTTCTCGGCCCGGCCGAAGGCGGTCGCGACGATGACCTGCCACTCGTTCATCCGCGCCAGCGCCTCGTGGAGGGCGAGGCGCACGGGTTCGGGCTTCACCCCGGCGAGGCGGGCTGCGCGCAGCTCGCCCATCGCGAGCATCAGCGCCATCATCCCGGCGGTGTAGTCGGCGAGCGGCATCTCCGGCTGCACGGCGAGGCCGCCGAGCGGGCCGGTGATGGCGCCGATGCCGGATGCCGCGCCGGCGAACTCGGTCCGCGTGCTCCACGGCCAGAGGTCCGGCCGGTCGGCACCGGTCGGAAAGAGCTCGACGTCCACGGCCTTCCGGGCGGCCTCCGCCAGCGGCGCGGCACGGGACGTCGTGTCACGGAAGACGATGTCGGCCTTTTCGGCGAGGCGGGCGAGCGTGGACGCGCCGTCCTCGGTGCCCGGATCGATGGCGATCGAGCGCTTGTTGCGGCCGAGCGAGGCCCACCAGGGCGCCTGCGCCGCGGATGGCGCGAGGCGGCGCAGCGGCGTCCCCTCCGGCGGCTCGACGATGACCACCGTCGCGCCGAAGTCGGCCGCGATCGCCGCGGCAAAGGCCGCGGCCGGCGTATCCGCGCACTCGACAGCAAAGACTCCGGCAAGGAGCCCGGATGCCGGCTCCGAAACGGTCACGGCAGATCCTCCCGATTGTGCCAGGTCGTATCGCCTGACTTGACGAAAGGGTTTCACGCGGCTCAGGTTTATTCAAACGAATTTATTTGAACTGTTGATCGATGGAACCGATCACTGCAATCAACTTCAAGCTCACCGAGATGGCGACGTTCGTCGCCGTCGCCGAGCTCCAGAGCTTCCGCGCGGCGGCGGACCGGCTGAATGTCGCGCAATCGACGGTGAGCGTGCGCATCCGCCACCTGGAGGAGGCGCTCGGGATCACTCTGCTGCAGCGATCGACGCGGCACGTGGTGCTGACGAGCGGCGGCACGCGGCTCCTCGCGGCGGCGCGCGTGACGCTCGGCGAGCTGGAGCAGCTGGCGACGCAGCTTCGCGACGAGGGTCTCCTGCGGGAGGGCCGCGTCACGGCGGCCGCCCTTCCCTCCATCGCGGCGACGGTGATCCCGGCGCTGCTGCTGCGCTTTGGCGAGAGGCATCCAAGCATCGAGGTGTCGGTGGCCGACATGGTCGCGGACCGGTGCGAGGCGCTGCTGCTGGCGGGCGACGCGGACCTCGCGCTCTCCTCCCCGCCGCAGCCCAATCGCGGCCTGAAGTTCCGTCCCCTCTTCCGGGACGAGTGCCTCGTCGTCGTTCCGCTCGACGACACGCTCGCCGCCCGGTCCTCGCTGCGCCTCGAGGAATTGACCGAACGCCCGGTGCTGGCGCCGATCCGCGGCTCCGGCTTCCGCGCGGACATCGACGCGGCGTTCGCGGCCAACGGCCTGACGCTCAATCCCGCCCGCGAGGCGCACAACCTCTCGACCCTGATGGCCTACGCCGAGAACGGCGTCGGCGTCAGCTTCGTGCCGGCCACCTTCGCCAAGAAGCTCGACCTCGCGCGCTGCCGGACGGTGCGGATCGCGCCGAAGCCGTATTTCCGCACGCTGGGCATCGTCACCCGCGTGAACCGTCCGATCTCGCCGGCGGCCGAGGCGTTCATCCGCTTCGTCGAGGCCCGCCTGGCGGCACCGGCGCAGGAGACCGACCGATGACAGAACGCCGGATCCGACTGGGCGACGGCGCCGAGATGGAGGTGGAGACGGCCGGCACAGGGGGGCTCCGCGTCGCGATGCTCCACGGCGCGATGTCGTCCCGGCGGATGTTCGACGCCCTCAGCGACCGCCTTCTGGCCGGGCATTCCGGATTGTCGACGCTGGCGGTGGACCTGCCGGGCTTCGGCGGCTCGTCGAAGCCCGGAGGCGGCTACGGCTACTCGGCGCAGGCGGCCCGTATCGCCGCGGTGCTGCGCGAGGACCCCCGGCCGACCGTCGTCGTCGGCCATTCGATGGGCGGGGCGATCGCCCTGACGCTCCTGCTCGCGGCGCCCGACGTCGTCGACGGGCTGGTGCTGATCGGTACGGGGCTCGGCCGCTCCGGAGGGTCCGGCTCCATCGCCGCCTACGGGACACCCGCGCTCGAGCGGGAGCTCATGTCCCGCTACGTCGCGGGGTGGCTCGTGGACCCCGATCCGGCGCTGGTCGACGCGCTCGTCGAGGACGCGATGCGGATGACGCCGGCCTCCTTCGACGGCGTCCGCGCCGCGATCGGTGCCTACGACCTCGGTGCGGCCAAGAAGCGGCTGGCGGCGCTGGACCTTCCGGTCCTCGTGATGCGCGGGGCCAGGGACCGGACGCGCACCGCGGCCGAGGCCGCCGAGCTCACCGCCGCCTTCCGCCATGCCGCGCTCGTCGAGATCCCGGACGCCGGACACTGTCCGCACCGCGAGAAGCCGGAGGCGGCCGCGGCCGCGATCCTCGGCTGGCTCGGCGAGGTGGCGGCTCCGGCCGGAGCACGCGGCGCGACAATCGCCGCAGCGCAGGGTGCGGGCGGCGCGGATCAGCTGTAGCGCTTGCCCTCGGCCTCGCCCTCGAACCAGTCGAACGGCTCGGGAGAGAGGTTGACCACGACCGACTGCACCTTGGTGTACGACTCGTAGCAGGCGATCCCGTTCTCCTTGCCGAGCCCCGAGGCCGCGAAGCCGCCCCACGGCGAGGACGGGTCGATCCGGTGGTGATCGTTCACCCAGACGATGCCGGCGTCGATGGCGTGGGCGACGCGGTGGGCGCGCGAGACCTCGCGGGACCAGACGCTCGCCGCGAGTCCGAAGGGCGTGTCGTTCGCCAGCCGGATCGCGTCCGCCTCGTCCTCGAAGGGCAGGCAGCAGACGACGGGGCCGAAGATCTCCTCCTGGGCGACCCGCGCGCCGCTCGCGACGTCCGCCAGCACCGTCGGCGTGTAGTAGTAGCCGCGGGCGAAGGCCTCGCCGCCGGGCCGGGCGCCTCCTGCGACGACCCGCCCGCCCTCCTCCCTGCCGATGGCGACGTAGCGCTCCGCGGTCTCGCGCTGGCGGGCCGAGACGAGCGGCCCCATCTCGGTCGCCGGGTCGGTCGGGTCGCCGACGCGGATGGCGCGGGCCCGCCGGCCGAGCGTCTCCACCACCTCGTCGTAGACCGACCGCTCGACAAGAAGCCGGGCACCCTGCACGCAGGTCTGCCCGGCGGCGACGAACGAGGCGAACAGCGCGCCCGCCGTCCCCGCCTCGACCATGTCCGCGAAGACGACCACCGACGCCTTGCCGCCGAGCTCGGCCGACATGGGGATCAGCCGCTCCCCGGCGATGGCGGCGACCTTGCGCCCGGTCGGCGTGCCGCCCGTAAGATCGATCTTGGCAATCGAAGGATGGTTCACGACCGCCGCGCCCGCGTCCGGTCCGAAGCCGGTGACGACGTTGTAGGCGCCCGCCGGCAGTCCGGCCTCGGCAAGCACCTCTCCCAGCATCAGCGGCGTCAGCGGTGCGATCTCGCTGGGCTTCACCACCATGGTGTTCCCCGCCGCCAGCGCCGGCGCCACCTTCTTGGTGAGGATCAGCAGCGGATGGTTCCACGGCGTCAGCGCGCCGACGACGCCGAGCGGGCGCCGATGCGAGTAGTTGAGGTAGGAGCCGCCGAACGGGTGGACGCGCCCCTCGTGCGTGCGCGCCAGCGCGCCGAAGTAGGCGTACCACTCCGGGGTGCGGGCGAGCTGGGCCTTCATCTCGCGGATTGGCCGGCCGGTCTGCGCCACCTCGGCGGCGACGAAGTCGTCCATCCGCTCCGCCAGGATGTCGGCGGCGCGCGTCAGGATGCGGGCGCGCTCGGCCCCCGGCATGCGCCCCCAGACCGAGCGTTCCGCGGCGGCGACGGCGCGCGCGACGTCCTCGGCGTCGCCGTGGGCGGCGGTTGCGATGGTCGCCGCCGTCGCCGGGTTCTCCACCTCGAAGGTGCGGCCGGAGGCGGCCGGCGTGAACGCGTTGTCGATGAAGAGGCCGTAGGCGGGCATGGCCCCGCGCGGTTCGGATGACGTCATGACTCAGGCCGGAGCTTGCTCTTTGTACCAGTCGAGGATCTGCGCTCCGTTCCAGACGGCGACGTCCGGAGCGGCGGCGATCTTCTCGAGGATCTTGCGGACATAGGGCGCGCGGTGCGGCACGCCGACGATGTAGGGATGGAGGACGAGCGCCATCACGCGCGTCGCGTCCGCGCTGTCCTCGTAGAGCTGGTCGAACTGGTCGCTCGCCCGCTGGAAGTACTCGCGCGCCGGGTGGTGCTGGATCAGCATCATCGCGACGTCGTTGCACTCCTGGGTGTAGGGGATGTTGTGGATCGGTCCGCCGCGCGTCTGAAGGCGCACGGGCTGGTCGTCCAGCACCCAGTCGCACACGTACTCGTAGCCCGCCTCGACGAGGAGGTCCGGCGTCTGCCACGTCTCGGTGAGGCCGGGGCCGAGCCAGCCGCGCGGGCGGCGGCCGGTGACGCGCGAGATCACCTCGGTGGTCCTCGCGATGTCGGCGGCCTCGTCCTCGACCTTCTGCATGTTCTTCTGCGTGAAGCCGTGGCCCATGAACTCCCAGCCGCGCTCGAGCGCGGCGTCGGTGATGGCGCGGTAGCTCTCGACGGCGGTGCCGTTGATCGCCAGCACCGCCGGCAGCGACAGCGCGTCGAACATCTTGAGGAGGCGCCAGAAGCCGACGCGGTTGCCGTACTCGTGCCAGGCCCAGTTCGGGATGTCCGGCGAGGGCGAGCCGCCGGCGGGCGGCGTGAGGACCGTGCGCGGCATCGGCTGCGTCGGGTCCCATTCCTCGATGTTGATGATGATCCACACCACCATGCGCTTGCCGTCCGGCAGCGTCAGGGCCGGCCGGTCGGTGATCGGCGCATAGGAGAGGCGTTCGTTGGGCAGCATCGCAGAGGTCCTCAGCGGATGGCGAGCCAGGCGCCGCCGACCACCAGGGCGAAGCCGGCCACCTTCGTCAGGGTGAGCGGGACGGTCGCGGAGCCCAGGAGCCCGTAGTGGGCGACGATGGCCCCGACGGCGAGCTGGCCCGCGACGATGACGACGAAGAAGGTCGACGCGCCGATCCGCGGGATCAGATGCGCCGAGCCGACGATCATGAGGAAGGCGCCGAACCCGGTGAGCGGAAGCCACGGCGCGAGGCCACGGAGCCGGGCGAGCCCCTCCGCCTGCCCCGTCAGCACGGTGGCCGTCACCGCCGAGATGAGCCCGACGACGAAGAACGGCACCGCCGCCAGCACCGGCGAGGACAGCGCCCGCCCCATCGTTCCGACGAGGGGCAGGTAGATCGCCATCACGGCACCCACGCCGAGACCGAGCAGGAGAAGAACCGGTTGCATCGGCCTACCTCATCAGCTCCGGCAGCATGAGCGAGATCGCCGGGATGTACGTGATCAGCACCAGGACGACGAGCATCAGCACGATGAACGGCATCACCGCCTTCACGACGTCGAGGTAGGACACGCGGAAGGTCGTGATGCCGATGAAGAGGTTGAGGCCGAACGGCGGCGTCACCATGCCGAGCGCCACGTTGGCGACGATCACCGCCCCGAGGTGCACCGGGTCGATCCCCGCCGCGAGCGCGGCCTGGTAGATCAGCGGCGTCAGCACGATGATCAGCGAGTTCGGGTCGGCGAACATGCCCGCGACCAGGAACAGGACGTTGATGATGAAGAGGATCGTCACGTCCGAGGCGCCCGAGAGCGTCGCCGTCACCTGCTGCGGCACCTGCGAGAGGGTCAGGTAGTAGGTGAGCACCGTCCCGGCCGACACGAGGATCAGGATGATGGCGATCGTCCCCGCCGAGGTCGACGAGATGCGGAAGAGCTCGGCGACCGACAGCTTGCGGTAGATCAGCACCTCCACCAGCATCGCGTAGACGCAGGCGAACGCGGCCGCTTCGGTGGGCGTGAACGCGCCGCCGTAGATGCCGCCGAGGATGATCACCGGGAGGCCGAGCGCGAACGCCGCCTCCCGCGTCTTCTTCAGCCGCTCCGGCCACGTGGCGCGCGTGTCCGTCGCGATGTCGTGCCGGCGGGCGTAGACGTAGGCGTAGACGCACAGGACGATCGTGAACAGGACCCCCGAGCCGAGGCCGGAGAGGAAGACCGCGCCGATCGAGGTGTTGGTCTGCAGCGCGTAGAGGATCATCGCCACCGACGGCGGGATCAGCATGGCGAGCGTCGACGCCGTGACGATCAGCCCGACGGCGAAGCCGCGCGAGTAGCCCTGGCGCATCAGTGCCGGGAAGACGATCGGGCCGATCGAGACGACCGCCGCCGGGCCGATCCCCGACATCGCGCCGAACAGCGCGCAGGCGATGATGGTGGCGATGGCGAGACCGCCGCGCACGTGACCGCAGAAGCTCTCGACCATGGCGACGAGGCGCGAGCCGATCTGCCCGCGCGCGATGATGTCGGCGGCGAAGATGAAGAGCGGGATCGCCAGCAGCGAGAACTTGTTGACGCCGTCGACCATGCGCTGCGGCAGCACCATGCGCGGCATCGGCGGGGCGAACAGCTCGAACGTGCCGAACGTGGCGGCGAGGATCGCGAGGAAGATCGGCGCGCCGAGGACGAGGATGAAGAGCGCCGAGCCGACGAGAAGGGGGACGGGCATCAGACGGTCTCCTCCCGCGGGGCGGCGGGCGTCAGCGGCGTGCCCTCGGCGCCGGTGTCGGCGAGGGCGGGGAGCGGCGGCAGCGTGTCGGTGATGGCGCGCACGAGCTTCTCGACGAAGGCGAGGGTCATCAGCACCGCGCCGAGGCAGACCGGCACGAAGAAGAGCCCGCGCGGGACCGGCAGGGTCGTCCCCATCTGCCCGGTGCCGAGCGAGAAGGCGGAGAGCTGGTAGGCGCGGTAGGCGAGGTAGGCCATCGTGACGGTGCCGATGACGGCGATCAGGCCGCGGAAGACCCGCTGCACCACCGGCGGCACCACGCGCAGGACGAGGTCGATCGAGACGTGCCCGTCCTCCCTCAGCATCGTGTAGGCGGCGACGAAGGTGATCCAGACGGTGAGGAGGCGCGCCAGCTCCTCGCCTCCCAGGAAGGACAGGCCGAGCGTGTAGCGCCCCGTGGCGTTGAGGAAGATCGTGAAGGTCACGACGAGGAGGGCGATCCCCGCCGCGACCGACACGATGCGATCCAGCGCGCGCAGGAGGACGCGCGCTGCGGTGACGATGGGCTGCACGGGCTCGGCTCCGGCGGGGGCTTAGTCGTTCATCTCGGCTTCGAAGGCCTCGACGATCGCCTTGCCCTCGTCGCCGGTGCTCTCGATGTAGAACTCGCGCACCTTCGGCAGGATGGCGTCACGCAGCGCCGCGCGCTCGTCGTCCGACAGCTCGACGATGGTGAGCCCGTTGGCCTTGAAGTCGGCCATCGCCTCCTCCTCCTGCTTCATCGTCTCGGTGAAGGTGACCTCGCTGGCGGCGGGGAGCGCCTCCTCGATGGCGGCCTTGCACTCGGGCGAGAGCCCCTCCCAGAACGGCTTGTTGATCAGGATGACCTGGTCGAGCGTGCCGTGGTTGGTCATCGTGAGGTGGCTCTGCACCTCGTGGAACTTCATGTTCCAGGACGTCGGGTTCGGGTTCTCCTGCGCGTCGATGGCGCCGGACTGGAGGGCCGAATAGGTCTCCGGGAACGGCATCGTGACGGGCGTCAGGCCGAGGGCCTTCTGCTGCTCGGCGAGCACCGGGGACGGCATGACGCGGCTGACGAGGCCGTCGTACTGGCCGAGCGTGTTGAGCGGCTTGTTGCCGGTCCACTGCTTGTAGCCGGTGTGCCAGACGTCGAGCAGGACCATGTTGTGCTTGGCGAGCGATTCGCCGAGCTTCTCCATGGCCGGGCCCTGGTGCAGCGCGCGCAGCTTCTCGCTGTCGCCGGGCCAGAAGAACGGCAGGTCGAACACGCCGAACAGCGGCTCGGTGCCGACGATGTAGGACGCCGGCATCACGCTGACTTCGATGGAGCCGAACTGCACGCCCTCGTTGATGTCCTTGAACATGCCGAGCTGGCCGGCCGGGTAGACCTGCACGTCCATCTCGCAGGACGCATTCGCCTCGACGAGTTCCTCGACCTTGCGGGCGCCGAGGTCGCGCGGGTCGCCGGCGGGCAGGATGTGGGCAATCTTCAGCACCTGCTGGGCATGCGCCTCGGGAGCGAAGGTGGCCGCGGCCGCTAGGGCGAGGCCGAACGCGGTCGTCACGGTGAGAGCGAACTTCATGGCTGCCATCCTCTTGGTCGGCGACGGTCTGTCAGCGGAACGGTGGCCGGGCGCCACCTGCCAGCACAAAGTTTGCAAATGGCGTGCCATCAATCAAGCGAACTTTCATGAGAAGAAAATTCTTTCGTGACGCCTTCGCGCGCCCTGCCGATGCGGAGAAAGCGCGCCCTCAATAGGTCGCGGGGGAGTTGACCCAGACGACACGAACGGTCGTGTCGCCGACATTGCGGTAGCCGTGCGGCCGCTTCGACGCGAAGAAGAAGGAATCGCCGGGGCCGAGGACGGCGCGGTGATCGTCGACGATGAGCTCCAGCGCGCCCTCCAGGACGTAGCCCATCTCCTCGCCCTCGTGGCTGATCAGGCCGTCGGACGCGCCGCCGGGCTCGACGATGTGGAGCTGCGCCTGCAGGCGCCCCTCGATCTCGAACGGGGTGAGGCTCTCCAGCGAGATCCCGTCGCCGGAGCGCAGCGGGTGGCGCACCAGCGTGGGCCGCCGCCCCTGCCGCAGCACGAACGGCGCCCCCGCATCCGGCTTGGCGAAGAGGTCGCCGATGGAGGTGCCGAGCGCGCGGGTGATCCGGTGCAGCGTGTTGATCGAGGGGCTGACGTTGCCGTTCTCGATCTTGGAGAGCATCGATTCGGAGCAGTTCGCCAGTTCGGCGACGTCCTTCAGGCGCAAATGCGCGGCGCGGCGCATCTCGCGCAGCCGCACCCCGACACCCACCTCGTCCCGCTCGTCGTCCGCCGCGCTGCCCATGGTTCCCCCGGAGCCCACCAAAGTGACTTTACAAGTGGGACAGCCGACTTGATTATATGTCAAGCAACGCCGCTCGTTGCGGGCGCGCCGGTGCGCCCCACCGCCGACCAGCGTGCCACACCACATGCGCGGCGCAAGCCCGCGGACGAACCGAGCCCCCGCCGCCCCCGGCCACGCTCACCGGCGGCAGCGGACATCACGGAGACGAAAGCCGGAATGACCAACACGCTTCCGCGCCAGCGCATCGACTTCAGCCCGATCGTCGATCGCCCGCCGCTCAGACTGCCCGAAGGCGTGCGCCTGGTCGTGTGGCCGATCGTCAACCTCGAGGTCTGGGAGATCGAGCGGCCGATGGCCCGGCAGGTCCTGCCAGCGCCGACCGGCCAGACCCTCACCCCCGACATCCCCAACTGGGCGTGGCACGAGTACGGGATGCGCGTCGGCTTCTGGCGCCTGAAGGCGGCCCTCGACCGGATGGACATCCGTCCCACCCTGTCGATCAACGCGGGCGTGTGCGATTCCTACCCGCCCGTCGCCGCCGCCGCGCGCGATGCCGGCTGGGAGTTCATGGGTCACTCCTTCGTCCAGATGCCGACCCACAAGCTGGACGATCAGGAGGCGACCATCGTGAAGTCGCTCGACACTTGCGAGCGCTTCACCGGCAAGCGTCCGATCGGCTGGCTCGGCCCCGGCCTCACCCAGACCTACGAGACGCCCGACCTCCTCACCAGGCACGGCGTCAGGTACTGCGGCGACTTCGTCTTCGACGACGAGCCCACGGTGATGCGCACCGACAACGGCGAACTCGTCACCCTCCCCTACACCGTCGAGCTGAACGACATCCCGATGATGCTCGTCCAGCACCACGAGGGGGAGCACTTCGCCCGCCGCGTGATGGACCAGTTCGACCGCCTCTACCAGGAAGGCGCCGAGCGGGCGAAGTTCATCTCGGTCGCCGTCCACCCGTACATTTCCGGCGTGCCGCACCGCATCAGGTACTTCGAGGAGATCTTCGAGAGGATGGCCGCCCACGAGGGCGTCGTCTTCTGGACCGGCGAGCAGATCTACGAGTGGTTCATGACCACGCGCCAGGCACCGACCGCGGGCTGACACCAAGACGATGACCGACACGACCGAAAACATGATCGACGCGGCGCCGGACAACCTGGAGCCGCACTTCGAGCCGATGGGCTGGCACCACTGGCCGGCCTTCCCGTGGCTCTCCTACCAGTTCCGGCGGGGCCTCGGCGAAACGCAGGAGGGCGGCGGCGCCGTCTCCGAGCACTTCCTCGCCGCCTCGCGGATGATCCCCGGCGACAAGGAGAGCTGGCACCGCGAATACATGGTGATGGCCGAGCAGAACCGGGCGCGCGGCCAGGAGGCGGACGCGTCCGGCCACGTCCGCACCGCGATGAACTGCTACCTGCGCGCCGCCGAGCACTTCCGGCAGGCCGAGTTCCACCTCGAGCCGACCGACCCGCGCCGCCTGCCGACGTTCGAGCAGATGGAGGCCTGCTCCCACGGCTTCCTGAAGCACCTCAACCCGCCGGGCGAGGTGGTCGACATCCCCTACGAGCCGGGCAAGCCCATCTGCGGCTACTTCGTGCGCGCACCCTACCCCGGCGACCGGCTCCCCGTCCTCATCTGCTTCGGCGGGCTCGACTCCATCAAGGACGAGATGTGGTTCATGCAGGCGCACGGCGCCCTGCAGCGCGGCATCTCGGTGCTGATGGTGGACCTGCCCGGGCAGGGCGGGACGCTCCGCCGCCACGGCCTGACCGCCCGCGCCGACACCGAGGTGCCCGTCGGCGCCTGCATCGACTGGCTCCTGATGCGCGGCGACGTCGCCCCCGACCGCATCGCCTGCTGCGGCTCCTCCATGGGCGGCTACTACGCCGCCCGCGCCGGCTGCTACGAGCCGCGCCTCGCCGCCTGCATCGCCCACGGCGCCATCTGGGACGTGCACGAGATGTGGGGCGACAAGGACGACAGCTTCGGCCTTGCCATGCACATCCGCTGGGTGATGGGCGCCGGCTCGATGGCCGAGGCGATGGAGACCGCGAAAGCGTTCAGGCTGGAGGGGCACATCGACAACATGCGCTGCCCCTTCCTGGTCCTGCACGGCGGCCACGACGTCCTCACCGTCAAGGCCGCCACGCAGACCTACGAGGCGGCGATCGCTGCCGGCGTCGACGCCACGCTGCGCCTCACGACGCCGGACGAGACCGGCGCCGAGCACTGCCAGCACGACAACCCGACGATCGGCCAGGAGCTCCTCGCCGACTGGCTGGCGGACCGCTTCGGCATCGACCAGCGCGCCCTGATGAAGACCGGGTGGAGCCCCCTCGCATGACCACGATGAACCTCGGCGTCGACGTCCCGCGCGCCGCCCTCGTCGCCATAGACTGCCACTGCGGCCACCTCGACCCGGAGGTCGCCACCATGCCCGTCGCAGCGGACGCGGCCCGGCGGGTGGTCGACGCCAACAAGCGGCTGATGGACTGGTGTCGCGGCGTCGGCATTCCGGTGGTGCATCTCGTGACGCGGTACCGCGACGCCACCGAGATCGCCAGCAACCCCTTCTGGCGCACCCGCGCCGAGGACCCGAAGGCGACGCGCAAGAACGTCCTGAAGCACAACCTCGACGGCATGCCCGGCTGCACGGTGATGGCCGACCTCCTCGACCCCGCGGACCGGATCGTCGACACCAAGAAGCGCTATGACTGCTTCCGCGCGACGGATCTCGACTTCCACCTCCGCTCCCACGGCATCAACACCGTCATCGTCACCGGCGTGAACACCAACTCCTGCGTGATGGCGACGACCACCGCCGCCAACGTCCTCGACTACGCGGTGATCGTCGCGCGCGACTGCGTGGACACGATGGACGACCCCGCCCTGCACCACGCGGCCCTGTCGATCATCGACACGGCCTTCGGCTGGGTGCTCTCCACCGAGGAGATCATGGCGCTCGGCCTCGCCGGCCCGGCGCGCGAGGCCGCCTGATGGTCACCGTGCGCCGCAAGGAGCTCATCGAGGTCAAGCTCGACGCGCACTGCCCGACGATGAGCCTCACCGAAGTGCGCGTGCGCGGCCACTCGCTGGTGGTCGACGAGCCGCCCTACCGCCACGGCACCGACGTCGGCCCGACGCCGCTCGAGACGATGCTAGCCGCGCTGATGAGCTGCACCCACGTCATCGGCGCGCGCATCGCCCACGAGCGCGGCGTGGCCATGACGTTCAAGGCGATGTCCTGCACCGGCTACCTGGACCATCGCGGCATCGACAAGGAGGCCGACGTCCCGGTCCCCTTTCCGAAGATCGAGATGGCCATCACCGTCGCGACGGACCTCGACGCGGCCGCCTTCGAGAGCTTCAAGACCGAGCTCGAGGCGCGCTGTCCCATGTCGGTGATCCTGCGGCAGGCCGGCACGACGATCGAGCAGACCTGGACCCTCGCCTGAGATGATCATCGACGCGCACACCCACACGCTCTGCCCCGCCGTGAACGCGATGGTGGCGGACGCCATCGGCCCCGACAGCGTGCCGTACCAGCGGGACATGTCGCCCGAGAGCAAGGCGCGGGACGCCGAGCAGGGACCGGAGCTCGGCGAGAAGTTCAACAGCCTCGAGCGGCGCCTCGCCGACATGGACGCGATGGGCGTGGACATCCAGGTCGTCGCCCCCGCTCCCGGCCAGCAGCACTTCTGGGCCGGGGCGGAGCTGCTCGCGCGGCTCAGCGCCGCGCAGAACGACCACGTCGCCGCGCTCGTCGGACGGGCACAGGGCCGCCTCGTCGGCATCGGCACGCTCCCCCTCTCCGCCCCCGAGGCGGCGGTGAAGGAGGTGGAGCGCGGCGCCGCCCTCGGCCTGCGCGCCTTCCAGACCGATTCCCGCGCGGGGCCGATGGAGCTTTCCGACCCGGCCCTCGACCCCGTCTACGCCGCGCTGGAGCGGCACGGTACGGGGCTGATGATCCACCCGCTCGGCTTCTCGCACGGTGAGCGCCTGTCGCCGTTCTTCATGGTGAACTCGGTCGCGCAGCCGCTGGAGGAACTGATCGCCTTCAACCACCTCGTCTTCGGCGGCGTGCTGGACCGCTTCCCGGCGCTGAAGGTGTTCATCCCCCATGGCGGCGGCTTCTCGCCGTTCTATATCGGCCGCTTCGACCATACCTGGTCCGCCCGGCCGGAGGTGCGGCGCCTGACGCCGCATCCCCCCTCCCACTACCTCCAGCGGATCACCTTCGACACGTGCGTCTTCCGGCCCGACGCGGTGGCGACGCTCGTCAACCTCGTCGGTGCCGAGCGCGTCATGCTGGGGAGCGACTACCCGTTCGATATGGGCGACACCGACCCGGTCGGCACGCTGCGAAAGGCCGGCCTCTCAGGCGGAGAGGTCGAGACCATCCTCGCCACGACCGCCAGGCGGTTCTTCGCGATCGACGCCTGACCGCGCCGGCCGGGCCACGCCTCGGCGCGGCCCGGTGCCCCGGCGCTGCGGTCGGGCCGGTCAGGCCGGCTCGGCCATCCTCATTGTCGGCGAGAGGGCCTCGGGCGCGATGTGGCAGTGGAGGATCGCCGGCAGGTTGGAGGCGAGCGCCCGCTCGAGCGCAGGCATGAACTCCGCCGTGGTGCGCACCGTCTCGCCGTGGCCGCCGAAGGCGCGCGCGTAGGCGGCGAAGTCCGGGTTCTTGAGGCCGGTGCCGGAGACGCGGCCTGGGTAGTCCCGCTCCTGGTGCATCCGGATCGTGCCGTACATCGTGTTGTCGACGAGGATCACCACGAACGCCAGGCCGTACTGCACGGCGGTCGCGAACTCCTGCCCGTTCATGAGGAAGCAGCCGTCGCCGGCGAAGGCGACCACGGTCCGGTCCGGCCGCATCGTCTTCGCCGCGACCGCCGCGGGAACGCCGTAGCCCATCGACCCGCTGGTGGGCGCGAGCTGCGTGCCGAACCGCTCGAACCGGCGGAAGCGATGCAGCCAGATCGCATAATTCCCGGCGCCGTTGCAGAAGATCGTATCCGGACCCAGCCGCCCGGCGAGGGACGCCATCACCTCGCCCATCTGCAGCTCGCCCGGGATCGTCACGCCGGACGGATCGCTCCAGGCGAGGTAGGACGCATGGATCGCCTCGGTCCGCGACCGCCGTCCGGCATCCGGGGCGTGCGGGTCCACCGTCGCCAGCGCACGCACGAAGGCGGCCGGGGACGCGGCGATCCCGAGCGTCGGCGTATAGATCTGGCCGATCTCCTGCGGCTCCGGGTGGACGTGGACGAGCTTCTGCCGCGGGACCGGGATGCCGAGCAGGGTGAAGTGGTTGGACGGCACCTCCGACAGGCGGGTGCCGAGCAGGATCACGAGGTCGGCCGCCTCGATCTCCCGCGCGATCGCCGGGTTGGCGCCGAGGCTCATGTCGCCGCCGTAGCAGGGGCTCGACCCGGGAAAGAGCATCTGGCGCCGGAACGAGACGTAGACCGGCAGCGACGCCGCCTCGGCGAAGGCCGTGAAGCCCGCCACCGCCTCGGCCGACCAGCGCGAGCCGCCGAGCACCGCGACCGGCCGCTCGGCCGCCGCCAGCATCGCCGCGAACGCCTCGACCTGATCGGCGGACGGGTAGGTCTCAACCGGGGCGACCGCGGTCGCGTCGGCGACCTCGACGATGTCGGTGAGCATATCCTCCGGCAGCGCCAGCACCACCGGGCCCGGCCGGCCGGACTCGGCGATGCGGAAGGCCCGGGCGACGAGCTCGGGCACGCGCCTCGCGTCGTCGATCACCTCGACCCACTTCGCGACGGTGCCGAAGACCGCGCGATAGTCGAGTTCCTGGAACGTGTCGCGGCCCGCCGCGCTCCGGGCGACGTGGCCGACGAACAGGACCATCGGCGTCGAGTCCTGCTGCGCGATGTGGAGCCCGTGCATCGCGTTGGACGCGCCCGGACCGCGCGTCACGAAGCAGACGCCGGCGCGCCCGGTCAGCTTGCCGCTCGCCTCCGCCATCATCGCCGCGCCGCCTTCCTGGCGGCAGACGGTGAGCGCGATGCGCGTGCCGTAGAGCGCGTCGAGCACCGCGAGGTAGCTCTCGCCGGGCACGCAGTAGGCGTTGCTGACGCCGTGGATCAGAAGCTGGTCGACGAGGACCTCGCCGCCGGTGCGCAGCCTGCGGGAGACCGTCCCGGCGGCCGGCGTGTGCGGTCCCTCGTCCCCGTCGGCACGTGGCCGGGGCCGGATGTCAGTCTGCGTCATGGCGCTCCCACCGATCGTTTTGGCGGAAGTGTAGTTTTGTCATCAAAATGATTGCAACATGCGAAATGAAGGTTTTATTTTTTGCCCATCGGCGTTTCGAAGCGCGATGAGGATCCAGTGACGCGCGCGGTGCGGTTTCATGAGACGGGCGGGCCCGAGGTGCTGCGCCTCGACGAGGTGGACGTGCCGGCGCCCGGCCCCGGCGAGGTGCGCATCCGCCAGTCCGCGTCGGGCGTGAACTTCACCGACATCTACTCCCGCTCAGGCCTCTATCCGGCGCCGCTCCCGTCGATCCCCGGGCGCGAAGGCGTCGGCGTCGTGACCGCGCTCGGCCCGGGCGTCACCGGCTGGTCGGTCGGCGAGCGCGTCAGCTACGCCTCCGTCACCGGCAGCTACGCCGAGGAGCGCAACCTCCCCGCCGCCAGCCTCATCCGCGTGCCCGACGGGATCGACGACGTGACCGCGGCGGCCGTGACCTTGCGCGGCCTCACCGCCGCCGTGCTGGTGACCGACGTCCATCCCGTCGGCCCGGACAGCGTGGTGCTGGTCCACGCGGCGGCCGGCGGCGTGGGTCTCATCCTGTCACAGTGGGCGAGCGCGCTCGGGGCGACGGTGATCGGCACCGTGTCGACCGAGGCGAAGGCCGGGATCGCCCGCCTCCACTGCGCCGGTGTCCTGGTCGCCCCCGGCGCGGAACTGCCGGCCCGCTTCCGCGAGGCGACCGGCGGGCGGCGCGCCAGCGTCGTCTACGACGCGGTCGGACGGGACACGTTCGCCCTGTCGCTCGATTGCCTCGCGCCGCTGGGGCACATGGTCGTCTACGGCCAGTCCTCCGGCCACATCGCCCCGATCGCCCCGCAGGAGCTCGGCGAGCGGGGGTCGCTGACGCTCACCCGTCCGCGCTTGCCGGACTACATGGCGGACGCGGACCGCCGCGCGGCTCGCGCGGCCGCGCTCTTCGGCCGGATCGCGGACGGGACGATCGCCGTGCGCGCCGAGCACCGCTATCCGCTGGAGCGCGCCGCCGACGCCCATCGCGACCTCGAGGGGCGCCGAACGACAGGATCCGTCGTACTGACGATGGACCAACGATGACCGGGCCGCGAAGACCCGGCGAGGGAGGACGAATTGAAGATCACCGAGCTGACCACCCAAAGGGTGGACCTGCCGCTGCCGAGCCCGCTCAGGACCTCGATCCACGAGATCAAGTCGGTGTCCTGCCTCCTCGTCACGCTGACGAGTGACGAGGGGATCACCGGCGAGGGCTACGCCTTCTGCTTCGGCCGCGAGAAGCTCACCGCCATCGAGGCGATGGTGACGGCCCTGAAGTCCCACATCATCGGCGCCGACCCGTTCATGACCGAGGCGATCTGGTCCGGCATCCTCAAGGCGATGAACTTCTTCGGCCAGGGCGGCGCGCTGGTTCTGGCGATGACGCCGCTCGACGTCGCGTGCTGGGACATGGTCGGAAAGGCGCTCGGCCAGCCGCTCTACCGCATCTTCGGCGGTCACCGCACCAACGTACCCGTCTACGCGAGCGGCGGGCTGTGGCTCTCGTCCGACCTCGACGGGCTGCAGCGTGAGGCGAAGGCGTTCATGGCGGCCGGCTTCAAGGCGATGAAGGTGCGCCTCGGCAACCTGCCGGTCGCCGCCAACGTCGCCCGCGTCGAGGCGATCCGCGACGTCGTCGGGCCGGACTTCGCGCTGATGGCGGACGCCAACCAGGGCCTGACGACGCCCGACGCGATCCGCCTCGGACGCGCGCTCGAGCCCCACGGCCTCGTCTGGTTCGAGGAGCCGATCCCCACCTGGGACTATGCCGGACAGGCCGAGATCGCCGCCGCGCTGGACACCCCGCTCGCCACCGGCGAGACCGAATGGATCCGCTACGGCATCCGCAACATGCTGGAGAAGCGGGCCGCCGACATCCTGATGCCGGACCTGCAGCGGATGGGCGGATACACCGAGTTCCGCAAGGTGATCGGGCAGATGGCGGCGGCGGACGTGCCCTTCGCGCCGCACATCTTCACCGAGCACAGCCTGCACCTCGTGGCCTCGGCGGCGGGCGGCATCTACGCCGAGCACATGCCCTGGTTCGAGGGCCTCTTCAACGAGGCGATGCCGATCGAGGCCGACGGCACGATCCGAGTGCCGGACCGCCCGGGCGTCGGCTTCACCTTCGACCGCGACCGGATCGAGGCCCACACCTTCTGAGCCGGCACGCCGGCCAGATCCCGCGCCGGCACGGTCTGCCGGCCCATACCAAAGCCGGCGCGACGGGCGCCGGCCACCTTAGGAGGAACCCATGCCAGTCCTGAACATGACGATCATCAAGGGCCGCCCGCAGGAGAAGCTCGACGCGATGTACGAGGCGATCACCGAGGCGATCCACACCACCATCGGCGCCCCCAAGGAGAGCGTGCGCATCATCGTCAACGAGGTCGAGCCCAGCCACTTCGTGGTCGCCGGCAAGCGCAAGGAGGGCGCCTCCTCCTGACGACCGCGAGGCCGGGCACCGTCGCCGTCCGCGGCGCGGTGCCCAGGCATCCGGCGGGAACCGGCAGCGCGCGGATCACCGCGCGCAGAACGGCTCCAGGAGGGTCAGCGACGGGGCCTGCATCGGGATGAGGCGCGTCACCGCGACGAGGTCGGCGCCGATGGCGGCGATCCTCTCGTCGGTCATGTCGGTGGTGTGGCCGGTGACGGCGATCGCGCCCGCGATGCCGCCGTTCCAGGTCCGGAACACCGCCGCCAGCGCCGACAGGCCGAGATAGAACTCGTCGCGGATGGTGACGAACCCGCGCTCCTTCGCCCTGGCGAGGTCGGCGTCGAGCCCGGCGTAGGTGGTGATCGTGCGGGGGGTGTAGGCGCGGAACGGCTCCTCGCCGAGAAGCTCGCGCCGGCGGGCGGGGTCCAGCGCCGACAGGAGGGCCTTGCCGGGGCCGGAACCGTGGAACGGACCCTTCAGCCAGGCAGTGTAGTAGGGGCTGAGCGAGCCCTGGGTGAGCGCCACGTCCAGCACCACGCGGTTGGTCCCGAGGTAGGCAACGAGGACGACGCTCTGGCCGGAGCGGGTTGCGAGGCCGTTGATCAGCGGCGCGACCTCGCGGCGCAGACGCTCCAGCGGATGCAGGATCGGCATCGGCTTCAGCGCCTTGGGCGAGCACACGTAGCGCTTGCCGTCGCCGATGCGGATGAGCTGGCCCAGCTCCTCCAGGCTGCGGATGAGGCGGAGCGCCGTCGACTGGTCGAGGCCGACCGCCTCGGAAATCTCCGCCAGCGTCAGCGGCTGGCTTGCCGACAGGAGCACGTCGACGATGGCGAGCCCCCGGGCGAGCGTGCCGGTCGGCGCCGCCTCCCGCTTGGCGGGTTCGGGCGGGCCGCGCTCGCCGGCGGCTTCGCGGTCATCGTCGGTGTCATTGTTGAAATCGGTCGTCACTCGTCCTCGCTCGAGCTGCACGGCACTGGCGCGTCTCGTAGCCTCCCGCGGCGCGCACCGCCATACGCGAGGCCCGGCCGGCCGGGAAAACACCATCATACTTCAACATAGTCATTCCAGCAGATAAAAACTTCGTTGCACTCAGCGATGAGCTGATGCACCCTCCCTTCAACAACAAAAAGGGAGGGAAGGATGCGAAGCGCAATCACAAGACGCACGCTCCTCGCGGCAACCGCGCTGTCGCTCGCCATGGCGCCCATGGTGGGGCCGGCCGCGCACGCCGAGGACGGACCGATCCGCATCGGCTGGCTCTCGTCGCTGACGGGACCGCTCTCGGCCGCCGCCCAGGCGGAGAACCAGGGCGTCCAGCTCGCCATCGAGCAGATCAACGAGGCCGGCGGCATCGACGGACGCAAGCTCGAGCTCCTGACCCGCGACACCGCGGGCGAGCCGACCAAGGCGGTGAACTTCGCCCAGCAGCTCGCCTTCTCGGAGAAGGTCGACTTCGTCATCGGCCCGGTGAACTCCGGCGAGTCGCTCGCCACCGTGCCGATCCTCGCCAAGGCGCAGATCCCCAACATCATCATCGGCACGGTCGACACGCTGACCGACCCGAAGAAGTTCCCCCTCGCCTTCCGCGCGATCAACACGAACCTGCAGTGGGTCTCGGCCGCGAACGGCTACGCGCTCGACACGCTGGGCCTGAAGAAGGTCGCCGTCATCGGTGACACCACCGGTTACGGCACCGCGACGGTCAACCAGGCGATCGAGCTGCTGAAGGAGGCGGGGGTCGAGCCGGTCTACCAGGCGCTCATCGACCCCAACAAGACCGACGTGAACGACGAGATGTCGAAGGCGAAAGCCGCCGGCGCCGACGTCGTCATGCCTTGGTCCGCGGCGACCGGCCTCCTCGCCCGCATCCTCAACGCGCGCGGCAACATGGGGTGGGACGTGCCCATCGTCGGGCATCCGGCGCTGATGGGGTCCAACATCCGCGACCTCCTCAACAAGCCGGAATACTGGGACAACGCCTACGGCTCCGGCTACGTCTCGACCACGTTCGACGCGGACGGGAACCTGCCCGAACGCACCGTCAAGCTGATGGAAGAGGTGCGCCCGAAGCTCGGCGGCGGCGAGATCGACTTCACCTTCTGGTGGGTCGCGCTCGGCTACGACACCGTCAGGATCATCGAGCACGCGGTAAAGACCGCCGGCTCGACCGAGCCGAAGGCGATCCAGAAGGCGCTCGAAGGGACCAGCGACCTGCCCGGCGTCTACGCGACCTATACCTGGGGTCCGGACGACCGGAACGGCTTCCCCGACGGCGCCATCGCCATGGACCTCGCCAACACCTTCAAGGACGGCGCGTTCCAGGCCGCGCCGATGGACGGAAAGCCCGCGGACTAGAGCGCGTCCGCCCGGGTCGACCCGGCCCGGGCTGATGGCCCGCCAGCGGATCCGCCGCGCGCCGGACACCCGGGCGCGGCCGGACCGCCCCGGACCCGACCGGCGACCGGCGGCCCCGCCGCCGGCGCCTCGACGCATCCTCGAAACCCGCAGCCGTCAGGAACGCTCGTGCTCAACGTTGTTGTGACGGGGCTGGCGATCGGCGCGCTCTATGCCGCCTGTGCGCTCGCCTACAACGTCATGTTCTCCACCTCGAAGGTGCTGTCGGTCACCACCGGGCACATCTTCATGCTCGGTGGCGTCTTCGGCGCCTTCTTCATCGCCGACCTCGGGCTGCCGTCCGTGCTCGGTCTTCTCCTCGCGGTCCTCATCGGCGCGGCGTTCGGGCTGCTCACCGAGGTCGTCGCCGTCCGGCGCGTGCTGAACCGCTCCGACGAGCACCTGTGGCTGCTGTCGACGCTCGCCCTCGCCATCATGGTGCAGCAGGCGGTGGGCCTGTGGTGGGGCACCGAGCCGCGCCCCTTCCCGCGCCTCATCCCGCAGGACTACGGGCAAGGCCTGTGGGACCAGAAGTACTGGCTCCCGATCATCGCGGTCGCCGTCATCGCCGTGGCGCTCGAGGCCTTCTACCGCTTCACCCTCGCCGGAAAGATCTTCATCGCCGTCGCCGAGGACGCCTACGCGGCGCGGGCGCGCGGCATCGCCACCGACCGGGTCCGCGCCTTCAGCTACATCATCGCCGGCGTCATCGGCGCGCTGACGGGCTTTGCCGCCGGCCAGCTCACCTTCGCCTACTTCGCCCTCGGCCTGACACTGACCCTCAACGGCTTCATCGCGGTCGCGGTGGGCGGGCTCGGCTCCAACGTCGGCGCCATGCTCGGCGGCCTCGCGCTCGGACTGTTGACCACCGGCGCGACCTACTTCTTCGGCGGCGAGTACCAGAACACCATCGCGGTCGGCCTCCTCATCGCCGTCCTCCTCATCAAGCCCGAAGGCGTCTTCGGCTCCAAATCGGTGCGACCCGTATGACCCGGCAAATCGAACTCTGGGTGGCGGCGGTCGTGGGCATCGCGATCGTCGTCGCGGTCCCCTACCTCGTCGGCGACTTCTACCAGCTCCACCTCGCCACGCTGATCGCGGTCTACTGGGTGCTGATCGGCGGCCTCAACCTCGTCGTCGGCTTCACGGGGACGCTCTCGATCGGCCATGTCGGCCTCCTCGCGGTCGGGGCCTACTGCTTCGCGATCCTCGCCGGCAGCCACGGCCTCGACCCGTTCCTGACGCTGTTCCTCTGCGGTGCGCTCGGCGCGCTCATCGGCGTGCTCCTCGGCCTGCCCTCGCTGCGCCTGCCGGGCTTCTACTTCGCGATGGTGACGCTCGCCTTCGCGCTCATCGTGACGGAGCTGTCGGTCGCCGAGCAGTGGCTGACGGGCGGCGGCATCGGCCTGTCCGTCCCCGGCTTCCCCGGCCCGCTCGCCACGCCCTGGGGCTACTACTGGTTCACGGCGGCACTCGCGGTCGCGGTCACCTGGATGACCTGGAACGTCACGCGGCTGATGTGGGGCCGCGCCCTCGTCGCGGTGCGCGACAGCGAGGTGGCGGCGCAGTCGGTGGGCGTGTCGATCTACCGGGCGAAGCTCACCGCGTTCACCTTCTCCGGCTTCACCGCCGGCGTCGCGGGCGCGCTCTTCGCCTCGCTGCAGAGCTACATCACGCCGGACACGTTCATCTTCGAGCTGGGGCTGTTCTTCTTCGTCTGCATCATCATCGGCGGGCGCGGGTCGATCGTCGGCCCGCTGCTCGGCACGGTCGTCCTGACCGCGCTGCCGGAGGTGGTGGCGCCCCTCGCCAACCTCGGCAACTTCTTCTACGGCGCCCTGCTCCTCGTCGTGGTGCTGCTGCTGCCGGAGGGGATCTCCAACCTCGTCATCGTGATCCGGAACCGGATGAAGCCGGCCGTCAACGTCAACGCGCCGGTGAAGCCGGATCTCGCCCGCCTCGCCGCCGCCGTGCGCCGGGCCGAGGGCGAGGCGGAGGCCCACCCCGCCTACGAGGCCCGGGAGGTCCACGCATGACGAGCCCCGTCACCAGCCTCGTCGCGGACAACGTCACCAAGACCTTCGGCGGCATCCACGCCCTCGACGGCGTCACGCTCGACGCGCGCCCGGCGGAAATCCACGGCCTCATCGGCCCCAACGGCAGCGGGAAGACGACGCTCCTCAACCTGCTGTGCGGCTACTACAAGCCGGACGGAGGCGCGATCCGCGTCGGCGAGAAGGACCTCACCGGCGCCAGCGTCCAGTCCCGCGCGCGGCTCGACATCGCGCGCACCTTCCAGAAGCCGCGCCTCCTCGGTTCGCTGAGCGTGCTCGACAACGCGATGCTGGGCGGCTGGGTCCACACCGAGGCGGGCTTCGTGGAGACGCTCTTCGGCATGCCCCGCGCGCTGAAGGACGAGCGGCGCACCCGCGACAGCGCACGCGACATCCTCGCCGCCATCGGCCTCGGCGACATCATGGACCGCCGCGCCGACGTCCTCGACCACGCCCACCAGCGCTTCCTGGAGATCGCCCGCGGGCTGGTCCTGGGGCCGAAGTTCCTGCTCCTCGACGAGCCGGCCGGGGGCCTCGCCGAGCACGAGATCGAGGCGCTCGCCGACGTCCTCAGGACGCTGCGCGACTGCGGCCTCGGCATTCTCATCGTCGAGCACCACACCGATTTCGTCTTCAAGATCTCCGACCGCGTGACGACCCTCAACCTCGGCCAGACGCTCCGGCACGGCACGCCCGACGAGGTGCGCACCGACCCGGAAGTCATCCGCGTCTACCTCGGAGCCTGAGCGATGCGCAGCCAACAACCCGTGCTCCTCGACGTGAAGGGGCTCGACGTCGCCTACGGCAAGGCGGAGGTCGTCCACGGCGTCGACCTGACGATCCATCGCGGCGAGTTCGTCGTCCTGCTCGGCCGCAACGGCGCGGGCAAGACGACCACCCTTGCCGCCTCCACCGGCCTCATCCCCAAGCGCGGCGGGCGGATCAGCCTCGCCGACCGGGACGTCACCAACGCCACCCCGCGTGAGATCGTCGCCGCCGGCGCGGTGCACGTTCTGGAGGGCCACCGGGTCTTCACCTCGCTGTCGGTGGAGGACAACCTCCTCATCGGCACCTACGCCAGGGCCTCGGGCGGCGACCGCTCCAAGCTGGAACGCGTCTACAGCCTCTTCCCCGAGATGGCGCAGAAGCGGCACGACCACGCCTCGCGGCTCTCCGGCGGGCAGCAGCAGATCCTCGCCGTCGCGCAGGGGATCATCGGCGAGCCGCAGCTCCTCATCCTCGACGAGCCGTCGAGCGGCCTCGCCCCGGTGGTGATCGACCGCATCCTCCAGGTCGCGCGCCAGCTCGCCGACGAGGGCGTCGCGATCCTCCTGGTGGAGCAGCTCGTGGAGAAGGCGCTCAACGTGGCGGACCACTGCTACCTGATGGCGACGGGCGAGATCGCCGCCCAGGGCTCGCCGGACGACATCCGCGCCGGGGACACGCTGAACCGTGTCTTCCTCGGCGGGCACTGAGGAGACGGGAATGAAGATCGAAAGCATCGAGGCGATCGTCCTCGCCCTGCCCTACACCCACGAGGGGCCGCTGACCGGCTTCGGCGGCCACGACTGGCCGGTCCTCCAGTCCTGCCTGGTGCGCGTTGCGACGGAGGACGGGCTCGTCGGCTGGGGCGAATGCTTCGGCTACACGGTGCTGCCGGCGTCGATCGCCGTGCTCGACAACCTGGTCGCCCCGCTCGCCATCGGCCGCGACGCGACCGACATCGCCGGGCTGATGGAAGAGCTGAAGCGCAAGCTGCACATCTTCGGCCGCGGCGGGCCGACGCAGTATGCGCTGTCCGGCCTCGACATCGCCCTCTGGGACCTCGCCGGCAAGCGCGCCGGGCTCCCCGTGGCCGAGCTCCTCGGCGGGCGACAGAAGACGGCGATCCCGGCCTACACCAGCCTTCTAAAGCTCGGCGAGCCGGCGATCGTCGCGCGCGGCTGCGAGAAGGCGCTGGAGCAGGGCTTCAGGGAACTGAAGCTGCACGAGACCACCGTCGAGGCCGTCGCCGCGGCCCGCGCCGCGCTCGGCGACGACGTCGAGCTGATGGTCGACGTCAACTGCCCCTGGCGCTTCGACGAGGCGCTCGACATGGCGCACCGGTTCGAGCCCTACCGGCTGAAGTGGCTGGAGGAGCCGGTCTGGCCGCCGGAGGACGTGGAGGGCCTGCGCCGCCTGAAGGCGGCCGCCCCGGTCGACCTCGCGGCGGGCGAGAACATCCCCAACGTCTGGGCCTTCCAGCCGTACATCGACGCGTCGGTGCTGAACTACGTGCAGCCGTCCGTCACCAAGGTCGGCGGTATCACGGAGATGATGAAGGTGATTGCGCGGGCGGAGTTCGTCGGCGTGCGCGTCGCGCCCCACTCCCCCTACTTCGGACCGGGGCTGCTGGCGACGCTGCAGGTCGCGGCGACGACGCCGCTGGTCTCGTCGATCGAATGCTTCGGCGTGCGGCTGGGCGACACGGTGTTCGGCCCGGTCGGCCTCCCCGGCGCGGACGGACGGATCGAGGTCCCGACCGCCCCCGGCCTCGGCGCCGATCCCGACCCCGGCGCCATCGCCCGCCTGCGCATCAACTGACGCCCCGGCCCGGCGCGCCGCCCGCATCCGCCGGCGCCGCGTGGGTCCGGACGCGAATGGCCGTCGGCGCCGCGCGGCGATCAGTCGGGAGCGCCGTCGCAGCGGTCGGTGGCGAGGGGGAGTGGCGAGGGGGAGTGGCGAGGGATCGCTGGCGAGGCGGAAGGGTGGAGCGGGTGAAGGGAATCGAACCCTCGTCATCAGCTTGGAAGGCTGTGAAATCGCCAATGAAATCAACGGTCAGTTCGACTGGTTCGCGGTATGGGCTCGTTCCTTCCCCCACTGAAATCATTGATCTTTTCCTGCCGGTTGAAACGTCGGGTGGACTTTCCACGGCAGTGACGCGCACCGTAGCTCTCTCTCGACTCCGCATGGATCGTGCGGCTCCGCGCCGTGAGGTTCGCGTCGCTGCGCGTCCGCGGGCTGGGCCCTCGGTCCCGCCAAGCGGAGAAGCCGGCACGGAAGACATCGATCGCGCGGCACATCGTCTTGATCGTGTCAACGACTTGGTTCGCAATCATGAATCGAAAGAACGGAAGCGCGCCGCGCCGCTCTCTTGTGAGATTCCCGAGCCACGATCTTTGACAGGATATCTCTTTCCTGCCGCAGCCGGCGGCTTTTGCGGCGAAGGTGCCGCAGTTCCTCGCGCTCCTCGCTCGCCGCACCGTCCGACCGGCTGCCGCTGTCAAGCTCGGCATGCCTGATCCGCCCGTGGATCGTATGGACACACAGCTCGAACTCGTGCGCCAGCTCCTCGACGCTGCAGCCCGCGCGCGCCAACGCAGCTGACACGCCTTCCGGATTTCATAGTTTCTGAGCTGAAATTTCCACTTCTGATCCCGGCAACGGGAGGAGGAGAGTTCCATGAAGAGGTCGAAGCTCTCGGAGGCGCAGATTGCGTTCATCCTACGTCAGGCGACGGAAGGAACGCCAGTCGCTGAAGTGTGCCGCAAGGCCGGCATTTCGGTTCCGACGTGCTCCCACAAATCCACAAAATCACCACCCGCGGCGACTTTGTCGACGCCGTCTACACGATGAGACGGTGGTGCCTACGCATCTCGAAGTGGCGCAAGTTGAAACGTCCGGCGATCGCCGCACTCCACGGACGAAACATCAACTCGCCGGACCATGGTGGGTGACTCGCGCTTGAATGCGATCAATGAGGTATAGCGCTTACTATCTCTATGCGACAGCGCATCGCCCGCAGAGGAATCATATTGAGTGGCACCTGGCCGAACCGATTGCTTGGCCCGCGATTACCCAAAGCCGATTTACGATCCACCGCACTCAATATTCGACTTGGGCGGAAAGCGATTGTGCACTGCGCCTGAAAAGCGGGCCGGACATCGCCACTTCGTCACGCAGGGTCGTAGGGGGCGCAAGCATTTGCGCTGGTGGTGCCGGTTTGGGCATCGAGGTGGCTACGCCGGTCGCGCTACGTTGTCCACTCAGTCGACCCTCGGGATGGTCGTCGAACTAGCGCCCTTGCTTACAACGTCGGTCATTGCGATCATGCTGTGCTAGGTCGGTGCAGCGGCTTGCGCGCGGGAGTGCCTTCAACGCAGGCATGCGATGATCCAAGGAAACCACCCGAGCTTTATGGAATAACTTGGACGCCTCAGGGTTGTAGCGCGAATGAAGATTAAGTTTCCCCTCATCGAATATCTCGAAGTGACAAATTACCAATTGTACCCCGGCGAAAACGGACGGTCCGGACTACGGATCGAGTTCGACAAGGGCCCGTGGATAATTCTTGGAGTCAACGGCCTCGGAAAAAGTACCCTGCTACTAATGCTTAAGCGACTCTTGACGGGAGCCGCAACAGTAAGAGATGCGGGCTTCAGCGGTCAGGCAAATGAACTTCAGGCATCTGACCAGAAGGTTTTTGCCTCCCGGGTAGGAGATCGGGCCACCGATGCTTATGCTACACTGCGTGTGCGCGTTGGCACTCGCAGATTCACGATTCGCCGCAAATTGTCTGATCTGTCGCTTGTATCGGCTATATTGAGCGATGACGGCGCAGAGATCGCCCTACCAGAAGAGACGATACTACGAGCGGAATTAACTAGCGCAACAGGCCTGTCTCGGTACGAGGATTTTCTTAGAATTATTGATCGAGTTGTATTTTATCTTGAAGGTCGAAAATCACTTGTTTGGAATACGGCTGCACAGTATGAGTTATTTCGCGCCCTGCTCATGCCGGCAGAGTCAGAAGCCATCCGGTCTCTAGAAGGCATCATCATTTCGAGCGACAGTTCAGCGCGAAACCTCAACGCATCCCTCCATAAGCTGGCATTGCGGCGCAGCCAAGAGATGGCGAAGCGTATTGATGTGGCGGAGACTACCGCAATGCTCGCCGACGTAAAGGGAAAGCTGGCAGACCTACAGAGACACGAAGAACAATTAGTTTTGGATATGCTCGACCTCGAGCGAGAGCGGGGTGACGCGAGAACGAGCAGAATGAGTTCCGCGAAGGAGGTCGCCGAACTATCGGCACGATACGAGGAAGAGAAGTATAGGCTGTTACGCCACGCGTTTGCCAAAGTTCCGAATTCCGACAAGTATATACTTCTCAAGCTAATTTCGGACGGTGAGTGCTACGTATGCGGCAACGAGTCAGAAGAAGCTGCGAGGCAGTTGGAAGCTCGCGCGAAGGACGGACGCTGTATCGTTTGTGGATCAAAGCGAAATTCAGACGACACCGTCATGCCGTTGGCCGAAGCCGTGCAAGACAAAGCCCAGAAGCTACACCTGGACCTCGAACTGGCTCGAACTAGACTGAAGGGCTCTGAAGAGCGACTTTCTAGAGCCGTTGAGGCATATTCAGAACAGCGCAAGCAACTCGACGCAATTCGTGACGAACTTGACGCCGCGAAGCGGAATGTACGCAGGATCCAGAAGCAGCTTCCCTCTGAGACGTATGCCGAAGAGATTGACTACGACAATAGGATAGAAACTTTTCGCCGGGAGGTACTCGCCTTCCGCGCGGAGCGAGACCAGGCTGAAGATGATATATCCTCTCTCTTAAGCGATTTGTCCGAAGCGACCGTAAAAATACGATCGGACTTGGAGAGCATCTTTGCCCGTCGTGCAAAGGCCTTCTTCGCCGAAGGCGTACGTCTGGTTTATGATCCCCGACGTGAGCGCATTGGTCAGGGTGGTCGAACGTTCGAGTTCCCCGCTTTTGAGGTCGAGCTCACTAGTGGGTCGGCAGTTGGAGAATACATTCGCAGGGATGAGGATGACGTATCGCTTTCACAGCGAGAGTACATCGATCTGATATTCCGTATGAGCCTTGTCGAGGCTCTTGGCGAGAACAACGCTGGGACATTCGTAGTGGACGGCCCCGAAGGATCCGTCGACGCCGTTTTCGCTCGTCGTGCCGGAGAGCTTTTCTCAGGGGTGGCGGCTTCAGGGTCCGCCATGAGCGTTATCCTTGCCTGCAACGTGGTGGCCGGCGATTTCATTCCCTACACACTCAAGAACTTCAGGACGACGAAGGCCCGCGAAGATCGGACGGTCAATTTGATGCACCTCGCGGCGCCGACGGCTGCATTGTCCAACCTCCGGGCGGACTACGACAGCGCCGTGGACGAGATCCTAGGTCGGACGGTCTAATGGCCAACCAACCCCCATCCGTCAGGCATCAAACAATGATGCTCCGCGGACGAATTCTGCAAATGTTCCTGGCCTTGGAGCGGGTCGGAGCAACACCAATCGATACGCGAACATTTCACGCCTTTGCCTTTTTCTCAAACGTTCTCAGCTCCATTTGGGGCTTTGAACCGCTCGAAGGCGCCGTTCTCAAAGATGAAGGCTCACCGATCTTCTATACGCTGCAGGAGGAGCTTGATCGGCTAGTCGGCGCGCGTTTCATCGAGGTTACCGATCTTCAGATGACTCAGACGAATCGGTTAGAAGCGACATTTGCCCTTTCCTTAGAGCAAGCTCGCCCGGTCTTGGATGTTCTTGCCCAGCTCCCAGACCAAGCGGGTGTCGATCAGTTCCTGTTGGAAGTGGCCGACGCGTTCATCGAAATTGAAACCGGTTATTGGGATGATGCTGCCCAACAAGATGCGAACTACTCTGATCCAGGTATTGCAGAAGGTCGGGTGGTTGATTTCGGCGAATGGCAATCGGCGACAGAAGGGAATGCAGCTTGGGTCACGACCGAAGCTCTGCAGCAGCGTATGCCGGAAGGTACAACCCTGAACCGTGCCGAGAAGATCAACCTATACATGCAGCTCATGAAAAAGCGTGCATATGCATAAAGGAAGAGGGACCGGTGGGATCGAGCCGGCGGAAATCGAAGAGTTTATCCGAAGTGCAAACTTGCCACAGGATACGGGATCTTCCGCGGACGCTCGGTTCTGTTTTGGTGTTGCAAAGTTGGTCGCAACAAGGGTCGTACATGGAGAAAGCGGCGACTTTTCTGTCTTCGTCAGTACCGACGCTATCCGAATCGACGAAGAGCGCCTCGCCTGTGATCGCGTCATGATGCTGCAGCACGGTAACGATCCGATCACCGGTCATATCTGGATAACAACGATCGGGATTACTACCAGCCTTCGTCTCCGGATCGATATCACGTCGGAGGAATCGATCACTGCGGGCCTAGAAGATGCTGGACTTGGTAATCGGCCCGCGGTGGTGGTGGACTGGCGCGGCAGTTCACCGTCAGGACGCCTATACAGTACTGGCGTGTCAAACCATGACATCTCTCACCCGGTGAACTTCGATTGTTCGACCCCGGTCTCCGAGGGACAACTGAAAAGAACTTTGGATCTGTTCTACGAAACAGTCCTTCGAACACCTTCCGCAACCACCATGGGACACAAGCTCGCCATATGGGGAGCAAATAGCGGAGACGCTCGGAAAGGGATCCCTTCCTCGAGGCCGGAGGAGCGGATCCAGGGGCGCCTGTTGGATAGCCTGCGTCTTTCAATTCCGGGGCTGACATGGCGTGCCGAGCCTGTAACGGAAGACGGACGAGCAGATCTCGTAGGTTCTCGCCCCACGAGTGCTGGCGGAATACGCGCGACCGTGACGGAATGGATCCTCGAACTGAAAGCTCTCGCCGACAAGACTTCGACTGGAAATCCGGTCAGCGCGACGAAGATTGCGGAAGCGATCATCAAAGGCGTCGAACAGGCTATTGCCTATCGCGACAATCATCACGCCTTACAGGCTGCTGTCTGCTATTTCGACATGCGGGCGACGGATGAAGGCGATGCAGTGAGCTTTGCGGACATTCGAGATCTGGCAAGCGGCGAAAATATATCGCTCTGGCGATGGTATATGTTTCGGAGCACTGATGCGGCACGACATGCCAAGATAGGGAAGCTCACACATTCTCAAGTGTGACAAGTGTCTCGAGTAGTTCCAATCTCCCGCCCTGTTGTGGTGAAGCGCGCATCGAACGGAACGGCTCTTGGGCGATGCAGGACAGTCCAATCGCGCCGGCGATTTCGCACAGGACAGTCGCAACGGGGACGGTCACGCCCGCATAGCGACTGTCCCCAACTACCATGTAAACACGCCCTCCGGGGACTAGGCTGGAGTGCAAGCGCTTTAAGATCGTCGCCATGTCCGCGAAATACGACTGTACCATTTCAGGAATATCTCTACTCCAAAGATCCAGACGGACGCGATTTAGATCGGCCAAAACCTGCGTCAAGCTGGGGAGGTCGTATTCTGGTACGTCGTATTCCCGCTTTACCTGAACGTGACTGCGAAGCGTGGCATTGCGTAGTGCGCGGTTGTCGTCGAACGATTTGAGGTGCCCACACACCCACAGCTCTACATTGTAGACATCGGTATAATCGAACGAGTTCGGATAGGGCGGCGAGAAGACTGCGAGATCATACTGACCCTTCGTCGGTGTCAAACTACGTGCGTCTCCTCTGAGGAGGGTATAGCCTTTCGCCTTCCTATTCTCGTAGCGCCTAATCTCGTAGATTGCATTTGTGACGGATGCTACAAATAGTTGATCCACGGCTTCAGGGTTAGGCTGACGCTGCTGCCAGTTTCGTCGATACCGCCGACCTTTGCCGCTCACAACCACGTTGCTGACATCGAGAGCGATCGACCCCAGAAGCACTCGCATCAATCGTTGGTTGGATTGCGAGGATACCACCTCAATGCTATCAAGCAGAGCCGCGAGACGTTTCGCCACAGCTTTGCTGAAGATGTACCGTCCCCGCACCCCAGGCTCGACAAACGTAGCGGGAAGGTTCGGAAGCGGCGCGTCGACGCAAGTCAAGCTTGCACGATCGACAGCCGCAGCGAAGTCATTGATCAAACATCCGATGTCGTAGGTAGCAAGCTTCGCTTCGGCCAGGTCCGCGAGGTAGGGGTTAACTTCGATCGTTAGCGGATCAATGCCGAGAAACTGACAGGCTAAAGAAGTCGTGCCGGAACCAGCGAAGGGATCGATGCAGTTTCTCACTGGTCGTCCGAGGGACAGGCTGGTTTCCTCTACAGCCTGCCCAATCAGCTCTGGCGCGAATGCCTCCTTGAAGTTCCGCCAACTCTGGAATGCAATCCTGTCTGTGCCTGCGTTTGTCGATAGATGAGACAGCCGCCGACCGTCTAGCCAGTCTTCGAAGGTTGCCGTTCGTTCTGCCTGTGTCATAGGGTTGCGGGGAGCCACGTTCCGAAATTTCCGCTGGTTTGCGAGCGGGCTTGAGAGGCGCAGGAGGTCGGATCACTGCAAGATCGCAGGGTGCATTTTCTTTCGTAAATATCAAGATAACGGATCGATGTATCTCGGGTCTATCTCACTAGGTTCAGGACCAATAGACGCGTTTCGTCAAGGTGTCTTCTTAAGCTTCTTCCCGTGCTATTTTGGCAAGGAAGGAAAGCGCGATGGCTACAGCGAATCGTACGCGCTCAGCGACCGTTCGGGCTCCGCGCCGAGGATCCCTCGCAGCGCCCGCGGAGGATCGACGAACGCCGCGTCCGCGAAACGGGACGACGGCACGAAGCTCTCCCGGCAGCGCCTGAGAGTCCGACTCGAAACTCATGATGAGCGTGCCAGCCGTCGCGCGAGGAGCATGACGGAAGCGGCGTAGAGGAAGGCCTCTGCCGACTTGATGGACGCCTCGAAGTCCTTGGCGAGTCGGCGGTTGCGGTTGAGCCAGGCGAGCAGGCGCTCCACCACCCAGCGTCGTGGATGCACTGCGAAGCCCACCTGCGCTGGATGTTTGCGCACGATCTCGATGGTGATGGAGGTCGCATCCGCAACGCGCTCACCGCCGTATGCGCTGTCTGCGAAAGCATGCTCGACGAACGGGAAGGCGGCCCGCGAGGCCTTCAGCAGAGGAACTGCGCCATCGCGGTCCTGGGTCGCGGCGGTGTGGGCCTGCAGCACCAGGGGACGCCCGTCGGTGTCGACCATGACGTGCCGCTTGCGGCCCTTGATCTTCTTGCCTGCATCGTAGCCGCGAGGACCGCCCGCCTCCGTCGTTTTGACGCTTTGGCTGTCGATGACCGCTGCCGAAGGGCTCGCGTCCCGCCCGGTATGCTCGCGGTCACGCATCATGAGGTAGTGGTTCATGGTCGCGAAGACGCCGTCGTCGCGCAGCCGCATAAACCAGCGATAGACCGTGCTCGCCGGCGGGAAGCCGTCCGGCACCATGTGCCATGGACAGCCCGACCGCAGCACATAGAAGATCGCGTTGACGATCTCGCGCATCGGCCAGCGGCGCGGCCGGCCCGTACGGCTCGGTGGCGGCACGAACGGCTCGACGAGCGCCCATTCCGCGTCCGTCAGGTCGCTTCCGTAGCGCAGGCCTCCGCGATTATGGTGCCGACGGGTGGTCGAGGTCCACATGACGTTCTCCAGGCTGGCTTCAACAACCGCTTGGGAATCATGTTTGGCCACCGGCCATCCACCCCTCGGAGCCACTTTCGAGACGGCCTCTGAGCATGTTGGAACTCGCGAAGGGGCTTGGGAACGTCGCCTAGGCGTGTCGCCAGCGCGGCCTCGACCGCTCCAGCTTCTACGAGTGGAAGCGGCGCTTCCAGACGAAGGGTTTCGCGGCCATCAAGAATCCGGCGCCGATCCCCAAGATTCATCCGCAGGAGATGCGGTACGACTGTGTCGCTCACGCCGACAAGGTCGCGGCACCAACGCCATCCGCCGCGCTGTCGAGGCTCGCGCCGCCTTCCCGAAAATCCCGTCGAAGTCCAGCCCGCGCTGGAAGAGCTGCTTCTCGCCCTTCTCCTACCGCGACCGTAACGCCATCGCGCCTATAATCGGCCGTCTTGCGGGCTAGTCCCACGCCCCAACCCGCTACGACCGCTTGGCAGTCAACTTCACGTCCGCCCCCTGCCTCGTCGCCACCTTCAGCTATCGGTTGTGAATTCAGACCCTTGGCAGCAACGGTGCGAAGTTTGAACCTTAGGCTTGGAGGTGGCATTATGGCTGCAGAACCCACGACTCCCCACCGGATTTAAATAAAGCTTATGGATGAATAAACCTTCATTTAGCATTGATTGCTGCACATGCACACGCCAAAATGTCAGAATTAAACCCGAGAGTGGAACTGTGAATGATGTATTTTCGGTATTAGGTCAGCTAGGCCTAACAGTTACGGTCGCGGTGGGTACCGCATTCACTCTCTTTAGGTGGCTTGGCGATAAATGGATATCATCTAAGTTCGAAAAGGAGCTTGAATACTACAAACACAACAACACCAAAGAAATCGAGAAACTACGATTTGAAATAAACTCTTTGATGGACCGGGCCGTTCGTTTTAAAACCCGAGAATTCGATGTTCTATCCGAGGCGTGGAGCAAAGCTTGGGAGGCATATCGATCGGCTTTACATTTTACAAGTCCAATCAAGAGGCGAGCAGATATCACGAAAATGGATCCGAATGAACTTAAAAATTACCTTAATACAGAAAATCTCCACGAATACCTAAAAAATAAAATTTTGAATTCTGAAAATCCTGGCAAGGAATACAATGAGGCGAAATATATCACCGAAAAAATACGGCTCAGTTAGCGTCGATCGATTTTCGTGATGCACTTCGATTGGGCGGTATTTTTATAAGCGACGAGCTTCTGACCGAATTTTATAAACTACAAGGTATCATCGACGCAGCCATGGATGAATATGAATTTTTTCGAGAACACAACGGATCAAAACTCGATATTCAGAAAATAAGAACACTAGAGACCGAAGGGAAGACCATATTGGACGCGATTCGCCTGACGGTAAGGGGGCGAATGTTAGACTCACCTGATGGCTAACGCACTGAAATACTTTTTTCACATCTCGAGTAACGTCGCTTCGGGCGTTGTTGTATTCATATGTGAATCGTATTTCTCGAAGTCCGGTGTTGACGCAAAAGTGCGACAGCTATCGCCGATCCTGCTGCGCCTCGATGCGCCGAACCCGTTCTCCGGTGGACCGGACCTCAGCCTTGATGGTCGCCAGATCAGGCCGCATGTCTCCCAACACCTGCCGCATGACATCGACATTGGCAGAGTTCTTCGCGATCTCCTTGTCGTGCAGCTCGATCTTAGTCAGACCGCGAATGATGGCGACGGTGCTGGTGGCGAGCGATCCGACGATGACTGTGAGGACGACGCTGGCGACCCCGCCGGCGATCTTGGCCCAGAACCACATGGCTTTGCGGTCCGCTCGCTCTTCGTCGCGTCGTTCCTCCTCCTCCTCGATCTGCTTCGACCGCGATTCGATGTAACCGGACAGGCGCTCATCGATCCCGACCACACGCGCCTTCAGCTCGATATGATCGGTATGGATCGCGTCGACGCGCTGTGACAGCTCCTGGGCGTCATCATCCGTCATCAGGATCCTCGTTTGAGACGGAGGGCGTCAGGATCGAGCGGTGCCGCTGCCCGCGGCGGCCGCGGATGCCCGCACGCCCGGACCCCGGTTTCGATGGTGCCGTCGATCCAAGCCTGGCCGACACGGGTATCCGCGCGGATCGCGTAGGGCGCCGGCTCGAGGAGACGGCACTCCCCGTGCCGCGTCGCCGGATAACTCGTCGCGCAGCCGGCGAGTGCAAGTGCAGCGCTACTCGCAAGTGCCAGTCGCCACATCCCAGACCCCTCCCCTGTCTGCGCACTGGCGGACGTCACGACGCGCGCCATCGGCCTCGGCTTCGGCCCGAGCGTCCTGGCGTTCAATCGCGTCGGTGACCGAACGCGCCCCTTCGTCGCGGCCGGCGAAGTAGGTGCCGCCGAGGATCACGACCGCCACCAACACCACAGCGCCGGCGAAGACGAGCCTCGGCCGCACGACAAGCCAAGCGATGGCCGCCATCATGCCGCCGCCTCATCGGCCGCTTTGCTGGTGAAGTACCGGTAGGCGAGGAAGCCCAGTCCGCCGGCGACGATGATGGCGACAAAGCCCAGCCCGAGAGCCGTCCCGTCCCACAGTCCGCCGACGTCGCGCGCCGCGCTGGAGACCGCCGCCGCCGTGGCCGCCACTCCGCCCACGGCGCCGAGCCCTCCAGCCGTGGCCGCCGCCGGCTTCGCCGCTGCCTTCGCCGCCTCCCTGGCCTTGACCTTGTTGGCCGCGCCCTGCACGGCCCGATCCAGCGCGGAGAGCGTCGCCGGCCCGGCGAGGCCGTCGATCGTCAGGCCGATGGACCGCTGGAAGGCTCGCACGGCGTCTTCTGTGTTCGGCCCGAAGATCCCGTCGACCTCGTCCGCGCCGCCTATATGACCCAGTGCGGCAAGACCGACCTGCAGGTCCTCGACGTCGTCTCCGGACATGCCGCGCTCGAGGATGCGCTCACCGAGCTCGACCGTGGTCGGGATGGCAGCGACCTGGCCGTCCATGGGCGCGCCCGGCGGCCAACGAATGCCGTCCGGCAGGATACTCGAGATGCGGAACGTCGAGCGGCGCACCATGTTGCTGACGTTGCCGTTGACGACGACGATCGTCCCATCGGATCGGACCTCATCGACGATCCCGACGTGCCCGAAGAGCGGGTTGGTCCCACGCGGGAACACGACGATGGCGCCGCGTACAGGCCGGGACAGGCGAGTCCCGTACTTGCAGAAGGACCGGGCGAGCGCCGACCGGGTCGACGGGTACCCAGCGTTGACGAGCGCGCCGTTAACGGCGACGGCGCACCAGGCGTCGTCGTCGTTGTTCCACCAGTCGATGCCGGACTGCTGACCCCACGCGACGATCAGCGGGTTGTTCTCAGGCCCGGGGATTTCCTTCAGGCCGATGTGGTCGATGAGATAGTCGAGCCAGGGGGCTCGTTCGATTGCTGCCATGGTTCCTCCAGGCACAAAAAAGCCGCCCGGGCGGGCGGCACTTCAGAAGGGAGTGAGGTTTACTGCCGAAGCACAGAGCCGACGGCGTCAAAGAAAGACCGACGTTCCACCAGGAGCTGTGGAATGGAGTCTAGATCAGTGCTTAAACTCGACCGATTGTTTCAACGACAAGAAGGCTTGCAGGGCGATCCATGCGAATAGTTCACCTTAACGTTGACCTGATTGGTCATCGCGCCTCTATCGGCTTTGCTGAACAGAAGCTCAATGCGACCCACATCACCGTCACCGCGCCTATCGCAGTTCCGGACTCGCCGTCGGAGTCGGACATCGAGGTGGTCGCACGAGCGGCCGTGAGACGCGCCTTGCAATCCGCGGTCGAGGTTCTCTGAGGCTGACGAGCGCTCGCTCGGAGCTTCTCGGAACGCGGCGGACCGCGACCGGCATCAGTGGCCAGTAAATGTCAAAGTCGTAGCCCGACTCGTCGTGAACGTACTGGCCCGCGGCGAGCGCAGCTCAGGTTGCTCCATCTGCGCCTTTCGAAGCTCCTTCTGCAGTCCGGGACTTCGCCTCAGACGGCTTCGCCGCCGACGCCTTATGGTCCGGCGTGTTGGCGTCAGCCTTTAGCCGGTCGATTTCTGCGAGGAGCTGCCCGCGCTCCGAGTTGAGCATCTCGGCGTCAAAGCGCGCACGTTCCGCAAGGTAGGTCTGACGGCCGAGCGCTAGGCAGATCCGGTCGATGAAGACCTGATTCGGGTCCATGGTGTTCTCTCTGTGCTGGTGTCGTCGTGGGCGGCGAACTATTTCGCCGCCCACCCTGTGCTTCCGCTACCGCCGGTCTCTTTGACGTAGATGGTCGCCCCCACGCCGCCATCCGTCCGGAGATAGATCGCTCCGACGGTCGCAGACACGACGCCTTCGGGATCGCCGTCATCGCAAATGAGGACCGGTCGGTCCCGCATCTCGAGCCGCGCGCCGTCTTTGTGGAGGTTGAGGTTCCCGGCGCCGTCGACCGTAAACGCGGCCTCCGTGACGCCGGCCAATGTCGTGTGGACGGTCAGGTTTGCATCGTCCGTCCCGCCGGCCGCGGCGCGCACGACTGCGTCGGTTCCGGAGCGACCGAAGGTCAACTCGTCGGTCGCGACGGCGCCTTGAATGCCCACGATCTCAGGATTGTCGGCACCTTTGCGGAAGATCACCTTGTCGGTGCCGAACCGGGCTACGGCGGCGCCGTCGGCGTACACCTCGATGGCGTCCTCCGACGCTGTGTAGCCGAACTTCCATCCGCTCGGCAGCTGATCCCTGTAGGTGTTCCGGTTCGGCCATCGAGAATGGGTGCCGTTGAGGTCGATGTACTGGTCTTTTTTCAGTGCAACGGCGACGCCATTGGTGAGCAGACAGTTCGAAAAGTCGATGCCGGATTTCCAACGACCTGCGAAGTAGAACCCGATGTTGACCGCCTCGGATCCAGCCGAGTACATGCGAAAGCCCGACCACGAGCACTCGTTCTCCTCGGCGGCGTTGTTCCGCTCGAAGACGAAATTGGGACCCTCGACGCTGACGTCACGCCCCTGGTCTTCGAAATGGAACTCGCCGTACGTGAGCCGAATGTAGTCCGAGGCGGCGTAGATCGTGCCCCCGTAGACGGCGCCGGACGGTTTGTCGACGGCGGCCGCGCCGGTCCCGGATCCGTCTCCGACCCGGACGAGGGGTCTATAGACGACCGCGTCGCCGGCACCCTCCTGATAGAGACAGGGACGGTACATGCTGTAATTCGTGCGGCCGGGTTCACCGGCATCACCGTTGTAGCCGCTTTCGTTGAGCACCACGTCGTGCTCCAGCGAGGTCTCGAACCCGCCATAGTAGCCCAGATAGTCCGGGCCGGGATTGGGGACATTGCCGAGCGTGTCGGCGCCCGTGATCCGCAGGCCGCGGCGAAACGGTAGAACCTTCTCGTAGTCGAAGACCCGACCGTGGAAGTTTATCCAGCTGGCTGCCGGCGCCGAGTCGATCAGCTTGAAGAAATTGGGGCCACCGAACCCCGTCGCACCGACGAGCTCTCCGACCCCATCCGTTGCGATGTTTCCGCCCGGGAGCGCGTACCAGTAGTTCTGATCGAGCGTCAGGTTGCCATCGAACTTCGCCGGTCCCGTCCCGACGGACGCGGCATAGGCTTGCGCTGCAGCGATCTGCGCCGCCCCGGAGCCGCCCCAGTGCGCCGGCGTGGCGGGGCCATTCGGCACCCATCCCGGTGCGGCGGCGATCGCCAACGCGCCGGGAGAGTTCCGGAACTGCAGACCTTCAGCTTCCACGATATGGCCGGGCGCCGCCTTCCACGCAGTGCCCAAGGGATCGGTCGCCGCGAAGAACAGTGCGACCGTCTGGAATACGGTCTTTCCGGCTTCGGCCCCGAACCAGCGCCCGTTGGAGCTTCTGGCCTTCGCATCGTGCATGGGTTCCAGTGCGGCGTAGGCGTAGTCGACGGTCGGCGTGTCCCCTTCCGTCGCCCACCCGCCGACGCTCAGTTTGTCGATACCGGCCGGGATGCTGAGACCAGCGATGGCCGCGCGAGACGCCACCGCCTGCCGTGACCGTTGTGCCAGGACAAGCGCCGCCTGCGATGCGTCGTCGAGCGAGAATGTTAGGTCCGACGTGCCATCACCGCCCCCGGTGAGGCCATCGCCGGCGCTGAACTTCCGGGTCCGCGGGATCGCAGAGTCGGCTTTGGCGAGAGACGCAAGCGATGCTTCCGACAGCGCCAGAGTCACGTCGCTGAGCAGGGTTCCGCCTTCAGCAAGCCCCTCTCCAGCGATGATCGATCGGTCCGGCTGGACCGACGTTGCGGCGAGCGCGAGAGCGTCCTGCGCCCCGGTCACAGCGTCGGCCGCCACCTGTGCCTGCGCCGCGGCGGCCTGCGCGGCTATCCGATCCACGCGGGCCTGGAGGGCATCGCCGGATGCATCGCCGACCACGACGTTGACGGCGGTATCCTGATCCGAAACCGTTATATCGTAGGTCGTCTCACCGTCCTTCGGATCGGGGTGGGACAGCACGCGGAACGCCCCGGTGAGGAAGGTCGTCTCCTCGCCATTGGCCGCGATCTTGGTCAGACGGAACGCGAGGTTTCCTCTGACGCGGGCGAGATCGACCGTCGTGTACCGATCGATCGCCCACGCAAATAGCGTGTAGGCAGCATAATCCTCACCGTCGAGACGCGTTTTGTGGATCGGAGTTTCGCCGGAGTAGACCGATGCCCAGAATGCTCCGCCCTCCAGATCGTAGGGGTGCTCACCCAGCCCGGAAACTCGAAAGACGATGACTTGATCATTGTTGCGATAGACGCTGATGACGGTCGACGCAGGGAACATTCGTTTCTCCACGCATGATGGGCCCCGTCCTACGACGGAGCCATTGCGCTATGTGCCGGGATGTCGGCCGGAGAGGCCGTTCAGAACGCGCCGGATTTGAAGGGCTTCAAGGGCCACAGATTGCCGTAGCCGTGCGCCTGCGGGGAATGGTTCACGGCCATCGGCCATCGCCCCCGCCGAGCCCAGGTGCAGGCGCCCGCCGGAAATGTCACGGTGGCGCCCGGCTGGGGATTCCCGCATTCCAAGGTCAGCGTGTAGCTCCCGCCGCCAGCGTCCTCCCAAACGGCCGAGACGACATTGAGCGTCGCGTGGACCGTCGGGTCATTCCCGGACTGATAGAGAGCAAAGCCCTCCGGATCGAGCGGCCGGGTGAATTCGCCGCCCGAGATGGTGAGCCGAAACTTCTTCCCTGCGTCCAGCTCTTCGATCCCGACCACTTCCGGGCCGGTCGTGTTCGAGCCGGCGTTGAGAACGTTGTCGAGCACCGCCGCCATCCGGCAACCGAACAGGCGTTGGCCAGCCTTGCTCAGATGAATGTCCTGCCATCCGCGGGGGAGATCGAAGTACGCCGGTCCCAGGTGGAAGGCTGCATTTTCGGCAATCAGCTCCAGCTCGACCCAGCGAACCGCTTGGGCGCCGGTGTCGTTCGGATCGTCCCATGCCCCGACCGGCGAGAGAATGACCGGCGTCGGGGCGAGCGGATCGATCTGATCCTGCATCCATTCCAGCACTTTCAGCAGCGTCGACTTGTATGCGGCGAGCGACATGGTTGGTGCACCGCCGATCGCGCCGGTGTCGGTCTGCCCGAAGATCCAGAGGATGGCGGCCGGCGCAGACTGATCGACCGGAATGGCGTCGAGTGCCGCCTTCCAGGCCAGAGCGCTCGGACCAGGCGCGTCGTTGACAGGGTCCCACCAGTAATTTGCCGCATTGGCGAATGGCACAAGTCCGGACCGGCTGTTGGCGCCGTTCACAAACCAGAACTTGGTCTCCTCGGTGCCTGCCAAGTCGCGCCACCCGAACTGGAAACCGTAAAGGCTGGCTCCGTTGGTAAAGCGTTGCGCCAACGCCTCCCCTGCGGTGATCAGGGTGTAGTCGCACGTCGGAGCTGGGGACCCTCCGTCCAGTGTCACGCTCCCGTGGATCGCCTGGAAATAGTAGTTGCCTTGCGCCGAGCGATAGAGCTGCACGAGCGAGTTGGCGTTGACGAGATGACTGGCCCCATCGACGATCACCGATGCGGAACTCGCCCCATAGGTCTGGATCGTCACCGGCCGCGCTGCCCCGCTCTTCAGGTGCCGCGCATCGATGAACTGGTCGTTGGAAACGGTGATGATCTGATCCAGATCGCCGCTGGTGGCGATCCAGTATTCGGCACCATCGGCCGGATTGAGGACGAGGATGGGAGCATCGTCCCGTCCGCCCTCGTTCAGATTGTTGAGCCACTGCCCTCGGGAAATCGCGTCCCACCGGGCCTGTTGGACGGCGTTGTCCTCGGCAACGGCCAAGGCTTGATTTCGCGCAGCCGCTTCCGCATCGATCTGGTTCTTCAACCATTTGTCGGTCAACAACCGCCAGGCGCCGCCAACGCGGCGAAGGACATACGGATATCCGGCGAGGAGCCGTCCGACCCCCAGAAGGTCCGAACCGGACTCACCGATCGGAAAGGCCGGACCACCATTTACAGACAGGGTTGGGCCCGCCAGCGTGTTCGTTGCGTGCGGGGTGAAGATGGCGACACGGTCGTCGTCATCGGCAAACGAACCGTCGGGGTGCGTTGCCGTATAGGCGGCCCCGGTGCCGGAAATATCCTGCAGCACCAGGATCCGATTGTTCCGAAGCCGTCCGAGAGCATCCAGCGTCAGCTGCGTGGCAACGCCACCCCGGTTCTGGAACAGCGCACCGGCGACGTAGCCGAAGGCCCGGTCCGCCGTATCCGCCAGGAATGCAGCAGTGTCGGCGTAGTCCGTTCGTGCGACCATGCGGGCCAGCAGATCGGCGTCCCCTGCACCACGCGCAGTCGCTTCCGCATCGATCTGGTTCTTCAACCATTTGTCGGTCAGCAACCGCCAGGCGCCGCCGACGCGCCGAAGGATATACGGATATCCGGCGAGGAGCCGTCCGACACCCAGAAGGTCCGAACCGGACTCTCCGATCGGATAGGCCGGTCCGCCATTCACCGACAGGGTTGGACCCGCCAGCGTGTTTGTTGCGTGCGGGGTGAAGACGACGATCGACGGGGCCGTCGCCGACGTTTCCACGGTATCGGCGGTGTATGCCTCACCGGTGCCGGCGACGTTCGCCAAGGCGAACATGGCGGACGTGGCGACGCTGCCACGGATGTCGCTGAGATCCGAGGTCTCCGATTCAAGGTCGTCAACGCGAAGCGACAACGTGCCGACTTCGGTCCCGAGCGCCACGTCTCTTGCATTCTCGGCGGCCAGCTTGGCGGCCTGCGCCTGGTCACGTGCCAGCTCGGCCGCCAGGCGGGCGCCGGACGTGTCATTGACCGCGAGCACGGTGACCTCGTCGCCATCGTTGACCTGGAGCACGAAGGCCGTTTCGTCTCCCATCGGCGATGGCGCGCTGAGCAGGCGCAGTGCACCGGCGACCCACGTCTTGCGCTTGCCGTCGGAGCGCATGCGGTCGAGGCGGTAGTAGAGCGTCTCCTGGGTGGCGAACATGATCGATCGATCGGCCGACACCTCCCACGCGATCTCGGTGGTCGGCCCCGCAGCAGCGACCAACTGTCGGAGCAAAATGCGGCTCGCGTCTCGGCGGTCCGGCTTGGTGAACACCGAGGCGTGGAAGGTCACGCCCGTCGCGTCGTACGGATCGCCGGCGCCGTCCTGGAGCTCGAAAACGATACTCCGGTCATTGTCCCGGTAGAGTTCGATGTTCTGCTGAACGACTTGCATGGCAGGGGGCCTCGGCTATTCGACGTCGATCGTCAGGCGAACGACTGCGGGTTTGTCGCGTACGACGGTGTCGTGCATGGCTCGGCTTGGATGGCTGGCGCCGGGCGACGTCGCGTTGACGGCGCCGTGGGCGTAGGTGCGAAGGCGGCCATCCTCGGTCTCGCGGTCGATGCGGTAGGCGATCCGCTGGGCGAGCATTGACCGCTCGGCGAGAGCCGCTGTTGTCTCCCGGTCGATCCTCCACGCCAGCACCGTCGCGCCGTCCGCCTCGGCCGGGGTGAGGGTCGCCTCCCCGACCAGCTCGCCAACCGCGAGGATCCGGGCGGTAAAGGTGGAGCCGGCGACGTCGAGCGCGGCCTGGTCGACGGTGACGAGCTCGAAGACGACGGTCTCGTCGGTGCCGGCAAAGACCTCGAGGTCGTATCGCGCGGTCATCAGGGCGCCTGCTCGATGAAGGTGAGGGACGGGAACGCGACGCCGCTGCGGTCGTAGTCGAGGTCGCCGGCCTTGAGGTCGTCGAGCACGCACCGCAGCGTGAGGATGCGCGGCTTGACCGTCTTGGCCTCGGGATAGGCGAGCCGCAGCGGCGGCAGGATGCCCACGATGTAGCGGCCGGTGCCGCCCGGCGCCGGCGCCAGGGTGACGTCGGTGACCTGGTAGATCCACTGATCGATGCAAAGGTACGTGCCGGCGGTGACGGTGACCTCGACGCTCATCATGTCGAGCGTCGTGGTCCGCAGCGTGTGCGCCTGCCTCAGCGTCAGGCCGTTGCCCGGCGTCGTCACGCCGTCCGGCGGATAGAGGTTCGGGATCGGGAGATTGACGTCCTCGCCCTGCCGCAGCCGCGCGAGGGTCGCCTGGTAGGTGTTGGCCGTCTCGCGGTCCTTCACGACGATGCCGTCGTATCGCACCGTCCAGAAGCCGGCGTCGAAGAACGTGCGCTGCTGGCGGCCGGTCAGCGCTCGCCCGCCGGACAGCGCGAAGTTGCGCAAGGCCGGCACGCATCGCTGCGGCACCAGCGCGGCCGGCCACGTGATGGTCATGACGGGAGTCCTCTAGGTGGAGACGGTCGACGAGGTGACCCAGGTGCCTTCCTTGCCGGCCGACACGTACCGGGCCCGGGCACGATAGGTCTGCCCGCGCGCGACGCCGGACACCTCGCCGTAGGGCGGCCCGTCGTCGTCGGTCAGGGTCACGGACCGCCAGGCGCCGCCCGGCTCGACGCGGTACTGCGCCCGGGCCTCCAGCGCCGACGACGGCGGAGCGGCGACGGTGATCTGCAAGGTCACCGCGGAGACCGTCTCGGTGACGTTGTTCGTCGTCGTGTTGTTCGATTCCTCGCCGTTGTTCCAGACGGTGTCCGTGTCGGTGTAGGTCACCGACGACACGGTCCGCGTGTCGCTGGTGAGAGACACGGACGCCGGCGCCGGCAGGGCGGCCGCCTCGATGCTGTCCGGCACCGCCGGAGCATCGCCCTCCTCCGTCGCCGCGTCGAAGTCGTAGGCGTCGGACGAGAAGCTCTGGACCGTGAGCATCACCGTCATCGTCCGCAAATCGAGCGCGAAGCTCATGATCTCGAACGTCTCGTCGATGTCGAGGTCGGCGAGCTGCAGGGAGATCCACCGCTGATCGATGCACTGCATGCCGAACAGGGTCGTGCGGATGGTACCGGTCCACCGCGGGTTCGCGCGGTGCGCGAGGATTTTGGCGATGCGGCGGGCGTGGTTGTGGTGCTGGATCTCGTAGAGCTCGGGCGAGCTCGACATGATCCCGTAGGCGGCGATCGAGGCTTCGTCGCGCCAGGCGTCGGCCGTCGTCTCCGAGTAGTTCGCCTCGATCTGGGTGTACTTCACCATGATCTCGTTGGCGGAGCGGTGCGCGCCGGAGCCGTCCTCGATGTCGTAGTCGATGACGTGCCCGTCGGTGATGGTGATCGTCGGCGCCGCCCATTTGCCGACGAGGAGGGCGATCCGCCCGTCGGGCGCCAGGTAGGTCCGCCCGTCCATCGCCGCGAGGAATCGCTCCAGCACCGACCGCGGCTCCTCCTCGAAGCTGTAGGACAGCGCGCCGTGGTAGCGGGGGATCGTGCCGCCGGCCTTCACCGGGACGGCCTCGTCGCAGATGTCGGCCGCCGTCGAGAACGACCCCATGTGGACCCGCGCTGGGTCGATCCGGCCGCCGTACTCGTAGACGAGATAGTCCCGCAGGCAGAGTGCGAGGTTCGCCGACCAGGCGTTGCCCGGGATACGGGGATCGTAGACGCGGGCGCCGCGGCCGACGACGTTCAGCGTCGGGATCCTGTTCGGATAGACGTTGTTGAACCGCCCCTGGCTGACCGCGTTCGCCACGATGAGGGCGTGCGCGACGCTCGCGATCCGATGGTCCGCCGTCCACACGCCCTCGGGCAGATCCGACAGCATGATCTCGTAGGCCGTCTGCAGCTCGGTGCCGAAGCGCCAGTCGATCCGCACGCTGTTGCCCTTGTACGGATCGTCGGTCGCCCAGCCGTTGGTGTCGAGGGTCACGGGACGGTCGTCGACGTAGAACGTCTCGAAGGCGTCGACGCGGCCGTGCCCGAAGCAGACGATCTGGTAGAGGTCGCCGCTGTAGGTCTCGATGAAGGCGAGGGACCCGCCCCACCGGCCGCGGCCATAGTGCCGCGACCGGGCCGTCACCGACGCGCGCACCACGTTCTTGACGTCCTGCGGCTTGGGCCGGTTCGGCTTCGGCGCCAGCAGGAGCTGGGCGGCGAAGTTGAGACCGATGCCGAGCCCCGCGGAGATGACGCCGCCGAGCGCCGTCAACCCGCCGGCGGACGTCACCAGACCGGGGACGCCGAGCGCCGCCACGGCCGTCAGGAGCAGCTGCGGCATCAGGTCGTTCTCCAGACGGCCACAGGGCGGCCGGCCCGCGTCACGAGGAGGCCCTCCCCGCTCTTGATCGCCCACCGACCGGACGGCGTGCGGATGGCGCCGTACCAGGTGCCGGGAAAGCGCAGCACCGCGGCGTCGCCCGGGCGGGGCGGTTCCCGGGTCAGGGGCGCGCCGACGTTCCGGGCGATGCCGGCGACGATACGCGGCGCGTGGCCGTGGGCGGCGAGGACCGCCGCGCAGGATCTCTCGTCGTGATAGGTCCCGCGCAGATGCGCCGCCGGATCGACGCCGTGCAGCGCCTCCCACCACGAGCCGAGCGCGAGGAGGCAGTCGAGCTGGCCCCAGGCGAACGGTTCCCGTGCAAGCCAGCGCAGGAAAGGGACGAGTTCGGGCGGCATGCTACCAGTCCGGGAAGAGGATCGACTTGCCGTCGATGCCAGCGGTGTACGCGAGCCCCAGATCGGTCGGGTCGATGAGCTTCTGGTGCCGGTCGGTGAAGTAGCCGTTCGGCGGCCGGCGCCGGGTGATGAACGGCGTCTCCGCGGCCACGGACACCGTGAACACCGGCCCGTCGTCTGTCATCTCCCGGCGCGCCTTGATGGTGTCCATCTGCCGGAAGGCGACGGCGAACGGCGCGTCGAGCGTCTGCCAGTCCTCGTCGAAGAACTGCAGGTAGGTCAGCACCGGCTGCCGGTAATACTCCGCCTGCGCTCCCTTGGCCCGCGCGGCAAAGCGCGAGTCCACCCCGGAGACGGTGAACGTCTGCGTCGGCGCCGACCCGTTGATCGACTGGTCGATCCCGCTGATGGAGCCGAGCCCCGACAGCCCTTCCCAGGTCTTGGCGTCCGACGTCGTGAGCTGCCCGAAGCCGTTCCACAGCCGGATGGTCTCCGAGGCGAACTGGAACTCGACGAGGGCGTCCACGCGGACGACGTCGCCGGCGAGCTGTGCGGCGATGGCGGCGGAGAAGTCCATCAGGTCTGGAACCGCAGCTGGGCGCTGTCGATGCGCTCCAGGAGTGCCGGCCCCTCGAGCTGCTTGCTGAGTTGCTGCATCCCGACCTGCACACCCTGCTTGACGAGATTGATGACGTGCTGATCGCCGTTGGCGCCCTCGACATTGACGGTCACGCCGACCGACCCGGCGCCAGCCCGCGCCTCTTCGTCGCCACGCGTCACCTTCACCTTCTCGCCCGCGGAGACGCGGAAGGCGGCGAGATGGCTGTCCATGGAGTTGTTGCCGCCGCCGAACTCCATGACCCCGCCGGCGGCAAAGCCCGCGATCCCCTTGAAGGCGTTGGCGAGGCCACCCAGCAGCCCGGACAGGAAGCCGCCGCTCCCGTTCGTCCCGGTGCCGCCGAACGCACCGACGATCGCCTGGAAGCCCTGGTTGAAGAACATGTCGGCGAGCTTGCCGAGAAGGTCCGCGAGCACCTCTTTCACGGACTTCGACCCGTCGATGAGGCTCTTGAAGGCGCCGCCGATCGTCGAGCCGAGCGACTGGCCGACGTTCTCCATGCTCTGCAGGCTGCCAGTGGCGGCATCGGTCGACGTCTTCAGTCCAGCCCACGGATCGCCGGCTCCCTGCACCATGGCGATGGCTTGCTGGACCTGTGCCGCGGTCTGCTGGGCCGCTCCGACGACGCCCACTTGACCCGCCTGCAGGCCGTTCTGCAGGCCCGCCATGACGTTGATGCCGACGTCGTGCATGAGCTGCGACGGCGAGCGGATGTCGAAGTAGCCCGTGACCGCGTTGTACATGCTCGAGCCGACCGAGCGGACGGTCTCGACGGCCGACGCGGCCATCGACCGGACGCCGTCGATCAGTCCCTGGACGATCTGCCGGCCGACCTCGACCATGCGCGCCGGCAGCTCGGCGAACGCCTGCATCACGGCGGCCGCGATCTGCCCGACCGCGGCGCGGACCGGCTCGACCATCTGGACGAAGGCATTCACCAGACCATCACGAACAGATGCTGCCGCCTCTCCGACACCAGCCAGCGCCGTCAGGAACTCGACGCGGACGATCTCGGCGACGCCCAGCACCGACGAGCCGAACCCGGTGATCGCGGCCATCAGCCCGTCGACACCGGCCCGCACGCCTTGAAGCACCTCCGATGCCGACAGCTCGGAGACCGCGGCGAGGAAGCTGCGCACGCTGACAGCGGCGGCATCGAGCGAGCCGGCACCCGACGCCGCGTCGAGACCAACGCCGGACGCCACATCAACGGAAGCAGATCGGGACATCGCCCCTTTGATCGAGGACCACGCCGACGACAGCTTGTCCGCCAGACCTCCATCGCCGATCCCGCTGAACGCACCGATCACCGATGAGGCGATCCGTTTGACGGTCTCGACCACCCCGCCCTCGCCGGCCTCCATCCCCCGTTCGAGCCCGGCCATGATGTCGGCGCCGACCTCGTGCATCACCTGCGAGGGCGACTGCGTCCTGGTCTCCTTGCGGAACAGGTACGGGATGAGAAGCGCGAGCCCAGTGACGGTGCTCATCAGGTAGGCCTTGCGCGACAGGATCCCGTTCGCCAGACCGTTGACGATATCGACGCCGATCTGGCGGACCTGTGACGGGATAGCCTGCAGGCCGTTCCAGATCGTCGACGCGACCTCGGCAATCGCCGCGCCGACGGTGGCGCCCATCTCCGCGAAGGCGTTGAAGATCGTGTCCTTGAGCTCGCTCGCCGCGGTGCCGATCGTGTCGAACGCGCCCTTGAAGTCGCCCTGGAAGAGCTGGACCAGCGTCCGCACGACGGTCTCCGTGCCGCGCAGAACGAGCGCGAGCCCCCGGATGAGGTTGACGAGCAGCTTCACCGCACCGTCCCGGACGATCCCGGAGACGTTGCGCCACAGATCCCCCAGCGCCTCGGACATCCCCGACATGACATCGCCCGTGTCGCCCCCGAACACGGTCTCGAAGAGCTCGCCGAGCGCGCGCAGGACGTTGCCCGCGGCATGGGTGAGCTCCTCGAGCGGCGGGCCGAAGGTCTGCTTCAGCCAGGTCCACACCCGGCCGAGAGCCGCGGAGATCTGATCGCCGAACGCCAGGAACGCGCCCCCCAGGCCGACGACCGCCGCAATGCCGCCGGCGACGGGCAGGCTGATGGCGCTGAGTGCAAGGGCGACGGCGCCGATCGCCATGACGACGGGGCCGAGCGCGGCCGCCACACCGGCCAGGATCGTCCCCCACTTCAGGATCGCGGGGTTGGTCTCGCCGAGCGTCTGGATGAAGCCGGTCAACGCCTGCACCGCCTGTGTCGCCCAATCGAGGAGACCGGAGTCGGCGATCGCCAGTTTCAGCCCCTCGAAGGCCGAGATCAGCGACTTCATGGCGCCGTTGAACCCCTTCATCTGCGCGTTGGCGATCCGCTCCGCCGTCCCGCCGCTGTTCTCGAGCTCGTCCGTCAGCCCGACGAGGGCGTCCGACCCTTGCGAGACGAGGGCTGCCATGGCCGGTCCGGCGCGCTGGCCGAACAGCTGCATGAAGAGGCCGGCGTCATCGGCGTGCGGTTCGAGCTGGCGGATGATCTCGTCGAGCCCGATCAGGCGGCCCTGTGCATCGGTGAAGTTGAGGCCGGCCTTCGCCATGGCCTTCGACACCGTCTTCGTCGGCGTCAGGACCCGCGAGATCGCCCCCTTGAGCGACGTGCCGGCCATGGACGCCTGGATGCCGGCATTGCCCATGAGGCCGAGCGCGGCCGCCGCCTCCTCGAACGAGATGCCCGCCGAGCTCGCCACGGGACCGGCGTACTTCATCGCCTCGCCGAGCTGGCGGAGATCCGTGTTCGTGCGCGTAAACGTCTTCACCAGGACGTCGTTGATGCGGCCGAGGTCCTTCGCCTCGAGCGCGTATCCCGACATGACGTTCGAGACGATATCGGCCGAACTGGCGAGGTCCATCTGCGCCGCCGCGGCGAGCTGGAGCGTCCCCGGCAGCGCGGCCATGATCTGCTCGGCGCTGAAGCCCGCCATGCCGAGGAAGCCCATCGCGTCCGCCGCCTGGGATGCCGAGAACTGTGTCGTGCGGCCGAGCAGCTTCGCCTGGTCCGCCAGCGCCGCCATCTGGTCGCCCGAGGCACTGGTGACCGCGCCGACGTTGTTCATGGCCGCTTCGAAGTCGCCGGCGGTCTTCACGATCGACGCGCCGAACGCGACGACCGGCGCGGTGATGCCGATCGACATCTTCGCGCCGACCGACTGCATGCTCTTGCCGGCCGAGGCGAGCGACTTGCTGGCGCCATCGAGGCCTTTGGTGAAGGCCGCCGTGTCGATGCCCAGGTTGACGCGCAGCGCGCCGATGACGGCAGATCCAGCCACAACTCTGTCCTAGGAGATACGAATGAGAGAAATGATCATTGCTGCGGCGATGCTGGTTGCCAGCGCACCAACCGCACGTTCCGCCGGGCTCGATGACCTATGGATGGCCTGCGACCTTGCACAGATCGATGCGCTCGGAGATGCACCTCTCCCCGATCGCATTAACGTTGTAAGGCTTCAGCCGACCTCTGATGGCCAATATCTGATACAACTACTGGCAAGCACCTCAGCCGGCGACGCTTTGTTCTGTGAGCTAGACTACCAAGTCGTCACATTCAGGCATGGCAGCACCACAATCATCGGCGAGTAAGACCCATCTCATTGAGACTTGTTCACCGCCGCGTCCCACGCCTTCGCGATCGCGATCATGTCGTTCGCGGTCTGCCGGCGCTTCGGCTTGCGCCTGCGGCCGAGGAGCGTCTCGAGCTTCGGCAGCTTCTTCACCCGGGCCAGGGCTTCGGTGTGCCAGGCCGTCCAGGCACGGCCGTCCTGCTCGGCCTCGAGGCGGCGGGTCCGGCCGGCCAGGATGGCGGCGAAGGTCCGGGGCGTCTGGCGCCAGAACTGATCCGGCGGCAGGCCGATCTCCCCCGACCACACGCCGAGAAGGTCGAGGGCGGCTAGGCGCTCGCGGGAGGGCGCGCCTCGGTCATGCCGGTCGCCTCCGCCTTCGGGAAGGCGGCGGAGAACGCCTCGCCGATCAGGCCGGCGGCCCGCTGGATGCCGATGTCGCCGATGATCTCGCCGGCTTTGCGGTCGGTGATGTCGGGGTGGTGACGCGACAGGCCGATCCGGAAAATGGAGCGGATCATCTTCATGCGCGGCGCCTGCAGCGTGTCCTGCAGCTCCGACACGCTCATGTCGAACTCGTCCTCGATCTCGCAGATCGCGTTGAAGTCGAACACCATGATGACGTGGGAGCCGAGCGCTGAGAACGTCAGCTCGCCGGTGAGACGGCTCGCCATCAGGCGCCCGCCACGCCGAGGACGGACGACGTCACCTTGAAGGTCACCGTCGCCGTCATCTTATCGTCGACCGGGGCTTCCGGCTCGTAGCCGGTGAGGATGCCGTCGAACTGCCACTTGAACCCGCCGGGGAAGGTGATCTGCAGCTTCTGCACACCGCTGAGGCCGCGGATGATGCCATCGGCCGTGGTCGCGCCGGGGATGAAGTTCATCTCCAGCGAGCATTCGCCGGGGTCCTTCAGTCCCTCGATGAACTCGCGGGTTTTGTCCGGCGACAGCATGTGCGTCGCGTCGATGATGTCGACCGAGGACCCCGGCGGCGTCACGGACGTCACCTCGGCCAGCGTGTCGTAGGAGGTGCCGCCGTCGTCGGAAATGCCGAACAGCGTGCCGTAGCCAATCGCGGCATTCGTCGTCATGCCTAAGCTCCGTGGTGCCAGATGATGAAGTCGACGCGGGTGCGGTAGTACCGCTCGGGTTGCCCGCTCTGTGAGTTGCTGCCGGCGTCGAGGCTGTCGTCCTCGCCGTCGACGAAGACGCCGCCGAAGGCGACGCCGGCGATCTCGCCACTGAGGCCCGACAGCGCCCGGATGGCGCCCCGCGCCGCGGTCTTGGCGTCGGCATAGCGCCTGCCCCACGCGTCGAGCTGGACGCGAGAGGTGATCAGGCCATCGGGACCGGACATCGCGTAGCCGCGCCGGCCGCTGATGGTCTGCACGACGATCGCCGGCAGCGTAACGCCCTGCGGCCGGGTGACCGGCGTGACGCGGTCGCCGACCGACGCCCGCACGCCGGGATCGGCGAGCAGGATCCTGACGAGGACCTCTTCCATGGATGGTCCCTACCCGGCCCCGCCGGCCCGGGCCCGCTTGCGCGCCAGGCGTTGCGCCGACTTCTGGATCTCCATCCAGAGGTCGTCCTTGATGCCGCCAAGCATCTGCATCTTGCCGGCGTCCCATGCGGGTCGGGCAAACGGCTGCGCCGGCTCCTTGAAGGTGCCGAACTCCTGGGTGACCGACTGCGGGTTCGTGCCGGCGCCGATGAACCATTCGACGGCGGTGGACGAGCCCCATTTGCGGTGCATGGCCTTCTGTCGTCTGGACAGGCGTCCGATCGGTCCATGATCGACGGACCGCCCCAGGGCGCCAGTCCGCACCGGCGCAAGCGAGGCCATGTTGATCGCGATCGGCTCGGCGCGCTTCTTGAGGACACGCCGCAGCACGTTCTTGCCGGTCGCCTTGGGCAGCTCGCCGAGCGCCTTCTCGAGTTCGCGCAGCCCCTCGATCCTGACCTTGAGCGCCATCACTCCGCCCTCGCGGTCGCATCGATCTCGGTGACCACCCGCCGGCCGATCTCGCGCACGTCGACGATGTTCCAGACCCTGCCCTCGTAGATGAGGCGGTCCTTCACGGTGACGTCGGGCCGATACCGGATCTGGAAGGACATCACCGCCGACCCATTCACCTCCGCGGCGGTGAAGCGCTCGGCGCCGCGGTTCGGCCGTGCCTGTGCCCAGACCGTTGCAACCGGATCCCACCGCAGCAGGTCCGCACCGAACTCGTCCTTGCCGATGACGGTCGCGCGTTCGAGCGTCACGCGGCGGTCCAGCTTGCCGGCACGCATCAGATGAGGATGCCGCGGATGGGTGCGAGCAGTGCATGCACGTTGAAGCTCGACGGGATCGACGCGACGGACACTCCGATCGCGGTCCCCTCCCGGTTCTCGTACCAGGCCCCGATCAGCAGAAGCATGGCCTGGCGGAGGGGTGCAGGAACGTCGCCCGGCGCATCGCCGTAGCCGGCGGTGTACCGGACGAAGACGCGTTGATCGGCCTCGGTGCGAGGGACGCTCGTTCCCCGGAGAGGCACCAGGCACCCGTGGTTGGTGTCGACGCGATAGCCGGACAGGTCGACTGACGATGCGACGGTTCCGTCCGCGTCCACGACGACGAGCGACACGACGTTCTGGAGTGGCCCCACCTGCAGAGCGAGCGGTCCGCCACGCCAGGCGGTGACGTCCTCCTCCCAGGTCTGCGTGATGATCGCCTTGCCGAGGATCCCGTGGTGACCGTCCAGATACTCCGTCGCGGTCCGGACGAGATGCTCGATCAGTTCGTCCTCGTCGTCGTGGTCGACGCGCAGATGCGCCTTCGCTTCGGCGAGCGTGACGGGAGCGTCCGCCGGTGCGGCGACGCGATAGGGCCGCCCCATGGGACTTACCCCTTCCGCTTGCCCGAGGCGGCGGTGCCGTAGGGCGTCAGGTCGACACCCGGCGGCAGCGAGCGCGCATGCTTCGCCGCCTTCTCCGCGAGAATGGCGGCTTTCCGCTCGGCGGCGGCGGTTGCCGCAGCCTCGGCCTCGGGCTGCTCGGCCGGCGTGTCCTTGGTCTGAACCATGGATCCTGTCCTTTGTCAGAGGGAGGGCGCGCCGGGGCTGGCCCGGCGCACTGGTCGCGTTGACCGGCTTACGCGGCGGCCATCTTGAAAAGCCGCAGCACTTCGGGATTGAGCAGGCCGCCGCCGACGCGCTTCGTGGTGTAGAAGTGGACGTACGGCTTGTTGGTGAACGGGTCGCGCAGGACCCGCACGCCCACCCGGTCGACGATCAGGTAGCCGCGGCGGAAGTCGCCGAAGGCGATCGGGATCGCCCCGGCCGCGATGCTCGGCATCGCCGGCATCTCGGTGATCGGGTACATCAGCAGCGTCGCCGGTTCGCCGGCCTGGTAGGACGGCTGCCACAGGTAACGGCCGTCGCTGTCCTTCAGTTTGCGGACCTCCGCCTGGGTCGTCCGGTTCATGATGAACCGCGCGCCGGTTGAGAACTCCGTCGGCAGGTCGTAGACGAGGTCGATCAGCTCGTCCGGATCGATCGCGGTCGTGGCGGCCGCGTCCACCTGCGGGATCGCGCCCCACGGATGCGCCGCGGCGTTCGCCGCTCCGGCCGCGTAGGTCAGGAGCCCGTTCGGCTTGTTCGTGCCGTTGCCGGAGACGAAGGCGATGCCTTCCTGGTAGGCGAACTCGAGCTCGACCTCGCCGGACAGCCACGCCTCCAGATTCACCGCCGCGTCGTCGAGCATCTGCTGCGTCGCCGCCGGGTTCGCGTAGATCTCGCCGGTGGTGTAGGTCAGCGAGCCGAACGTCGGGGTCCCGGTCTGCGGCCGGGCCGCATTCTCGCCGACCCAGCCGGACGTCGTGCCGCGGGCGTTGAAGAGCTTGGTGAAGCCCGCCGTCGAGATCTGCTGGACCGCCGCGATCGAGCGCATCGGCGAGACCTGGACGAGCTGGTCGGTGATCGTCCGGTCCCACTCCACCGGCGCGAGGTAGCCGCCCTCGTCGGCCGCGCCCTTGTTGAGCGCCGCCTTCACGTCGCCCTTGCGGAAGTGCGCCCGGAACGCGTCGGTGTACTCGGCGTCCTTCACCTTGTCGTCGGAGCCGCCGGCCCCGCCGAGCTTGAGGGCGGCGATATCGCTCACCGCCGTATCGAGCGCGGACTGCAGCTTGCCGACGTCGGCGTTGATCCGGTCGACCTTCTCCACCCGCACGACGTCGTCGAGCCCCTTGCGCAGATCCCCGATCTGCGCGGCGTGCTCGTCCCTGAAGGCCGCGAAGGCCGTCTGCAGCTCCGCGAAGATCGCCCGGGGGTCGCCGCCCGCGTCCGCGCGCACGGCCACGATGCCGCGCATGTCCCGCGGCGCCTGGTGCATCGTCATGTTGGATTACCCTTTGAGTGTGTCGAGTAGGGATCGCGCTCCGGCGATCCACGATGCGTCGGCGTTGCGCGCGACGTCGGCGGCGGCCTTGCGCTCACCGCCATGGATCTCGCGCAGAAGCCTTTCGCGTTCCGCACGAGGAAAACCCTGCCGGGCGAGGGCCTGGCTGACGCGCTTCATCGCGCTCGCCGGGCCGCCCTCGTCCTTCGTCTCGAGATCGGCCTCGAGCAGCGCGTCGGCGAGACCGACCTCCACCGCCCGCTCGCCGTTGAACCAGGTCTCGGCGTCCATCCAGCCGGCGGCCTCGGACCGCTCCACGCTCGCTTTCGCCGCGTAGACCGCCGCCATGGCGTCGTCGAACGGCTCGATCGTCGCGGCCGCCGAGCGCAAATCGTGCCGGTTGCCGACGGCGACGACCCAGGCGTTGTGGACCATCAGGAACCCGGCGCGGCCGATCGCCAGCTCGTCGCCCGCCATCGCGATCACCGAGGCTGCGGACGCCGCCAGACCGAGAACGCGCACCCGGACCGGTCGGCTGTCCTGGCGCAGCATGTTGTAGATCGCGACGCCCTCGAAGAAGTCGCCGCCCGGCGAGTTGATGTCGACGGTCACCGTGTCGGCCTTGATGGACCGGAGGGCCGCGCCGACCCGCTTCGCCGTCACACCGCCGCCGCTCCAGTAGTCCTCGCCGATCATGTCGAGGATGCTGATGACGTTGTTGTCGGCATCGGCGGCCCGCACGTTCGATTGCCAGCGGTCCGCGACCTGCGGGCGCGAGAGCGGGTCGAAGGCCTGCACGCTCGCGGGCCGCGCGACCTCAATCGCCGGCGTCTGACGTACCGTCATCGTCGTCCTCGCTGGTTGGGGCCGGAGCGGCGCCGGGCGCCGCCGGCAGGTCGTCGCGCGGACCGAGCTCCATCAGCTCGCGCACCTCGTCCTGGTGCATCCAGGGAGCATGGCCGCCGGAGCCGAGCGCCTTGGCGAAGAACTCGCCCTGGTCCTTGAGATTGCCGCGCTCCAGGGCGCCGGCGTTGAACTTCGCGTAGAAGAGATCCTGCTCGGGCGGCGTCAGGAGCCGGAGCGAGATGGCCTGCTCCCACGCGGCGAACCACGGCGCCAGGCAGTTGCGCACGAACGCCTGGCCGAGCACCTCGATGCCGGTCCCCCACGACGTGTCGTCGACCATCAGGAACGGCCGCGGAACGCCGAAGGCGCGGGCGATCTCCTCGATCTGGTGGCGCCGGGTCTCCAGGTGCTGGTTGTCCTTCGCGCTCGGCGTCAGCGTCTTGGCGTCCATCCCCTCCTCGAGGAGAAGCCACTTGCCGGCATTCTCCGCGCTGGAGTAGCGCTCCTCGATGCTGGCTTTCAGCCGAGCCAGCGCTTCGGGGCTCAACGTCCGGCCCTCCGGCAGCGTGAGCGCCCCGCCCACCATCATGCCCTTGGAGAACATCCGCGCCGCGGCGTTCTCCGCCTGGAGCGACAGCCCGATGGCCTCTGCCGCCTGCTTCACCGTCGACAGGCCGCGAAGGCCGTCGAGCGACGGGCCGCGGAGGTGGAAGACGTCCGGCGCCGGCAGCATCGTCTCGCCGCCGCCATCGCGCGACCAGCGATAGGTCACCTTCCAGCTCGCATCCTGCTCGACACGCACCCGTGCCGGGTCGAGCGGGATGAGCCGCCGCACCTCCTGCCCGCGCCGCACCACGAGGGCATAGGCGTTGCCGTGGACGAGCGCGCGGGTCTGCATCAGCGAGCGGAAGTCGAAGGCCGTCTGCCAGTCGTTCGGCTGCCGATAGAGGACCGCGAAGAGCGGATGGTCCACCGCCTTCGCCTTCGCCGCGTCCGTCCTGAAGAGGTGCAGCGGCAGCATGCCGATCGACGAGCTGATGAGGTTCACACACCGCAGGACGGCCGTGTTCCTCATCGCCGTCTCGACCGTCACCGACGCCCCGCTCTGGGTCCGGCCCCCACCGCGCATGAACTGCGCGAGGTATGGGTCGGTGAGCCCCTCGAAGGTCGCGATGTCGCCCGACGCGCGCACGGCGCCGATGTGAGCCGGGCCCGCGGCGCTGGCGAAGCGCCGGACAGCGTCGAGAAGACCCATCAGAGCACCAGGACCCCGCGCCCTTCGTAGACCGAAGGCTGCTGCATCTCATCCCGGCACGTCGCGATCCCGATCGCCATGGCGAGCGAGACCATCCCGTCGATGCGCCCTGTCGCCTTCGCCTTGTCGAACATGCGGTGGCCGGACCGGTTCTCCGCGTACCGGGTGGACCCGGCGCAAAAGTTCATCATCTCGTTGCGCCGCACCGTGAGGCGCTGGTCGTAGACCGCGGCCTCGAGCTTGTTGATGCTGTCGGGCATCCAGAGGTACGTCTCGTCGAGACCTTCCGGCATGTCCGGCAGCGACTCCAGGACCTTCCGCTGGAAGCCCTGCGGGTGGACGACGATCGGCAGCCTGGCGCCGATCTCCTCCAGATGCTCCCGCAGCTGATCGAGACCGTACTCGTCGCAGCCGTACTGCACCGGATGATACCGGGCGTTGATCTCCGCGAGGGCCGACGCGAGCCAGCGGTAGGAGACCCGATTGCCGGCGACCGGCTCGATCCATCCCTCCCGCGCCCAGACCGGATAGGGCGGCCCGTCCACGCGGCTCCGCTGCTCCATCGTCTCGTCCGGCGTCCAGAACCAGGTCGCGCTCGCCAGCACCCACGCGTCCGGCGTCGGGTCGAGGACCCACACCAGCGTCAGCGCGGTGAAGTCGCGCGTCCGGGACAGGTCGAGCCCGCCGTAGCAGGGATAACCCGCCTCGGTGAGGGCGTCGGGGTCGACATCGCCGACGCACCGCATCCAGGCTTCGCGTGAGAGCGCCGCGGTCTCGGCGTGGGTCCACTGGCAGAAGTGCAGCCGCGCGACGCCGTTGCGCTTGCCGGGCATGAGCCGGGCCTTCTGCACCTCGCCGGCAAGCCAGGCCTCGGAGATGGTGACGTTGAGCAGCGGGTTCGCCTTGATCCAGCAGGACGGGTCCGTCTCCCACTCGTCGTCCTCGTCGAGGCTGCACACGAACGCGAAGGTGCGGTCGTCGATCGGATTGCCGGCCGCCCCTTCGGTGACCGTCGCGACCGCGTGCATGTGCTCCTCGTGGCAGATCGATCCGACGTCGTGACCGGCGTTCGTCGCCATCGCCAGCAGCGGCTCGCGGCGGAACTTGAACCCCGCCTCGAGCATGTCGATCATCGCCCGGTCGCGGTGCTCGTGGACCTCGTCCACCAGCGCGAAGTGCGGCCGGGGCCCCGACTTGCGCTTGTCGGCGGAGATCGGCTTGAAGAATCGCCGGTCGCCGCTGCGGCCCCGGTAGACGAGCTCCCAGACAGGATCGATCCCCATCTGCTTGATCCGCCGCGACAGCGCCGGCGACTGGTTCGCCATCGCCACAGCATCGCGGAACAGGACCATCGCCTGGTCGCGGCTCGAGGCGGCGGCATAGACCTCGGCGCCCGGCTCGGGATCCACGCACAGGCCGTAGAGCCCCAGCCCCGCGAGCAGCGGCGACTTGCCGTTGCCCTTGCCTTCCTCGTCGTAGAACCGCCGGAACCGGCGGGAGCCGTCGTCGCGCCGCCAGCCGAACAGCGAGCCGATCCGGAACGCCTGGCTCGGGTGCAAGGTGAAGGGCTTGCCCTCGAACTGCCCCCCGTTGAGCCGCAGCACCGACGGGAAGAAGCGCAGCGCCGCACCGGCGGCGTCCCGGTCCCACCGCAGTCCGCGCGCCGCCCCCGTGTCGAGGTCGACGAGGTGCCGACGCGCCGCCGAGCGGATGTGCGGTCCCGCCACGATCCGCCCCGCCTCGACATCCTCGGCCCACGCCGTCGTGGGGTCGAGCTCGGCGGTCCCCTCGGTCACGCGAAGTCGATCCCCTCGGGCTCGTCGAACATGTCCGCCTGGCCGGCGGTGGCCGACAGCAGCGCCCGGTCGCTGAACGGGTCGCCGCCGAACCGCTCGATCAGCGAGCGGAACTGCCCGAAGGCGACGTTCATCTGCGCCACCTCCGGCCGCGACTTCTGCTGCAGCCCGTTGCGCGTCATGCTGGCGTACGTCTCGCCGTTCTCGACGAGGAACGCCCGCAGCCGCTCGTAGCGGGCCCGCGCCTGGCAGGCGAGCTCGAACGCCGGCACGAAGATCGGCTTCAGCCGCCCGACCTGCGGGTGCGCGTAGAGCGGCGCCAGGCGGTCCCACACCGCGGCGGTCTCCTCGTCCATGCCATCGGGACGGAGCGCGACGGCCGTCGCCTCGGCCCGCTGCAGCAGACGCACCTCGCGCTCCGCCGCGGCATCCTCGTTCGCCTCCGTCAGCGGGACGACGTTGTCGATCGTGGGTCGGCGTCCTCTCATGGATGTGTTCCTCGACCGCAAGCTCTGTCACCAAGGCATGCCTTGCCAACGGAACTCACTTTCAATCGTGCGAAGGTCAGGGTCGGCCGACGGTCAAAGGTCAGCGGCGGACCTGTCGGCAAGCACTTTCAAGCTGCGAACGGTATATTGAAGCTCGTTCTGATCGCAGGTGTATTCGCCAATGGTCCCACGGGTCGTGTACCGAGAACAGTTAAACCCGTCCTCGATGTCGTTGTACCAGATCACGTACTGACCGAAGAGGCCTACCACCCAGAATCCGCCGCCGGCATCCCCCCAAGGCGGACACCGCCATTTTTGCGGCTCGACCTTTATGGCCTCCCAGAACTGACGTTCCGGGAGCGACAAAGCGTCAATGGCGCGGCCGATCTCAGCCGATAGGTCCGCGCTCGATATGGGGTGCCAGCTCATCACAGCATCCTCGCGTCACACGATCATAACTTCCAGCGGCGACGGCGGGCTTTCTCTCCTGAATTTCGGCTCGTTCAAAAAAAAGGGCCATCCACCGGTCCCGCTCTGACGGGCTCCAGAGATTGGACCACCCCCTTCCCGTCGACGACGCGGCCGGTCAGCCGGCATTCGCGGGGTGGCGCGGGTCGCTCGGCCACCCGTCCGCGTCGACCGCGTTGGAGTAGCCGCGCCGCTCTTCGGCCTGCACCTCGGCATCGTGGCACGGAGCGCACAGCGACTCGTGGTTCGCCGGGTCGACGAAGAGATCCCAGTCCCCGCGATGCGGTGCGCGGTGATGAACAACAGTTGCCGCGACCACCTCACCGCGGACGAGGTGCCTCTCGCACAAGGGCTGCCGGGAGAGTTGCGTGTCCCTCAGCCGCTGCCAGACCGCGAGCTTGTACCAGCGCCGCCACGGCTGAGCGGAACGCCGCCGCGCATCGTCGGCGCGGCCGCGGGCGACGTCTCGCTCAGTCCGCGCGACCTTCACCACCGTACCCCCAACGCAAAACGCGCCCCGGAGCGTCGCTCCTGGCGCGTTGTTCGAACCCAGTTGTGGAATGTGCCGGAAAGGTGCCCAACCATATGACACCTGTCAAGCGGTGTTCCAGGCCGTCAAGCGAGATACACCCGGCGCAGTGTGCAGTGGGCGACGCGCATCAGGTGATCGAGCGCGCGGTCGCCGTCAGCATCGGCCATCGGGCGATAGTCGTCCGAGTGGCTGGAGACGATCCCGACCCGGCGCACGGGACGCTCCCAGGCGTCCGCCAGTGCCTCGAGCCCCAAGCGGAGCATGTACGACACCGCCGTCCGCTGGGCCCGACCGGACGAGCCGTGGATCTCGGCGGCAGCCTCCTCCACGGTCCGCCCCTCACCGATCACCGACCGAACCACGCGGCTGACTGGCCCCAGCACGGCATCGGCTTCACGGAGCACCCGGCCCGCATCGAGCCGACTGGCGGTCACGCCATCCCCACGCCGCCCGTCGATCGTGTCCTTCCCGAGAAGGCAGGCGAGGTCAGCGTGCGCCACGTCGTAGGCCCGCCGATACGTTGCGGCAGCCGCCTGCTGCCGGGCGTCGATCATCCCCCGGGCCGCCAGCCAGGCGACCGTGTCCGACACGACCGTCACGCGATCGACGCCCCCGTTGCCGTAGGGGTTCTCGACCTGCGCCGTCGTCGTCCGCCGCGCCTCGGCCGCCGTCTTGCCGGCGGCCCCAGCCGCTTCCCTTGCCTTCCGCACCTTCGACTTCGCCATCGTCGTCTCCACCGAGCTCAAAAAACGCTGTTGCGAGGGTTGCGAGGGTCTGCGAGGGTCTGCGAGGGTCCCAAACCCAACCCTCGCAGCCCGATTTGCCAATCTTTTCATATACTTCTCTCCTCTCTGCGAGGGTTGCGAGGGTTTTCTATAGGTGTGTGTGTGAGAATCGTTCTCTCATGAGAGCTGAGCCCTTACGCGCGCGTACGCGTACACGGGAAACCCTCGCAACCCTCGCGCCTCATCCCTAATCCACTGCGCATATTGCCTTTTTCCCCCTCGCGACCCTCGCACCGAACTCTCGCAACCCTCGCAACCCTCGCGCGGCCACCGACACACCAGATCTGGTGTCACACGAGAGGCGCATCGGCCGCATCGGACACCATTGGAACATCTTGCAGAATGACATCGAGATACTTCATCACGCGCCCTCTCTTCTTCTGGATACGCGTATGCGCCATCTCCTGGGCGAACCGCTTCTCGCTGAACGGCCGCATGCCGTTCGCCTCGGCCCACGCCACATATGCGCCGTAGAAGGCGCGTGCATCGACATCGTTGCCGGGCCTGGACACCACGCACGCCTTCACGAACTCGCCGACCGGGTCCATGTCGGATCGGTAATCCTCCGTCGCCGCAACGACGCCTTCCGGTGGCTTCAGCCCCTCGTTAAGGTAGCCGAGCAGCCCCTCCAGCGCCCAGTTCAGGATGCCTGAGGCCTCGGCCCCGAACTCGGCCAGCACCTCGCCCATGGGCCGCCGCTCCGAAGGCAGGAGGGTCTCTGTCCAGGGGACCAGGCACACGCGCCGAAAGACGGCGTAGTCCGAGCCTGTCGCCTGCGGCTTGTGATTGCCGGTCATCATCGCCTTGAAGACTGAGTTCAGCTCGATGAACTTCTGGTGCAGATGGCGCACGAGCAGCGGTTCACCGCCGGTGACGAGCTTGATCGTCTCTTCCTTGAGCGGCTGCCCGCGGGGCAGTTCCGCGATGAGGACAAAGCGCACGCCGGTGAGGCGAGCCCACTCCGGTGTCGCCTGGTCGCCTCGCCGAACCTGATCGCCCGTCACGGCCTCGGCCGGAAGCGACGCCGCGTAATCCCCCATCAGCCGCCTCAGCGCCTCGCAGAAGGTTGATTTGCCGTTCGCGCCGAAGCCGTGGTTGAAGATGAGCATCTGCTCGCCCGTCAGGCCCGTCAGGGCGTAACCGGCCCATCTTTGCATCCACCAGCGGATGGCCGGATCGGGCAGGAATCGCTTGCAGAACGCCTCCCACTTCGGGCACGAAGCCCCCGGATCGTAGGCGGCCGACATGACCTTCGAGATGTGGTCCCGCTGGTCGTGCCGATCGAGCCGAACCGACCAGATCTTGCGCTCGACATCGGGGTCGGGGCACTCGGGATCGACGGCCTCGACCAGGCGCAAGGTGCCGTTCTGGACGTTGATGGCGAGCGGCTCGGCGTCGAGTTCAGGCACCGTGATCGTCGCGTGGGTTGCCGCGACGCCCATCATCCCGGCGAGCTTCCCCGAGTTGCCGCTTTGCACCGAGTGGCGGATCCGGCTGGCTCGGCGTTGCTTCTCGGCCTTGTCGATCGCGTCCTCGCTCTCGCCCCGCGCCTCCATCGCCGCACGCTCGTCGTCGTCGATCTTTACGAGCGGCACCTCGAGGCGGATGCGGCTGGCCGTATCCTGAGCCATCCGGCTGACGGCCTCGTCGCCGCCGTCGACGTTCCAGCGCTTCCCATCCCAGACGGACCACCCGACGTTGCGAACGTGCAGGACGTGATCGCCGAACCACTCGAGGAGCCGGTGACCGTTGCCGGTGTCGTTCACCTCCAGCTCGGCGCACCGCTCCAGCGTGGCGCGGTCGAACCCGCCCCCACCGCCGCCGATCGTCGGCCCCCCACCAGGAGGCTGACCACCACCGCCGGCGCCGTCACTCCGAGGCGGGATTTGCGAGCCACGGGAACGCCATTCATCAGGGGACCGGGTTCGTGCTGCCTCGATTTCGGAGAGATCACGCGGCGAGGCGATCCCGGCGCGAAGGCCGGACTGAATGGTGCCGCGGCTCTTCTTCCGGTTCGGCCATTGGGCCGCCACGTCATCGAGCGCGGCCACAACGACGCTCTCGGAGAGCGCGCCGGCGCCGACCAGCTGGCCGAGCGCATAGGCCGTCGCGTTCAGCGTCTCGTTTCGCTCGCCGTTCGGCGCGGCGGCCGCCTTGCGCACCTCGGCGTCGAGGGCCGCGAGGGCGTACTTGCGCACCCGCTCCGAGGCCTCCACGGGCGCGCCGCGCGGCCGCGGCGGCTCCTCCTCTCTCGCGAACTTGCCGCGGCGCAGGATGCAGTCGATCAGCTCGGCCGGCGCCGCCGTGAGACCGCGTGTCGGGCCCGAGCGCCACTCGTAGCGGCGGCCATCGAGCATGATGGACGGCGGCGCGATGACGTACCCGCCCTCTCCCCGGACATCGACGTGGGCCGGGAGACCGGAGCGCGTGCCGGACCGATTGCCGAGCTTCTCGCCGGCGCCGAGGGTCGGCCAGGAATAATAGAGATGCCAACCACCCGATTGCGTGACGGCGACAATCGGCTCGCCGAGCGGTGCGCCGATCAGCGCCTCGAGCTCGTCCCAAAGCTCCGAGCAGCTCTTCTCTCGAGGGTCGAGGTCGACGACGAAGGCCCCAAGGCCGGGCCCCGTCGGGAGCCCGATCAAGGCCTCGGGCCAGCGTCCCCACCAGCCCCGAATCGTCCCCGCGTCGGTGGAGGCATCCTTCAGGCCGTGCTCGGTGAGTGGTCGCTTCGAACCCTTGGCCTTGTCGGCCTCGGGATTGCACGGGAAGACCGGCCACCCGCGTTTGGCGAGCGCCAGGGCGGCGTCGAGTATCGTCATGGCAGAGCGTCCGTCAGCAGCGCGGCTGGATCACGAGATCCGGCCCCACCAGACCGGGGTGCTGAGCGTCTCCTCGATCCCCCGCACCGTCTCGCAGAAGAGCTCGCGCTCGACGAGTTCCTTGCGGTGGATCACCAGCAGGAACGACAGCTTCCCGTTCGGCGCCCGCGTGCGCAGGAACACCTTGATCTCGACGCGCTCGCCGCCCTCGAACACCGGCACATGGATCGTCATCTCGGACGGCGCATGGACCGTCTGGTCGCCGGCCTCCTCGTCCGAGAAGGACATCGCGACGGACCCGTTCGTCAGGTTCATCTTGCGGCTGAACCTGGTGGAGCGGATCGAGCGGAACTCGGTCACCATTTCCAGCACGTCGGCCGCCGCCGGACGCACGATGTCCTGGGCGTTCTCCTCGAGGAACTCGAGCAGCGCCTCCTGATCGATCGCCCGCCGGTGGAGGTCCGCCCAGCGCTGCCACTCCACGGACTTCGGCGCCGCATAAACCAGACGGTGCGCCAACCGGCCCGGCGCCGGATCGGCATACTCCGTCTCGTCGGAGCCGGCGTCGTGATAGTCCAGCACCGCGGTCAGCACGCCGTGGCGGACATCGGCGAAGAGCCGCGTCTGCGGGGTCGCGAACGCCTCGTAGTACAGGGTGAAGGAATCGGCCTCGTCGACCGAGATGACCTGGCTCACGTGCGGCAGCAGCGGCGGCACGATCGGCGCGAGCCGCTCCAGGCTCCAGCCGGGCGGTACGAGCCGAACCTGCGAGCCGTCGGGGCCGTCCGGAAGGCTCTGACTGGTTGCCGCCACGACCTGCGCGGCCATCGCGCTGACCCGGTCCATCTCGCGGCCGGAACCGCGCGTCTCATCAGTCGTCATAGCCCTTCACCTTTCGTGCCTGGCGCGGTTCAGCGTCATCGGATGTGGCGAGCCGCGGTTCGAAGATGTCGCTCTGGCGCGGGTCGTGGCGCTGCAGCGACCCCGTGCTGGCGACGAAGAAGACGTTGTCGCCGCGGGCGCGCCGCGGCAGCCTGGTGCTGACGTCGCCAGCGACCTTCACGGTGGCGCCGCCGTTGGGCGACACGCTGATCTTGAGGGTGAGCATCCCGGCCTTGCCGGTCTCCTGCACGGCCTCGACGAGCGCGCCGAGCTCGTCGGACACCTCGTCAAAGAAGTCGCCACGGTTCATCTCCCGCAGCACGTCCGCGATTGGCCTCGCCATCCCGGTCTCCTGTCTCGGGTTCGTCGGAAGGCGGCCTGGCGCGCCGGTCGGGCGCCAGCCGGGCCACCTCGAAACACGAGCGGCAACACCACGGCCCCCGTCCGAGCCGATGCGTGGCGTACGCGCCGCAGGCGCAGCGCAGCGGCTTCCAATCCCCCGCCGCGTCGCGCTCGTTCATGGCCCCGCCCGCCGGACCGTCTCAGTGATCCAGCAGGTCGACGCGCTGGCGGCCGCACCAGCGGCACCGCCGCACGACCGCGATCATCCGGTTGGCGCAGGACGTCTCCCACTCGTCCACGTCGTCGTGGCCGATCAGCCGGCAGAGCAATGACCGGAGCCCGCGCGGCATTAGTTCCCCGCGCCTTCGGCGGGAAGCATCGAGAGGACGAAGAGGTGATGGAGCTCCTCGAGCGCGGCCTCCTTGTCGGCGAGCGCCCGGCGGAATGCCGGCGGGTCACTCCCAGCCGCAAGCACCTGGCGGGCGATGGCATCGATCAGGCGCTGCGCGGCTTCGCTGTCGAGAGCTTGCATGCAGCCGAGGACGACCTCGGCGAGAAGCGTCATCGCCTGGACGTGAGGGACGTTGAGATGCCTCGCCAACGCCTTGGAGGCATCGCGCACGAGCGGTTCGGCCAAGAGCCAGGCGCGGTCCGCCTCGTCCATCATCTCGCGTTCGGTGGCGGCCGCGTTCATCGGCTGCCCTCCATGGGTGGAGGGCCTGCCATAGGGCGGTGCACTTCGACGAAGCCGCCGCGGAGTAAGAGGGACAGGGACGACCCCCTGTCAGTTGGCTCGCCGAGCCCTCGGGAGGATCGGTCGGCGAGGATCGCTGCGGCCGTGATCGCAGCGAAGAGGATGAGTGCGCCCGCGATCGTCATGAAGAACTCGCCGTCGGGCTCGCGACAAGACGATAGCCACCCCAGCCTTCGATCGGGCAAGAAGCCGGAGGCACCAGGCCTCCGGCAGTTGCGCCGGTGACCACGGTAGTGGGAGGAAAGCTTGCCCGGCGGGTCTTGGAGAACGTTTCACATCCAGTTGAAGTTTCGCGCTCCTGTTGGGCTGCTGTTGCCCATGTCCGCACTTTGGACATAGTCGCCACCTGAGAAAGGCCGTTACCCTTCGCCCACATGCCAAACAAGGGAGCGGCTATGAAACGCCCATTCGAACCAGGCACGAATATCGATCTATTTGTTACGGGAGCGTACTGCGAGAGAGTCGCTCCTGGAGCTATTCGAATACTATGGACGTCGCGGCGGGCCGATATTTCAACGTCGAGTGCATCCATCGTCATGACAGATGACCTTCTTCGTCAGACGCTGTGGCAGATCTTGAGAGAGACATCCCCGGAACTGTCTCAATCCAGTCACTGAACGAAACGAACCCCTCGGTGAGTTCGTGCAGGGCGACTTTCAGATCCCATTCTACCTGGCCGCCATTCTCGGCCCGGGAGATCGTGGACTGACGCCTGCCAAGCTTGGTGGCAAGCTGAACCTGTGTAAGCTTGTTCAGCTTCCTCCAGTGACGGATTTTGTCAGCGGCTTGCATGGTCGGGAATATCTACTAGGTAGGTATACCGTGTCAACCAATAATCCGGATCACTCGTGACATCGATATCGACCACTGGGCCTACCGTAAGGTCTATGCCGAGATCGCCATCGCAACTGTCCCTAGGAAAGCCCTCAGTCCGCTCTCGCCGCCGTGCGCGAGGTTGGACGCAAGTCGATCTCTCGGTTCACAGTGGAGTGAGCCAATCCGTAATTTCCGACTTTGAGCGCGGGAAAACCATTGAGTGGCCAAGCATTTTCGCGATCGCCGAGGCGCTCGAGTGTCAATGGCAGGAGCTGTTCATCGATCCGGATTCTCCCGACTTCAACTTGCTGATGGCGGACGCCACCCCGGAAGAGCGGCGGCACTATTTCGATACCTTGAAGATGATGAAGTCAGGGCCTCGCCGATAAAATTATCGCCTGAGTACCGAATTATCGTTGCACTCGATATCGACTGATGCCATATTCATCCTGTCACGATGACAGGAGGCTCATGTGCTCCGCACGAACGACCAACATTGCACTCGGGCGCACGGCCGCGCTGCCGCCAACGCCTCTGTTCCCCTTCTCTATGCGCCTGAGGCAGGGTTCGATCCCGCAACGGTCGCCCTAAGGTTCAGCCGCCAGGCCCGCCGCGAAAGCGCGGCCAAGGCGCTCGGATGGTCGCTCGCGGACTATCGCGACGTCACGGCTCAGTCGCTAGCCATCGCAGATGAAGAAGCCGACGTCGCGGGGCATGCGTGATGGCAAACCAAGCCGCACATCACGAAGACGCCGCCCCCTGGCTACTCTCCGCGATTGACAGCACCCTGACGCAGCACATCGCGGCGGGTTGCTCGCGCCGTGAGGCCGCCGGCGAGGTTGTCAACGACCTGTCTCAGGCGCTGGGCACCCTCCTCGGCGAACTGGCGACGTCCGAGCAGGACCTCTTCAATCGCAACGCATACACCGGCCGCCTTACGCAGGCCGCAGCGCGGGTCGCCTACAGCCGCGAGGTCAGGCGCGCGGCTCGCGTAGTTTGCGCTCCGCCTCACCCACGGAGGCTACGGTGAACCGCGTCCAGCTGATCGGCTACGTCGGCGGCGCGCCAGAGACCCGCCAAACTCCCAACGGGACGCACGTCGCCACGTTCCAGAGCTCGAACCCCGCTCCGTTTGACGACGATGTTCCGTTCTGAGGACGCAGCGATGACCGGCCTCTGCCACACCTGCCCCTACCGTAAGGCCCTCGCCCTAAACGCGGGGACCGAGTACCTGCCACCGCTGCGCCCCGTTCCGGTAATGCAGCATTCCGATTGCCTGACGTCGGCCGCGGCTGACATGCTCGCGGCATTGCGGGCGCTGATGGATCACGACGGCGTCGTTGCCGCCGGCCTAGACTGCGCGTTGCGTCGCGAGGTGGAACGGTTCGAGGCCGACGCCTGTCGCGCCCGCGCCGCCATTAGAAAAGCGACCGGACAGCCGCGATGAAACCCGCAGCCCTCCCGCCGCGGCGCAACGTGATCATCGGATACTCCGCAGCGCTTGCCGCTTCGGCCGCGATCTGGACCGGGCTGATCGCCGGCATCGCCTGGGCGATCGGATAGGCAACGGGCCAGGGGGACGGCGGCTGCGTTTGACACCCTCAACCGCGTCCACCTGAAGACGTCGACCCGGCGGCGGCCCGAAGTCCCGGGGACAATTCGAGGCAAGCGACAGTGCGGATGACACCCGCGACTTGCGTCCGAGCCCGCCGGCTGTCGCTCAGGGCGTCTCTGCGAGGAGCTCGCCGTTTTGCCGCCGCAAGCACTTACTGGCGTGCGGGAGCGACGTTGCGCGACATGCCACGGCTCCGGCGTCGTGCCGGCGCACTGTTGGGGAAGGAGAACACGGATGAGCGCGAAACACCGGCCAGCTGTCGTCCCCTCTGGATCGTGGCCCGCTCGAATGGGCTCGGCGATGGCGGCCGGGTACGTCGGTGAGGTGAGCGTCGAGGCGTTCCTATCCCGCGTCGGATCGGAATACCCTGGACCCGTGGTAGCGGAAGGCAGGCGGCGGCTGTGGCTGAAGAGGGATCTGGATCACGCGATCGGAAACGCGACGGAAGAGATGGTGGCCGACGCCGCAGACATCCTGTGAGCATCAAGGTCAACCTGCCGCGCTATGTGATTGTGCGGCCACTCTCCGGAGGCAGGAGCGGCTTCTATTGGAACCCGCCGCATCGCGACAAGGCGCGCGCCACGAAGGACGGGATCACCTTCCCCTTCAACATCATCGCCCTCGGCGTCGACCTTGGCCAGCGCGAGCTCGACGACGCTGCGCGGACATGGAACGTTGCCCTGGACGAATGGCGCGCCGAGCTGAACATCATGCGGGACGCCAGCAGCGTCCTGCCGTCGAAATATGGGACCATCGACTGGCTGATCGACCAGTACGTCAAGAGCCGTGACTACGCGGCGAACGTCAGCGACCGAACCGCCAGGACCTACAGGAACGTCTTCAAGCAGGTCGGCAACCTGCCGACGAAGTCGGAGCAGACACCCCGCTTCGGTCAGGTCTCGACGAGAAGCATCACCCCGCGTGCTGCCGACAAGATCTATGAGGCTATGTGCGAAGGCGGGAAGTTTCGCCGGGGCGAGATGGCCATCAAGCAGATGCGCCGCGCCTGGGACGTGGTCGGGCGCCTCTACCCCGACACGATGCCGACACCGGAGCGGAACCCCTGGCGCGGTGTCGCACTGGTACGGCGCGCTTCAACGCCGAAGGCTGCGGTGACCCGGGACGTGGTCTATCACTTCGCGGAGGAGGCGTTGCGCCAAGGCAAACCGGAGGCGGCCGCGGCGGCCGTCGTGTGCTTCGAATGGTTGCAGCGTCCCGAGAACACGATCCAGCACTTCACCTGGGCGAGCTACGATCCACCGGCGCATCGCGGATGGGTCAGCGTCCAGCACCACAAGACGGGCGTGGAGGGCTGGCACCCCCTGGCCGATCCCCGGACGGGCGAGCGGCTCTATCCGGAAGCGGAAGCTGTGCTGGCGTGTGTCCCTCGCCGGGGCCTCCTCGTATGTTTGAACGCCGGCGGCAAGCCTTACGCGACGCAGGCCTTTGCCAAGCTGGTGGCGCGCATCCGCGACAAGGCACTCAGGGACGATCCCGAGAGGAATGCCGCGCTGACGGGCTTCACCCTCGACGCCTGCCGACATGGCGGCATGACGGAGCTCGAGGAGGCCGGCCTGACCGAAGGCGAAGGCATGGCGCTGTCGGCCCACAAGCAGGCGAAGGCCTATCACGGATATGCGAAGCGGACCCAGGAACGGGCGGTTGGTCCGTCGCTGAAGCGCCGCGCCTTCCGTGTCGCCGCGGAGGCCCCAAACGGCACGTCCGAGAACGCCGGGCAAACGACCGGTAGAAACGCGTCAGCTGACAGCGGTTGAAACGGCACCATGCACGAACGGGGAACGAAAGGCTCAAGCCGCTGATATCGCTGGCAAAGGCGGGTGGAGCGGGTGAAGGGAATCGAACCCTCGTCATCAGCTTGGAAGGCTGTTGCTCTACCATTGAGCTACACCCGCATTCCGGGCCGTGTCGCCGACCGTGGCGGCGCGGCGCGACGCATACCGGCCCCGGCCGGAGGCGGCGCAGAGCCCGATCCGCCCGGGCAAGACCGGCGGCGAGGCGACGGTCCTCGACGCGACACTCCATGCCTTCGCACGATGACATGGCGTTGGCAAGCTGGCACGGGCGGCCGCCGCCGCGCCCGTCCACGGCCATGGCGCGGCACCCCGCCACCCCCTAAGCTCACGCCGATGAGGGACCTCAATCTCAAGGCGACCGAATACTTCGAGGCCGTCGCGCGGCTCGGCAGCGTGACCCGCGCCGCGGACGAGCTCGGCGTCTCGCCGTCGGCCGTCAGTCAGCAGATCGGCCACCTCGAGGCGCAGTTCGGCGTGCGGCTCTTCCGCCGCGAGAAGCGCCGCCTCATCCTCACGCTGGAGGGCGACCGGCTCTACCAGACAGCGACCCAGGCGTTCGGCGCGATCCGCAACGCGCGCAGCGCGATCACCCGGCAGCGCGACCTGCGCACCCTCGTCATCCGCGCCAGCCCGAGCTTCGGCGTGCGCTGGCTCTGCCCGCGCATCGCCGACTTCGCGGCCCAGAACCGCGACTTCGCCATCCGGATCGACGCCACGCCCGACTTCTCCTCGTTCGAGACGGAGGCGATCGACCTCGACCTGCGCTACGGGCTCGGCGGCTGGGCGGGCCTCTCGGAGACCGGCATCCTCGACGACATGGTGCTGCCGCTGTGCAGCCCGTCCTACCGCGACGAGCTGATGCGCCATTCCGGCGACCGGGCCGAGCAGCTCGCGCAGGCGCGGCTCATCGACAGCGTCAAGGGCTTCTACCGCTGGGACCTGTGGCTCGCCGCCAACCGGATCAGCCTGCCGAGCCTCACCTTCCCCTTCCGCTTCGACCGCTCGTCTATGTCCATCGAGCTCGCCAAGCAGGGCGGCGGGCTCACGCTGGACAGCGTCAACCTGTGCCTTCCGGAGCTGATGCGGGGCGAGCTGGTCCCGTTCGCGCCGGAGTTCGAGGTCGTCTCGTTCCGCGCCTACTGGGTCGTGTGCCCGGCGCGCCACCTCAACCGCCGCATCGTCAAGCGCTTCGTGGAGTGGCTGTCGCAGGCGTGCGCCGCGCACGAGACGCAGGCGCGCGCCTTCCTCGCCGGGGCCGGATGCACCGTCCGCACCGGGGCGGGCCCGGACTTCTTCGAGCCTCCCCCGCGCTAGACGGCCGGATGCGGACGCTCCGCGTCAGTGGATCAGCGAGCCACCGTTCACATCGACCTCCGTGCCGGTGCAGTAGGCGGAGAGGTCCGAGGCGAGGAAGAGGGCGCAGCCCGCGACGTCCGACGCCTCCCCGGCCCGGCCCATAGGGATCCCGGCGATGATCGACTCCAGCATCTGCGGCGTCAGCGCGCCGGCGGTGATGTCGGTGGCGATGAAGCCGGGGCAGATGGCGTTGACGCGCACCCCGTCGGGGGCGAGCTCGCGCGCCATCGCCTTGGTGAGGCCCAGGATCCCGCCCTTCGCCGCCGAATAATGCGGCCCGCCGAAGATCCCGCCGCCCCGCTGCGCGGAGACCGAGCTGAGGTTGACGATCGAGCCGGACCGGCGCGCCCGCATCCCCGGAATGACGGCCTGGCTCATGTAGAGCGTGCCGCGAAGGTTCACGTCCAGCACCGCGTCGTAGTTCGCCGGTGCGATGTCCATGATCTTCAGCGGCTGGGTGATCCCGGCATTGTTGACGAGGATGTCGATCCGACCCCAGCGCTCCTCGAGCGCCCTCGCCGCCGCCTCGCACGCGCCCTTGTCGGTGACGTCGCAGGCGAGGCCGACGTGGTCCGCGCCCAGGTCCGCGGCGACCCGCTCCGCCGCCGCGGCGTCGAGGTCGAGGATCGCCACCGTCGCGCCGTGCTCGGCGAAGAGCCGTGCGGTGGCCCGGCCCAGGCCTCTCGGGCTCGCCGCGCCGGTCACGACGGCATAGCGGCCTTCCAGCAGCCCCATAGTTCCCCCCACAGTTGTCGTTGATGGCGGCGCCGCCCCGGGGGAGCGCCGCGCGGCGGTGTCAGAGCCAGCCCTTGATCCGTGCCGCGACCTTCGCGACGGAGAGGCCGTACATGTCGTGAAGCGTCGGCAGCGCGCCGGCCTCGAGGAACATGTCCGGCAGGCCGATCATCCGGAACGTCGGCGTCACGCCGTTCGTCAGCAGCGTCGACGCCACCGCCTCGCCGAGGCCGCCGATCACCGTGTGGTTCTCCGCCGTCACCACCAGGCGCCCGCCCTTGCCCGCCTCGGCGAGGATCGTCGCGGTGTCCAGCGGCTTGATGGTCGGCACGTGCAGCACCGCGACGTCGATCCCGTCCGCGGCCAGCGCCACCGCCGCGTCGAGCGCGCGCATCGTCATGAACCCGGTCGAGACCACGAGAACGTCGCGCCCCTCGCGGATCATCTGCGCCTCGCCGAGCCTGAACCGGTATCCCGGCTTGTGCCGGCTCAGCACCTTCGGCACCTTGCCGCGCAACAGCCGGCAGTAGACCGGCCCGTCGTGCGCCGCGACCTGCGGCACCATTCCGGCGATGTCGTCCGCGTCGCACGGGTCGACGATCGTGAGGTTCGGCAGGCCGCGGAAGATGGCGAGGTCCTCGGTCGCCTGGTGGCTCGGACCGTAGCCGGTGGTGAGCCCGGGCAGCGCGCAGACGATCTTGACCGGGAGATTCTCCTCCGCGATCGCCATCGCGATGAAGTCGTACGCGCGGCGCGAGGCGAACACGGCGTAAGTGGTCGCGAACGGGACGAAGCCTTCCCGCGCCAGTCCGGCGGCGGCCGACATCAGCGCCTGCTCGGCCATCCCCATCTGGTAGAAGCGATCGGGCATCGCCTCGGCGAAGACGTAGAGGTCCGTGTATTTCGACAGGTCCGCCGTCAGCCCGACGACCTTGTCGTTCGACTTCGCGAGGTTGACGAGCGCGTGGCCGAACGGGGCGGCGACGGTGTCGTAGCCCTCCGCCGCCAGCGACGCGATCATCGCCGAGGTGGTGAGCGCCTCGCCGTCCGCGCTGCGCGGGACGCGGCGCGGCTCGTACTTGCGGGCCATGGATGCGAGCGTCACTGCGGGCCTCCCTCGTCGAGCACCGCGAGCGCCTTGGCCCATTCGTCGGCCTCGACGCGGACGAAGTGGGTGATGTCCCGTTTCTCGAGGAAGGGGACGCCCTTGCACATCCTGGTGTCGAAGACGATCACGCGCGGCTGCGGCGCCGAGAGCTCGCGCGCGGCATCGAAGGCGCGCACCACGGCGCCGAGGTCGTTGCCGTCGACGCGCTGGCAGTGCCAGCCGAACGCCTCCCACTTGGCGACCAGCGGCTCGGCGGAGTTCATCCGGGTGGACGGGCCGTCGGCCTGCTGGTTGTTGAAGTCGACGAGGCAGACGAGGTTGTCGAGCCGATGGTGCGCGGCCACCATCGCCGCCTCCCAGGTGGACCCCTCGCCGAGCTCCCCGTCGGACATGAGGTTGTAGACGAAGGCGGGGTTGGACTTGCGCTTCAGCCCCAGCGCCATCCCGACGGCGATGCCGAGCCCCTGTCCGAGCGAACCGCCGGTGATCTCCATGCCGGGCGTGTAGGACGCCATGCCCGACATCGGCATGCGGCTGTCGTCCATCCCGTAGGTCTCGAGCTCGTCGACGGGCAGGACGTCCGCCTCCATCAGCGCGGCGTAGAGGGCGATGGCGTAGTGTCCGATCGACAGAAGGAAGCGGTCCCGCCCCTCCCACTCCGGGTCTTCCGGCCGATATTCGAGGGCGTGGAAGTAGGCGACGGCCAGGACGTCGGCGATACCGAGCGCCTGGCCAATATAACCCTGTCCCTGGACTTCGCCCATCCGCAGCGAGTTGCGCCGGATGTTGTGGGCGCGCTGCTCGAGCGAGAGATTGGACATTGGAACGGGTCGCGACCCTAATCTCATCGCTTCCTCCGAATGACATGTTCTTTTGCGCGACCCTGCACTGCCGGGCCGGCGCTGTCATTTGCGAAAGATTAACGACTTGATTAGCGCAGCTTAACATTCATGCGCCGACCACCCTGCGGACGTCGCCCCACCGTCCGGGCGAGGGGGCGTCCGCCGCCCCCTCGGAGTGTCCGCCTACTCCGCCGGTTCCTCGACGATGTCGGCGGAGATGAAGCCGCCGGACTGGCGCGACCACAGCCGGGCGTAGAGCCCGCCGGCGGCGGCGAGGTCGGTATGGCGCCCCTCCTCCACCACGCGGCCCTTCTCCAGCACGACGAGGCGGTCGAGCGAGGCGATGGTCGACAGCCGGTGCGCGATCGCGATCACCGTCTTTCCTTCCATCAGCGCGAAGAGGCTCTCCTGGATGGCTGCCTCGACCTCGCTGTCCAGCGCGCTGGTCGCCTCGTCGAGCACCAGGATCGGGGCGTTCTTCAGGAACACGCGCGCGATGGCGATGCGCTGGCGCTGTCCGCCCGAGAGCTTCACGCCGCGCTCGCCGACGTAGGCGTCGAAGCCCGTGCGGCCCTGCGCGTCGGAGAGGCCCTCGATGAAGTCGAGCGCGTTGGCGCGGCGCGCGGCCTCGCGCAGGTCCGCCTCCGTCGCATCCGGCCGGCCGTAGACGATGTTGTCGCGGATCGAGCGGTGCAGCAGCGCCGGCTCCTGGCTGACGACGCCGATCGCCGCGCGCAGGGAATCCTGCGTCACGGCCGCGATGTCCTGCCCGTCGATCAGGATCCGCCCCGCCTCCAGGTCGTGCAGGCGCAGGAGGAGGTTCATCAGCGTCGTCTTGCCCGCGCCGGACGGACCGACGAGGCCGATCTTCTCGCCCGGCCGCACGGTCAGGTCGAGGTGGTCGATGACGCCCTTCGCCTTGCCATAGTGGAAACGGATCCCCTCGAAGCGGATCTCGCCGCGCGGCACCGTCAGGACCGGCGCGGCCGGGACGTCCGTCACCGTCGGCGAGCGCGACAGCATCCGCTGCCCGTCGACGATCGTGCCCACCGCCTCGAACAGCATCGTCATCTCCCACATCACCCAGTGGGAGAGGCCGTTGAGGCGCAGGACCAGCGTCACCGACACCGCCAGCGCGCCGAGCGAGATGCTGTCGACCGTCCAGAAGTAGATGCCGAGCGCGCCGATCGCGAACAGGAGCAGCGCGTTGAGCGCGTAGTTGAACACGTTGAAGCCGGTGATCAGCCGCATCTGGCGATGCACCGTGCCCAGGAACCCGTCCATCGCCTCGCGCGAATAGTCCCGCTCGCGGTCGGCGTGGGAGAACAGCTTGACGGTCTGGATGTTGGTGTAGGCGTCGACCACGCGGCCCGTCATCATAGAGCGCGCGTCGGCCTGCGCCTCGGACGCGCGGCCGAGCCGGGGGATGAACCACCACAGCATCACCGAGTAGATCGCCGCCCAGACGAGGAGCGGGATCATCAGCCGCCAGTCCGCCTGCGCCGCCACCACGACCATGCCGACGAAGAACGAGATGACGTAGGTGAAGACGTCGCAGACCCGCAGCGCCACGTCGCGCACGGCGATCGCGGTCTGCATCACCTTGGTGGCGATGCGGCCGGCGAACTCGTCCGCGTAGAACGACACCGGCATCCGCAGCAGGTGGCGGTGGCTGAGCCAGCGCACCAGCATCGTGTAGTTGCCCGCGAGCGTCTGGTGCAGCAGGACCGACTGGAGCGTGACGAGCGTCGGCAGGCCGATGAGGATCGCCGCCCCGACCAGCGCGAGCGTCGTCCCGTCCTCGGCCATCAGGCTGACCGGGTCGCGTGTCGCCAGCCAGTCGACCAGCGTGCCGAGAAAGCCGAACAGGAATGCCTCGCCGAGGCCGATGGCCGCCGACAGTACGCACATCATCGCGACCCAGGGCCACACATCGCGCGAGAAATGCCACATGAACGCGAGGAAGCGGTTCGGCGGGGTCTCGGTTGCGCGAGCGGGATAGGGGTCGACCAGGCGCTCAAAGAAACCAAGCATGGTGCCCTCCGTCGCAGGCATATAGAGGTGCCGACCCCGGATGTGAAATGAAGGTTTTTTGTCCGCCTTCGCCGACGTCTCGCGCGCCCGTGCCACCCGCCCTCACGGCACGCCGGCGGGCCCATAGCCCGGCGCAATATCCCCCGGCCGATCGGCGGACGGGCCTTTCGGCGCAAAGGCGAACCCCGTAACGTCGCGGCCATGGCTGAGTTTGACGATCCCCGCCGCGACCGGCGGACCATCCGGGCAATGCGGCGGGCGTCTCGCCGCGGTCTCGCGGCGCAGGCGGCCCCCCGTCCGGACCATCGTTTGCGGCGACGCCGTCTGGCAGGACTGGCCGCGGCAATCGGCCTCGCCCCGCTCCTCGCCGGCTTCTCCCCCGTCCCCGTGCCGTCGGGCGTCGCGCCCGTTTCCGGGATCACGGCCGCGCAGGCGCCGGTCCCCGCCGGCAAGCCGTCCGCGCCGCTCGGCGAGCGGGTACGGCCCGGGCAGACCGGCGGATCCTCGGACGACCAGCCCCGGCGCGGCTTCTTCGGCCTCTTCGGCGGCGGCCGGGACAACGCGCCGGCCAGCACCACGCCAGCCACCACGGCAGCGGCGACGGGCGGCGGCAGTGCCGACCAGCGGGCGCTCCTGAACGCCTATCCCGGCGCGTTCCGCATCGAGGGCAACGCGGTCGTCTTCCCGTCCGGCACGCGCGTCCCGTGGGACGACGGCCGGCGCAAGTCCGCGGCCGAGCTCCTCACCGACGGCGACGTCGAGGACATGTTCCACTACCCCTACCCGGCCGGAAGCTCCCGGCCCCCGGGCCGGGACGAGGACCCCGGGCGCGTGCGCAGCGACGCCTTCTTCAAGGCGCTCTACGGCGCGAGCGAAGGCGCGGTGCGGGCCAACCTGCGTGCCGTCCCCTGGGTTCCGAAGCTCGGCGGCGGGACGCTCCTCGTCACCACCCGGTTCGGGGTCGACGAGAAGCTGGAGGCCGTCTCGCGCGACCTGGAGCGCCTGCCTTCACGCTTCCACAAGTACCTCGTCCCGCCGGCGGGGACGTTCAACTGGCGCGCGATCGCCGGGACGAACCGTCTCAGCGTCCATTCGTACGGCGCCGCCATCGATATCAACACCAAATTTACCAACTATTGGCGTTGGGACGCCCAGCAGGCGGGCGGCACGATCCCCTACCGCAACCAAATTCCCGCCGAGATTGTCGCGGTGTTTGAGCAACATTGTTTCGTCTGGGGGGGGCGCTGGTATCACTATGATACAATGCACTTCGAATACAGACCCGAACTCTTACGCCATTGCCACTGAACGCTGATTTCGACAGCTGAACGAGACCACAATTGAATTGGACGAAGTTGATCACCGCCCCGCCAGGGCGTACCGTCCAGGACAAACAGGAGGGGTAGATTGTGACACGTTCGGTCTCGCTGGACGACAAGTACGACCTCTCGAAGGACCACGTCTTCCTCTCGGGAACCCAAGCCCTCGTCCGGCTCTGTCTCGCTCAGGTGGCGCGCGATGCCGCCAACGGCCATCGCACCGCCGGCTACGTCACGGGCTACCGCGGCTCCCCGCTCGGCGGCCTCGACCAGACCTTCGGCAAAGCCAAGAAGCTCCTCGGCGAGAACGTCGTCTTCCAGCCCGGCATCAACGAGGACCTCGCCGCCACCGCGATCTGGGGCAGCCAGCGTGCCGCCCTCGCGGGCGAGAACAAGTTCGATGGCGTCTTCGGCCTCTGGTACGGCAAGGGCCCCGGCGTCGACCGTTCGGGCGACGTCTTCCGCCACGCCAACCTCTCCGGCACGGCCCCCCTCGGCGGCGTCCTCGCCCTGATGGGCGACGACCACACCTGCGAGAGTTCCACGACCGCCCACCAGTCCGAATTCGGCATGATCAACACGCTCATGCCGATCCTGTCGCCCGCCGGCGTGCAGGACATCGTCGACTACGGGCTCCTCGGCATCGCGATGAGCCGCTTCTCCGGCCTCTGGATGGGCTTCAAGCTCGTCAAGGACACCGTTGAGTCGACCGCCTCCATCGACGGGCGGACCGACCGGCTGCAGATCGTGACGCCCGACTTCCTCTTCGCCGAGAACCCCAACATCCAGCCCGGCTTCGACGCGCTCGCCGAGGAGGCCCGCCTCCACGACGTGAAGCTTCCGGCCGCGAGGGTCTTCGCCCGCGCCAACCGCATCAACCCGATCGTGATGCGCGGCGGTCCGTCGGCCCGCATCGGCCTCGTCGGCACCGGCAAGAGCTGGCTCGACCTCCTGGAGGCGCTCGCCGCCCTCGGGATCGACGAGGTGGCCGCCGCCAACCTCGGCATCCGCGTCATGAAGGTCGGGATGCCCTGGCCGATCCCGCGCGAGGATGTCACCGACTTCGCCGAGGGCCTCGAGAAGATCATCGTCGTCGAGGAGAAGCGCGGCCTGATCGAGCCGCAGATGAAGGATATCCTCTACGGCACCGCCAACGCCCCGGCGATCGTCGGCAAGGAGGACGAGCTCGGCCACCAGCTCTTCCGTGCCCCCGCCGCGCTCGACGCCAACCACGTCGCGCGCGAGATCGGCCGCCGCCTCGCCGCGATGGGCGCCGATCAGGTGCAGGCCCCGCTCGCCGAGCTCGAAGCGCTCGCGAGCCGCATGAAGGCCACCACCAACATCACCGAGCGCAAGCCCTACTTCTGCGCCGGCTGCCCGCACTCGTCGTCGACCGTGGTGCCGGAAGGCTCGAAGGCGGGCGCCGGCATCGGCTGCCACTTCATGGCGATCTGGATGGACCGCAACACCTTCGGCTTCACCCAGATGGGCGGCGAAGGTGCGCAGTGGGTTGGCGAGGCCCCCTTCTCCACCCGCCCCCACATGTTCCAGAACCTCGGTGACGGGACGTACAACCACTCCGGCTCGCTGGCGATCCGCTCGGCCGTCGCCGCCGGCACCAACATCACCTACAAGATCCTCTTCAACGACGCGGTGGCGATGACCGGCGGTCAGACCCACGACGGCGGGCACCTCACCCCGGCGGTCATCGCCGCGCAGGTCCGCGCCGAGGGCGTCAAGGAAGTCGCCATCGTCACCGACGAGCCGGAGAAGTACGGCCGCGTCACCCTGCACGACGTCACGGTCGACCACCGCGACGACATCATGGACGTGCAGAAGCGCCTCGCGGCGACGCCGGGCGTCACGGTGATGATCTACGACCAGACGTGCGCGTCCGAGAAGCGCCGCCGCCGCAAGCGCGGCGCCTTCCCCGATCCGGACAAGCGCGTCGTCATCAACGAGCGCGTCTGCGAGGGCTGCGGCGACTGCGGCGTGCAGTCCAACTGCGTGGCGATCCAGCCGGTGGAGACCGCGTTCGGCCGCAAGCGGCAGATCGACCAGTCCACCTGCAACAAGGACTTCTCCTGCCTGAAGGGCTTCTGCCCCTCGTTCGTCACCGTCCACGGCGCGAAGCTGAAGGCGACCACCGTCCCCGACATGCCTGAGGACCTGCCCGAGCCGGTGCGGCCCGAACTGACAGGGCCGATGGGCGTCCTCGTCACCGGCGTCGGCGGCACCGGCGTCGTCACCGTCGGCGCTGTCATCGGCATGGCCGCGCACATCGAGGGTCTCGGCGCGGGCGTCATCGACATGGCCGGCCTCGCCCAGAAGGGCGGAGCAGTGCTCTCGCACATCAAGATCGCGCCGAAGCCGGAGGACGTGACCACGATCCGCGTCGGCCCGGGCGACGCGCAGGCCGTGCTGGGCTGCGACATCGCCGTCGCGGGCTCGGCCAAGGTGCTGGCCGCGATCGGCGACAACGCCAAGGTCGTCGTCAACACGCACGAGCAGTTCCCGGGCGACTTCACCCGGAACATCGACTTCTCGCTCCCCGCGCGGCGGATCGTCCAGGCGCTAGAGGCGCGCGCCGACACGGTCTCCTTCAACGCCACGAAGGCCGCCACCACGCTCTTCAGCGACGCCATCGCCTCCAACATGATGGTGATGGGCGCGGCCTATCAGTCGGGCGCCCTGCCCCTGTCGGCCGCCTCGCTGGAGGAGGCGATCCGCCTCAACGGCGCCGCGGTGGCGATGAACCTCGCCGCCTTCCGCGCCGGGCGCCTGTCCGTCGCCGACCCGGCGCGCTTCCAGGGGATGCTGGACGCCGCCGCCGGCACGCCGCTGCCGCACCGTCAGCTCCCGGCCAACGCCGCCGAGCGCGTGGCCAAGAACGTCGCGAGCCTGACCGAGTACCAGGACGCGGCCTACGCCCGCCGCTTCGAGAGCCGCATCGAGGCGGTCCGCGCGGCGGCGACGAAGGCCGGCATCGACGGCGAGCGCCTCGTCGATACCGTGGCCCGCGAGCTCTACAAGATGATGGCGATCAAGGACGAGTACGAAGTCGCCCGCCTCTTCGTGGACGGCGGCTTCGCCGAGCAGCTCAAGTCTCAGTTCGCCGAGTACAAGAGCCTCGAGTTCCACATGGCGCCGCCGATCATGTCGCAGACGGACCACCGCACCGGCCGGCCCGCCAAGCGCAGCTTCGGCCCGCGCATGCTGAAGCTCCTGCCGCACCTCGCCAGGTGGCGCCGTCACCGCGGCACCTGGCTCGACATCTTCGGGCGCAACGCCGAGCGCCGCGAGGAGCGGGCCATGCTCGCCCGCTACGAGGCGACCGTCGACCACATCGTCAAGACTCTCAGCCCCGAGCGGGCGGACGCCGCCGTCGCGCTCGCCGGGTGGGTCGAGCCGATCAAGGGCTACGGCCCCGTGCGTGCCGAGAACGTCAAGAAGGCCCTCGCGCGCCTCCCCGAGTTGGAGGCGGCCTACAACGACGCCCCCAGCACCACCCGCCAGGCGGCGGAGTAAGCGTCCCCCTCTCCCGGCCCCGCCGGGAGAGGATCTTCGCCCCGGCCGACCCGGCCGCCGGCGACCGTCGCGCGACCAGGCCCGGCATCGACGGACCTATTTCCCCCGGACATCACCGAGGCCGCCCCTCCCGGCCCGCCGTCAGGCGACGCCGCCCATCCGGGCGGCGCGGACGCGCTCGCGGCGGCGGGAGGCGGCGAGCGCACGACGCGCGCTCTCCCCGGCCTGCCCGCCCGGGTTGGCCGGCGCCGGCCCGAACACCGGACCGCGGCGCGGCCTGCCGGAGACCAGCCCACCCGGGCGGCCGCGCCGCAGCGGATCGCGCGGCAGGACGATCGTGACGCGAAGCCCGCCTTCCGGCCGGTTCTCCAATGTCAGCGTCCCCCCGTGGGCGCGGATGATCGTGCGCGCGATGGAGAGCCCGAGTCCCGCACCGCCGGTCTCGGAACTGCGCGACGGGTCGAGGCGGACGAACGGCTCCAGCACCTCCGCAAGCCGTTCCTCGGGGATGCCGGGACCGTCGTCGTCCAGCACCACCGTCGTCGCCGCGGCCCGGTCGACGAGCCGGATCCGCCCGCCACCGGCGTACCGCCGCGCGTTCTCGGCAAGGTTCGCGAAGGCGCGCGACAGGGCGACCGGGCGCCCCTCAACCATAAGGCTGTCCGGCCCCTCGTAGCGGATCCCGCCGACGGCCTGATCCTTCAGGAGGGCGGCGAGGTCGACGAGCGTGCGCGCCTCGTGCTCGGCCTCGGCCCGGCCGTAGGCGAGCAGGCCCTCGGCCATCACGCGCATCTCGTCGAGGGTGCGCACCATCGCGTCGCGCTCCTCGTCGTCCAGCATCTCGGCGCGGATGCGCAGCGAGGTGATCGGGGTGCGCAGATCGTGCCCCACCGCCGCGATGGTGCGGGCCCGCTCGGCGTCGAACTGGGCGATCCGGCCCTGCATGGCGTTGAACGCTTCGGCGGCGCGGCGGACCTCGGCGGGTCCGGCCACCGCGGCCGTCGCGCTGCGGTCGCCCTCGCCGGCCCGCTCGGCGGCCGCCGCGAGGGAGCGGATCGGCCGGGTCAGGCGCCGCGTGAAGGTGATGCCGACCCCGAGGACGAAGAGCAGCGAGAAGCCGAGCGTCATCATCACCGCGCGCCCGTCGACCGGCGGTCCGCGATCGACCAGCGGCAGCTCCGCGTTGAGCCACATCCCGTCACCGAACGGAATCGAAGCGACGATCGACGGCGGCCGGTGCCGGCCGGGTCCGTCGCCTGCGCCGCGCCCATCGCGGTGATGCCCGCCGTGGCGCTCAGCGTGGCGCGAGCCGCGCCCGCCCTCTCCGCGCTCCTCGTCCCGCCCATCGGCGCGCCGCGCGTCCTCGGCGCGCCGCCCCTCGCGGACCCCGCGCACGTCGGCGCCGCCGGTCTGCCCGGTTGGCGCCTCATCCTCGGCCGGCGCGGCGGCCTCCTCGACCGGTGCAGCACCGTCCGCGGGCGGCGCGTCCGACCGGTCCCACCAGGGCGGAGCCGGCGGGCCCGGTTCGCGCGGGACGGTGGCCGCCCCCTCCTCGCGGCGCCACGGGCGCTGCATCCGCGGCAGCACCGGCGGCTCGTCCGCCGCGACGCGCACCGGCGCCTCGAAGCCGGCCTCCACCAGCTCCTTGCGCAGTCGCGAGGCCACGGCGCGGGCGGTCAGACTGTCGAAGTCCTCCTCGAGGATCGGCGTGTCGGCGACGTTGAGGTGCAGGAAGGGCGACGACGTCGTCGCCGCGATGCCGGCCCGCAGGTGCGGCGGGACCTGTTCCATCACCGCCGCGATGCCGGCGAGACGCTCGATCTGCGCCCCGCGCCGCACCTCGCGCGCGACGCGCGCCCGCTCCGAGCCGACCACCAGCAGCGCGACGACGTTCGCCACCAGCAGGGCCACGACGAGAAGCAGCGCGAACTGCGCGGTGACGGTGCGTGGCACCAGAGCCGCGCCGAACCGCGTCAACGCACGCGTCACACCGGTGCCCACTACGCGACGTCCACGACGTCCGCGGCGAGGCGATAGCCGCCGCCCCACTCGGTCACGATGATCGTCGCGCGCCGGGCGTCCGGCTCGATCTTGCGGCGCAGCCGGCTGACCTGATTGTCGATCGCCCTGTCGTAGGGCTTGGCCTCGCGGCCCTGGGTGAGGTCGAGGAGTTGGTCCCGACCGAGCACCTGCCCGGGCCGGTCGAGCAGCACGATGAGGAGGCGGTTCTCCGCCGTCGTCAGGGTGATCTCCCGCCCGTCCTCGGCGAGCAGCGTGCCGGTCGCCGGGTCATGGACGAACCCCGCGAAGGCGCGGCGGCCGGACGGCACCGGGTCGCGTGTCGGCGGCACGCGGCGCAGGATTGCCCGCACGCGCGCCAGAAGCTCGCGCGGGTTGAACGGCTTCACCACATAGTCGTCGGCGCCGATCTCGAGCCCCACGATCCGGTCCGCGTCGTCGGCCATCGCCGTCAGAAGGATGACCGGCGGCCCGCCCGACGACCTCAGCCAGCGGCACAGGGAGAGCCCGTCCTCTCCCGGCATCATCACGTCCAGCACCACGAGATCGATGGAGCCGTTGCAGATCGCCGTCCGCGCGGCGGACGCGTCCGCCGCGAGCGTCACACGGTGGCCGTGCTTGCGAAGGTAGGCGCCGAGCGGCTCGCGGATGTCGCGCGCGTCGTCGACGACCAGGATATGGGGCTCATAAGTCTCGTCCATGGCGAAACAGATAACCTGCCGATCTCGCCCGCGCGGGGAGAACTTTGTCGCCATTTGTAACAGCCCGCACGGCACGACAGACCCCGCGACAAACACGGTCCTGCACCGACACACATTCGCGAACCGGAGGCACTAGCTGTGGGTGGAAGGCGAACGACGCCTCACAGTCTACAGGAGCCACAGATGAGAAACGTGATCCTTGCCGCCCTGCTCACCGGCAGCATGCTGACGGCCGCCGGCGCGGGTGCCGCGTTTGCCGCGGGTCCCGACAGCCCGGTCAAGGCCCAGGCCGGCGTGACCAACGCCCAGTTCGAGGGCAAGGGCTTCGGACCGCACGGCGGGCGGCACTTCGGTCGCGGCGGCCCGGGTGGTCCCGGCGGCCCGCGCGGTCCGATGATGATGATGGAGATCATGCGCCAGGCCGACGCCAACGGCGACGGCAAGATCACCCAGGAGGAGATCGACGTCTTCGTCCAGTCGAAGGTGGAGCTCGGCGATACCGACGGCGACGGGGAGATCACCCTCGACGAGTTCAAGACGATCTATCTCGACCTCATGAACCGCATGATCGTCGACCGCTTCCAGTCGCTCGACGAGGACGGCGACGGCAAGATCTCCGAGGCCGAGCGCGCCGAGAAGTTCGGCGGCGTGGTCGAGCGGTTCGACCGCAACGGCGACGGCTCGCTGTCACGTGAGGACGGCCCGCGCGGCCGGCACGGCATGCACGGCCGTCACGGCATGCGCGGCGAGCGGGGTGAACGCGGCGAGCGCGGCGAGCGCGGCGAATTCCACCATGGCCCGCGCGGCCACCATGGCAAGCGTGACCAGTGCGGCCCCGGCGGCCCCCGCGGCGACCGGGACGGCATGCGCGGCCATCACGGCGGCTGGGACGGCCCCCGCGGCCCGCGTGGCGACTGGGACGGTCCGCGTGGCCACCGCGGCGACTGGGACGGCCCGCGCGGCCCGCGCGGTGACGGTCCCCGCGGTCCTCGTGCCGACTGGGACGGCCCGCGTGGCGAGCGCCCCGAGATGCCGGCGCCTGACGCTCCGGCCACCGACGCGCCCGACGCACCCGCTGCCGACGCTCCGGCTGCCGCCGACTGAGGCCTGACACCTCGCGCCTCAGGACGGACCGACCGTCCGGCGCGATAGCGCGGCGCCCTCCCGCAGGGGCGCCGCATCGCTCAGCCGATCCGAGCCGAGCGGTGCCGATCTTGTCTTGCGTCCTGCACCGCTCGCGCTCGCTGCGGTGGAGCGATCAGTACAGCGCGATCGGATCGATGATCGCCTGGACGGCACCGCGCAGACGCGAGGGGCCGAGCACGAACATGAACTCCGAGACGTCGTCCTCGATGAGCGGCCCGGTGTTCATCACCTCCAGGATGTAGATCCCGTTCTCCTTCAGGAGCGTGATGTGGCCCTGGAACGGACGGCCGGGGTTCTGCGGCGGGACGACGTCGACGCCCCACGTGTCGGCGCCGACCGCCAGAACGCCGAGCTCGGCCATGTATTCGGCGACGTCCTCGGCCATGCCCGGCTCGCCCGAGCCCCAGGCCTTCGGGTCGGACGGCAGGACGTGGTCGGTCCAGCCGGTGTGGAAGAGCACCACATCGCCCTCGCCAAGCGTGACGCCCTGCGCCTCGGCCTGCGCCTTCACGTCGTCGGCGGTGAAGTACTCGCCGGCGTCGAGGTGCTCCTTGCCGGCGTGCGCGGCCATGTCGAGCACCACGCCGCGCGCGACCAGCGGCGGCACCTTCTCGAGACCGAGCTTGGTCATGCCGGTGACCTGCGAGATCTCGGCCGCCTCGTTGCAGTTGTAGAAGTAGCTGCCGTCCTCGTTGTGCAGGCCGCCGTGCGCCAGCGTGTCGAGCTGCGAGCCGATGCCGAGCCAGCCGGTGAAAATGTCGTCGTTGTAGATGAAGCCGTTCGGGAACGGCATCTCGCCCCACTGCTGGCCGGGCTGCAGGATCGTAACCGACAGGTTGCGCGCCCCGAAGGCGGGGATGGTCTTGTCGATGATGATGCCGAGGTGCTGGGTCTTGCCCTGCTTGACGAGCGCGGCGGCGGCCTTCACGCGCTCCGGCGTGATGGTGTTGGCCGCGCCGATCTCGTCGTCCGGTCCCCATTTGGAGGGCGTGCACTCGGCGAGCGCCGTCCCGCCCATCGCGACCGCCAGCAGCGCGGCGAGACCGGCCGTCTTCCATGTGTGAGTCGTCATCGGTTTCCTCCTTTGTCTGGGACGCCGTCAGCGCCCTGGATCCGCCAGCACCGGCGCGGTCTCGATTTCGCCGCGCTCGATGCCGATGGTTCGGTCGGCAAAGCTCTTCAGCAGTGCCGGATTGGATTCGGTGATGAGGAGCGAGAGGGACGGGTCCGCCGCCTGCAGCGCCCGCAGCGCCTCGCCGTAGCGCTGGGCGAGCACCGGGGCGAGGCCCTGGAACGGCTCGTCGAGCAGGACGAGGCGCGTGCCGATCATCAGCGCGCGGCCGAGCGCCACCATCTTGCCCTGCCCGCCGGAGACCGAGCCGGCCGGCCGCCCCGCCATCTCCTTCAACTCCGGCAGGATCGCGTAGACCCGCTCCAGCCGCCGGTCCCGTTCGGCCGGGTCGAGCCGCGCCACGCGTGCCGGCAGGAGGATGTTCTCCTTCACCGTAAAGGCCGAGAAGAGCCGCCGGTCCTCCGGCGCCCAGCCGATACCGAGCCCCGGCCGCTCGTGCGCCGGCACCGTCTCGATCGCCCGGCCGCCGAGACGGATCGTGCCGGTGGAGGCGACCGCCCCCATGATGGCGCGCAGGGTGGTGGTCTTGCCGGCCCCGTTGCGGCCGACATAGGCGACCGTCTCCCCCTCGCCGACGGAGAACGTCACGCCGCGCAGGATCGGGATGCCGGCGATCGCGACGGAGAGATCCTGGAGCTCGAGCATCAGGCCGTCCCGATCACGGTGCGGATGACTTCGGGGTCGGCGAGGACCTCGGCAGGCGGCCCGTCGCGCTGGATCTGGCCGGAGGACCACACCGCGACACGCGTCGCGTAACGCGTCACCATCTCCATGTCGTGCTCGACGAAGACGGACGTGACGCCCCGCGCCTCGAGCGCCCGGATGAGCGTTTCCATGACGGCGAACTTCTCCGACGAGGCGACGCCGGAGGTCGGCTCGTCCATCAGCAGGAGCTCCGGCTCCAGCGCGAGCGCGAGGGCGATGTCGACCAGCTTGCGCTTGCCCTCGGGCAGCTCGTGCGCCTCCCGGTCGGCGACGTCCGCGCAGTCGATCAGCGCCAGCAGCGCGTCCGCCTTGTCGCGCTCCGGCGTCGCCAGCAGCCGCGTGAAGGGGGCGATGCGGCCGGCGCGGGCGGCGGCGGCGATGGCGACGTTCTCGCGCACGGTCTGCTGGGCGAAGAGCTGCGGGATCTGGAACGCGCGCGCGATGCCGAGCCGGGTGATGGCACGCGGGCTCTTGCCGATCAGCTCGCGGCCGCGATAGCGCACCGACCCCGCGCGCGGCTTCAGGTAGCCGGTGCAGATGTTGAGGAAGGTGGTCTTCCCCGCCCCGTTCGGGCCGATGATGGCGATGTGCTCGCCCTCGGCGATCGTGAGGCCGATCCCGTCCGCGGCGACGACGCCGCCGAAGCGGATCTCGAGGCCCGAGGCCTCCAGCAGCATGGCCCCGCTCATACCCGCTCCATCGCGTTGCGCTCCGACCGGCCCCGCTCGCCAGCCGCGCCGGCGCGGCCCCGCCCCGGCCGCCGGCCGAGGCGCTGGACAAGGCCGATCAGCCCGTCCGGCTGGAAGAGGATGATGACGAGGAGGACGACGCCGAGCGTCATCTGCCAGTAGTCGCCGACGTAGGCCGCCGCGAAGGAGCGGATGAACTCGAACGCGAAGGAGCCGACCAGCGCGCCGAGGACGTTCCCCGCTCCGCCCAGGATCGCGACGAACACCATCTCGCCCGAGCGCGTCCAGTAGGCGTAGTCAGGCGTCGCGAGGCCCTGGAAGACGGCGACGAGCGCGCCGCCGAGCCCGGCCAGCATCGCCGAGATTACGTAGAAGGCGAGCAGCGTGCGGCGCGGCGACACGCCGAGGTACTCCACCCGCGTCTCGTTCGTCTTGATCGCCTTCAGGGTGTGGCCGATCGGGCTGTCGAGCAGGCGGTGCACCGCCGCGAGCGCCGCCGCCAGCAGCGCCAGCGAAACGCCGTAGAGGACGAGCTCGAACTCGGCCCGGTCCATGGCGAGGCCGAGAACGGTGGGCCGGGCGACGCGCAGGCCGTCGGTCCCGCCGGTGATGTGAAAGAACTTCTCGAGGAGCGAGTAGAGCACCATCGAGAAGGCGAGGTTCAGCATCGCGAAAAAGATGTAGCGGTAGCGCACCACGAAGACGCCGACCGCCAGACCGGCCACCCCCGCCGCCAGGGTCGCGAGCGGCAGGAGCAGCACGAGGTCCACCGCGCCGACGTCGCGCAGGACGAAGCCCATCGTGTAGGCGCCGACCGCGAAGAAGAGCGCGTGGCCGAACGACACCTGCCCCGCCTGAAGCAGCAGGATGATGCCCAGCACTGGCAGCGCCTTGGCGAACACGATCGTCAGCAGCGGCACGTAGGAGGTGCCGACGAACGGGTACACGGCGAGCGCGGCCAGGATGGCGGGGAAGAGGATGCGCATCATGACGGGGTGCGGTCCGCTCGGGTGTGGCGCATCAGATCTTCCGTGCGGCGGTACGGCCGAAGAGGCCTTCGGGGCGGACGAGGAGCACCAGGACCATGATGAGGTAGGGCATCACGACCTCGAACTCGGGCGCGTAGAAGACCGCAAACGACCGGCCGAGGCCGATGAGGAGCGCGGCCAGCGCCGCCCCCTCGATCTGCCCGAGCCCCGCCGTGGCGGCGACCGCGAAGGACAGGACGATCATGTCCGGCCCGATGCCCGGCAGCACCGAGGTGGTCGGCGAGGCGAGCGCGCCGCCGAGCGCCGCCAGCGTGGCGCCGATGACGAAGGTCACCAGGAAGGCGCGGCGCGCGTTGATGCCGACCGCCATCGCCGCCTCGCGGTCCTCGGTGACGGCGACGATCACCGAGCCCGCCAGCGTGTGGCGCAGGAAGAAGCGCAGGCCGAGGAGCACGCAGAGCGCAATCGCCGGCAGGAACAGCGTCTGGTAGGCCGTATAGGTCACGCCGCCGACGGAGACGTTGCCGAGCGCCTGCAGCGGGCCGGAATAGAAGTAGGGCTGCACGCCCCAGATCACGCGCTGCAGGTTCTCCAGGATCATGAAGATCGCGAACGTGACGAGGAGTTGCAGCGCCTGCTCGTTGTCGTAGATGCGCCGCAGCAGGAAGCGCTCCATCAGCCCGCCCACGACGACGCCGATGACGACCGCCGTGACGAGATAGACCGGCAGCGCCAGCCACCCCGGCATCCCCCGCGTCGCGAGCCACGCGGCGAGGCTGACGGCGGCATACGCCCCCAGCGCGTAGAAGCTGCCGTGCGCGACGTTGAGGATGCGCATCACGCCGAACACGAGCGTCAGCCCGACGGCGACGAGGAAGACGAGCGCCCCGTACGCGATCCCATCGAAGAGGACGAGGAGGAGAAGTTGCGTGTTCACGCGCGACCTTTGCGGGCGAGAGGTGCCGCCCGGCGCGGCCGCCGGGCCATCGGACACCGGCGCGGGGCCGGACGGATCACGAGGTCCGGCGGCCGAGCACGGGGCCGGGCCGCCGCCTCGGCTCAGTCGCCGTAGGTGTAGGCGTCGAACTTCGTGTCGAGGAAACTCTGGTCGAGCCCGCCGATCCACTCCACCGACTCGGTGCCGACGGGAGGCATGATGTCCTCGGCGGCGTAGATGCGCATGTTGTCGATGATGGGGAAGTCGTACTCGCCGACGGTGCGGGCGGTGCCGATGAGCTGGTCCTCGAGGCCCTGGTGGTCCTCACGCAGCGTCACCTCGCGGCCGAGGCCGGTGAACGACAGCCCGTTCATGGCCTCGATCACCTGGTCCTCGTCGGGCCACTCGCCGCCGTTCGCCTCGATCGCCTTGGCATAGGCGCCCTCTAGGGCGGCGAAAGCCTGGGCCATGTGGAAGGCCGGATAGATCGGGTAGTCGCCCGTCGCGTCCTGGAACTCGGCGACGAACGCCTTGAACTTGTCGGTGTCCTTCGTCTCCGGATGGAGGAAGTAGTGGTCGCCGCGGCCACCGACGATCGCCCCGTCGGGGAGTGCGCCGCCCAGCCGCTGCAACGACGATTCCGCCAGCGGCAGGACGAACGTGGACGACTGCGTCAGTCCGCGCTGGCTCGCCTGGCGCACGAACGTCTCGAGGTCGCCGCCCCAGGAGGTGGAGAGGATGACGTCGGGCCGAAGCGCCTGGAGGCGGGAGATCTCGGCCGAGTAGTCGGGCGCGCCGAAGCGGGGGAAGAGCTCGGCAACGACCTTCACGTCGGGCTTCAGCGCCTTGAGTGCGCTGGAGAAGAGGTTCCAGCTATCGCGGCCCCAGGCGTAGTCCTGGTTGACGACGGCGATGGTGGAGAAGTCGGGCTTGGTCTGAAGGAGGTAGAGGAGCGCCGCCATCATCTCGGGCGTGGCGTTGCCCTGGGTGCGGAAGTTGTACTTGTAGTCCTCCTCCTCGAAGATCCGCTGGGTGCCGCAGTCCCAGAGGATGTTGATGACCTCGAGGTCCTCCGCCAGCGGCGCGAGGTTGAGGCAGTTGCCCGACGAGATCGCCGCCATCATGACGTCGACCTTCTCGTCCTGCACCAGGCGGCGGAACTCGCTGGCGAGCGTCTCGCCGCCCGCGCCCTCGTCGGTGAAGAAGAGCTCGACGGGCACTCCGCCGATGCCGCCGCGGTCGTTGAGGTCCTTGGCGAGGATCTCCGCGGCCGCCCGCCCCGGCACGCCGAAGACCGACGCCGGTCCGGACAGGAACGTGGTGATGCCGACCTTCACCTTGTCGGGCTTGTCGGCGGCGATCGCGTCCGAGGTGATGGCGCCGGAGGCCACCACGAGGGCCGCCGTCGCAGCGGCAATGGCTTTCAACATCCGTGTCTCCTTCCCTCGCGCGGGCCTCTGTGGGCCCTTCGCGGCGCGACAGTGGCGCCTATTAACCAGCTTGTCTACGGCCAACGCGCTATTGTTCGACCCATTCGGTGATTTTCGGTCGAAAAATTAATTACATGACGAATTATGACGAAACGCATCCGGATCCGGCCGCAATTCCGCCCGATCCCGGCTCTACATCCGACGCGGTTGAAGCCCTGCGGGTGCCAGGTCACGCACCCGGGACGGAAGGAGCCTGTCGCGGCCGGAATTGCGGCCGAACACACATGCCGGACCACCGCCAATTCGGCAGAAACCGGCTGGGACCTGCGGTCGATCGCGATGATCGGCTCCTGCGAGAGGCAGGCGCCGGGCCATGGACCCGCGCCCGATCGCCTGATATAAGTCCCTAAAAAGACTTCCAAATCCGAATTTTGAGGCGTACGTTCCGGGCAATGGCGGTCGGCCTCTCCGCTATTGTTCGAACGATAGGCGGTGATCGTGGCACAGGAGGAGTCCCGGACGGCGTCGCGCCACTCCGCTCTCGCCGAAGTGCTGCGGCAGGAGATCGAGGCGGGGACGTGGGCCGTCGGCGAGAAGTTCCCCACCGAGGCGGACCTGCAGTCCCGCTTCGGCGTCGGCCGCTACACCATCCGCAAGGCACTGAAGATCCTGACCGAGCAGGGGCTCATCGCCCGGCGGCCCAAGACCGGCTCGGTCGTCCTGTCCGACACCCCCGTCACCCAGTTCGTCCATACCCTGCGCGACCTGCGCGAGGTGACGAACTTCGGCCGTGTCACGCGCTTCAGCGTCCAGCAGCAGGGCATCGTGACCGTCGATGCCGACAGCGCGCCGGACCCCGCCGACGCCGGGCGATACTTCCGCGTCGCGGGCCCGCGCTACCTGTTCGGCGCGAGCGAGCCGCTGTGCTGGTCGGAGATCCTCGTCCCGGAGGATTTTCAGGAACTGCGCGAGCAGATGCGCGCCGGCCACTCCCCCGTCTACGAGCTGGCGCTCGAGCGCTACGGGCTGAAGCTCGACTACATCGCGCAGACCGTCGCCGCGATCGCGCTGTCGCCGGCGATGGCACGCCTCCTGAAGGCGGAGGGCGAGACGGCGGCCCTCCTCGTCACGCGCCGCTTCGTGGAGACCGGCGGGCGCGCGTTCGAACTGACGCGCCACCTCTACCCCAGCGGCCGGTACGTGCTCGCGACCGTCTACCGCGAACGCTGACGCCGTTACTCGGCGGCGACCAGCGTCGGGTAGGTCGCCGGGAGCTTGGGCACGCCCGCGCGATGCACCGCACCGCCGAGCCGCTGCCCCGGCAGCCACGCCTCGAGGTCGGTCCTGAGCGCCAGCAGCGCGTCGAGGTCGATCCCGGTGTCGAAGCCCATCGTCTCCAGCAGGTAGACGGTGTCCTCGGTGTCGATGTTGCCGGTGGCGCCGGGGGCGAAGGGGCAGCCGCCGAGCCCGCCCAGCGACGCGTCGAAACGCCGGACGCCCGCCTCGACCGCCGCCACGACGTTGGCGAGGCCGAGCCCGCGCGTGTCGTGGAAATGGGCGAGGATCGGCAGATCGCCGATCTCGGCCGCGACGGCGCGCATCAGCCGGCCCACCCGCAGCGGGTCGGCGTAGCCCACGGTGTCGGCGATCATGATCTCGTCCGCGCCGGCCTCGGCCACCTGACGGGCGAGGTCCACCACGTCGCGCTCCGGAACCTCGCCCTGGAGGGTGCAGCCGAAGGCGGTGGCAACGCAGCAGGCGATCGTCACCTCGCCGGCGAGCCCGCGCGCCTCCCGCTCGGCGATCATCGCGCGGAAGGCGTCGACCGCCTCGGCCCGGGTACGGCGCACGTTGGCGAGGCTGTGCGTCTCGCTGGCGGAGACGAGCGTGTTGATCTTCCGGAAACCGGCGTCGAACGCCCGCACCGCGCCCTTGAAGTTCACCGCCAGCACCGAGGCGAGAAAGCTCGCGTCCGCGAGCGCCGCGGCCGCGACGTCGTCGGCGTCCGCGAACTGGGGGATGATCTTCGCCGGGACGAAGGACGTCACCTCGATCTCGCGCACGCCGGCGGCGGCGGACCGGGTCATCCACTCGATCTTGCGTTCGGTCGGCATCATCTCGGGGACCAGCTGAAGCCCGTCACGCAACCCGACCTCACGCACCAGAATGTCTTCACGCATTCCCGAACCCCCTCCGTGTCGTTCGACCCCCTCCTAGCACTCCCGTCGCGGAAATGCCCGTCCGCTCATGGTTCTGCCCCGTCGGCAGCCTGATGAGCCAGGCCGCACGGGGGCGGACTGCGGCGGCGACGACAGATCCGCAGGTTCGCCAACAACAGGGACACACTTCTAAAATTGATATGGATTTCGTGTAATCTTTTAGGTATGCAATCACGAAATACGCCACAATGTTGCCAATTTTCTGCATTCCATCAACGTTTTGAGTGGGGATGCCAGAACCAGTCTAAGCGGACGACGGCGGCCCCGCCGCCCACCGGAACGGATCGTAACGCCGGCTCGTGCGTTGGATCGTTCTCTGCGCTCGGGAGAAAGGCGAACGTCTGTGCCAATGGCGACCAGCACCGCGCTCGACCCGAGCCACACCCACACCCTGCATGATGCCGACCTGCGGATGCAGTGCACGGATCAGCCACAATCTCGGTGAGTGTGAACGTTGAGGCAGCGGGATGATGTTCAATTGCAAGCCAACGTAGTAACTTTGCAAGATAGCCGTGTCTGAGGTCCGTCACGCGCGGTCGGCCGAAGCAAGATTGGATGCCGTCCAACCATGCTGAATCTCTCCGAGTGGACCGGCGATCACTACGACACGGCGCTGGTCGCCCTGGCCGGTCTGATCTGCCTCGCCGGCGCCGTCCTCACCGCAAGGGCACTGCATCGCTCCACCGGCCACAGCCGCCTGCAGCGAGGACTCCTGATCCTCGCCGGCGGGCTGATGTCCGGCGCGACGGTGTGGTGCGCCCACGTGATCGCCGTCCTCGCGACGGGCACCGACGCGTCGATCGACGGCCTTCTCAGCGTCCTCTTCCTCGTCCTCGCCGCGGTCGGAACGCTCCTCGCCTTCCTCGTCGCGGACCTGAAGTCGCCGCTGGCGCTGGTCCTGGGCGGTGTCATCTTCGGTCTCTCATCGGCTGCGATGCACGCGCTGGGGCTCTGCCTCGTCGACCTCGACCCGAGCCGGCCGGAGCCGATCGACCTTCTCGCCGGGCTCGGCGTGACGACCCTCGCCATCGTCACGCTCGCCGCCGGCATCGTCTCCCACACGCTGAAGGGCCGGGCGAAGACCGAGGCCGCCGCGCACCTGCGCCACATGGCCGACAACGGTGTCGATGGCGTCGCGGTGACCCGCGGCGGCGTCATCGTGGAGACCAACGAGGCGTTCTCGCGCATCTGCGGCGTCGACCGTGCCGGGATCGTCGGCCGGCAGATCGGCGAGTTCCTGGCCCCGGACGGGCTGGGCCTCGGCGCCCTCCCCGAGAGCGAGATCATCGCCATGCGGGTGAACGCCGCGGACGGCCGGACCCGGTCGATCGAGCTCACCGTGCGCAGCGAGACACCGGACGCCGGCGACGCGCCGACGATCGTCTACAGCGTGCGCGACATCACCCACCGTATCGGGCAGGAGGAGCGGATCGCCTACCTCGCCCAGCACGACGACCTGACGGGGCTGCGGAACCGCGCCGCCTTTTTGGAACGGGCGACCACCCTGCTCCACTTGCAGGGCGGGGAGACGCAGTTCGCAGTCCTCTGCCTCGATCTCGATTTCTTCAAGGAGATCAACGACTCCTACGGTCACGCCGCCGGCGACGAAGTGCTTCGCGCCACCGCCGCCCGCCTGTCGGCATCGCTCCGCGACGGGCAGATCGCGGCACGCCTCGGTGGCGACGAGTTCGCAGTGATGGCGAGCGTGACGAGTCAGGCCGAGGTCGTCGCCCTCGCCGAGACGGTCCACGAGGCGTTCTCCACCGAGGTCGAGTTCGAGGGTGCGACGCTGCGCTGCGGCTGCAGCATCGGCATCGCCCTGTCGCGGACCGACGGCGACACGGTGCAGGCCCTCCTCAACAGCGCCGACCTCGCGATGTACCGGGCGAAGCGCGCGCGGATGAAATACTGCTTCTTCGATCACGCGATCGACGGCAACGTTCACAAGCAGCGCAAGCTCGTGGACGACCTGCGCGAGGCGATCGAGCAGAAGAGGATCGAGGTCCATTACCAGGTGCAGGTGCGCCTCTCGGACAACAGCGTCTGCGGCTACGAGGCGCTCGCGCGCTGGCACCATCCCGAGATCGGCCCCATCGCGCCGAAGATCTTCATTCCCCTCGCCGAGGAGCACGGGCTGATCGACGCGCTCGGCGCCCTCGTTCTGGAACGCGCCTGCCGCGACGCGGCAGGCTGGCCGAGCGAGGTCACCGTCGCCGTCAACGTCTCCCCGGTGCAGCTCGGCGGGTCCGACCTCGTCGCCACGGTGAAGCGCGTGCTGGCCGAGACCGGGCTGCCGGCCACCCGGCTCGAGCTGGAGGTGGGCGAAGGCTGCTTCGAGCGCGACAACGAGGGCGCCGCGGAGCGGCTGACGGCGCTGGGCCACCTCGGCCTGACGATCACCATCGACGATTTCGGCGCCGGCTACTCGTCGCTGTCGATGCTGCAGAGCCTGCCGTTCGACAAGATCAAGCTCGACAAGTCGTTCGCGCAGTCGCTCGCCGAGGACCGCAAGCGGCGGCAGATCATGCGCGCCGTCGTGAAGCTCGCCGAGATGATGCGCGTGCCCGTCGTCGCCGAGGGCGTCGAGACGGTCGAGCAGCTCACCGCGATGCGCGCGGAAGGGTGCGACTTCGTCCAGGGCTACATCTTCGGCCCGGCGCTGCCGGCATCGCAGGCGGGTCTCGCCTCGGTCGAGCCGCAGCCGGGCGCGGATCCGGCAGACCGCGCCCGGGCGGCGTCCGCCTTCGCGCTGCCGAACGCGGAATAGCGCGGCCCGCGCTGGCCCCGCGCTCAGTTCATGAGGCTGAGGAGCATCCCGTCGTCGTCCGGCCCCGCGCTGGCGTCGATCCTGGTGTAGACGCCCAGTTCGTCGGCGAGGAGGTTCTCCTCCGACACGTACGCCATCGACTCCACCCCCTCGTAGTCCACCCGAACGCGGTAGAAGGGCTGGTTGCGGTCCGGCCGGCCGGCCTTCGGGAGAGCCTTGTAGGTCTCCTCGTTGTCGGAGTAGATCGCGTCGACGTCGACCACCAGGCCGCCGAAATCGTACACGCGATGCCGCACCGCCTGCCCGATGTTGAACTTCGCAGATTTGACGACCATCGAACGCACTCACTCTACAGCCGGCGCGCGCCGGAACGGGGACGGGAGTGGGCCGGCACATCGGGTCGGTGGGTTCGTCGGCTGTGCGCTGCCCTCGCAGACCAAAGCGCGCGAGGGCGGGTTCGGTTCAGTCGCCGCGCCGCGCCGCGCAAGTCAGGGACAAGCATGGCCGCCGGTGCGCCGCGAACCCGTGCCGTTTCGTGCGTCCGGGGTGCCTGCGCCTCACCCCAGCGGCGTCATGGCGTCGTTGGCGGCCACGTCGAAGGTGATCGTCATCTCGCAGCGCATCCCCTCTTCGGTGAAGCGGCGCTTGATGTCGAACTGGCGGCGGCTCGCGATGGCGCGCATCAGCCGCGATCCGGCCCCCTCCCGCACCGCGCCGACCGGCTTCGGCCCGGTCTCCTGCCACACGAAGTGCACCACGCAGATGCCGTCCTCGGTGTCGCACCCGATCGCGATCGACACCGCGCCGTCCTGGGCCATCGCGCCGTGCTTCACCGCGTTGGTGACGAGCTCGTGCACCACCATCGAGGTGTCGATGGCGATGCCGGGCGGGAGCGGGACGGTGCAGTCGCCGTCGATCACGATTCGCGCGTTGTCAGGATCGTAGGCCTGGGTCTGGACCCGGATGAGGTCGCGCAGGCTGACGGCGCTGTCGGCGCGGCGGAAGTTGATGTCGTGGGCGAGCGCGAGGGCCCGCACCCGCTGGGTGAGCTGCTCGCCCAGCTCGGTCGTGGCGTTCGAGTCGCGCAGCGACAGGTGGATCACCGACTGCATCGTCGCCAGCATGTTCTTCACCCGGTGGCGCAGCTCGTCGAGGAGCAGGCGCTTCTGGCGGTCGGCCTCGTCCCGCCGGAGCGAGGCCGCCAGGATGTTCGCCACCGACTGGAGGAACGCGGCGTCCCGCTGCGTGAACGTGCGCTGCCCGCGCGAGTGGACGCCGATGACGCCGAACGGCTCGTCCGGCGATCCGACGATCACGCTCATCCCGCTGATGATCCCCTCGATCCGCAGGAGGGCCGGACCGGAGAAGCGCGTCTCGGTGCGAAGGTCCGTCACGACCACCGGCTCGTGCACCGTGAGGGTGTAGCCGGCCTGACTGTCGAGCCCGCCGTCGACGACCGTTCCGAGCGGCGAGCCGAAGCCGTGCGAGGAGATCAGCTCGAGTCGCTTGCGGTCCGGCTGCAGCCGCAGGACCTTGGCGTACTCGCACTTCAGCAGCACGGCGAGGCGGTCCGGCAGCTCGGCGATGATCTCGTCGGCCGTGAGGCCGGACAGGCTGCGTCCGCCGAGGCGCGCCACGTACGCCTGCTGCTCGGCGCGCTGCTCGGCGATGGCGCGGGCGGAGGTCAGCGCGGAGATGTCCCGCATCACGGCGACGACGCGCGTCGTCTCGCCCGCGCGGTTGAGGATCGGCGCGGCCGAGATCAGCACGTCGAACGTGCCGCCGGGGCCGACGTAGCGCGCCTGCACGTCCTCGACGATCTCGCCGGTGCGCCAGACGATCGTGCTCGGCAGCTCGTCGAGCGTCAGCTCGCGACCGTTCTGGAGGATGGCGTACTGCCCCAGCTCGGACCGCGGCGGCCCGGTCTCGGCCCCGAGGCCGAGCATCTTCTGGCCGTATGAGTTGAGGCGCATGCGACTGATCGGCTGGTCGGAGAAGGCGATGGCGATGGGCGCGATGTCGAGGATCGCCTCCAGCGCGGCGACCTGGCCCTCGAGCTCGGTGTTGAGGACGTCGATCCGCGCCTGCGCCCGCTTGAAGCCGCTGACGTCAACGAAGGTGATGACGACGCCGTCGATGATCCCGCTCGCCGTGCGGTAGGGCACGAGGCGCATCAGGAACGTGGCGCTGCCGTCGCGGAGCTCGACGACCTTCTCGGTAACCTCCGCCGAGACGACCACCGCCGCAACTTCGGCGGTGAGGTCGGTATCCTCCAGATGGTCGCAGAGGTCGCCGATCAGCCGCCCGATATCCGCGTCGTCGAGATCGAACGTGCGCCGCGCGACGGGCGTGAAGCCGCGCACCCGCCCGCTCGTGTCGAGGAACAGCGTCGCGATGTTGGTGCTGGCGAGGAGGTTGGCGAGGTCGTTGTTGGTGCGGCGCAGCTCGTCGATCTTGTGGGCGAGTTCGAAGTTGACGCTCTGCAGCTCCTCCCTGGAGCGTTCCGGGGCGTCCGCGGCCGTCTCCCGGATCTCCTCGGCGGCAGGCTCGGCGGGGGGCGCGGGCGTCACCTCGCCCTGGTCCTGGAACACGAAGAGGTAGTGCGGCTCGCCGCCCTCCTCGTGGGTCAGCCGTCGGCCGGAGATGCGCACGAGGCGCAGACGCTCGCCGTCGCGATAGCCGACGCGGTCGCGCACCGCCTGCTCCTCGCCGGACATCAGGCTGTGCCAGATGAGGCGCAGGTCGATCCTGAGGTCGTCCCGCATGAGGTTGACGAGCTCGAGCGACGCGCTGCCCGGCTGCGCCTCGAGATAGTCGGCGACGGGCCCGCCCGAGTGGACCAGCTCCCGGGTCGGCCCGACGACGACGTAGGCCGGCGCCATCTCGTTGACGAGGACCGCGTGAGCGTCGGCGATGACCTCGCTCCGGCGCGGCCTCGCGCCGTACCGGCCGGCGCGCCCGTCCGGTTCGGGACCGCGGCCGGGGGCCGTGGCGCCGGCGAGGATGGCGAGATAGTCGACCACCGCGCCCGGCATCTCCCGCGGCAGCAGCACCTTGTCGACGAGGCCGGTGGCGATGGCGTGGCTCGGCATCGCCGCGTCGGCGGCGCTGTCCGGCGACTGGGCGATGACGTACCCGCCGGCGGCCTTGACGAGGCGCAGGCCCTGGCTGCCGTCGTGGCTTGTCCCCGAGAGGACGATGGCGATCCCCTTCTCGCCGAGCTCGCTCGCGACGGCGGCGAAGAGGGTGTCGATGGGCGCGCTCTGAAGGGTCCGTTCGGCGAGGCGGAAGCGTCCGCCGCTCAGGGTCAGCGCGGCGTCCTCCTCGACCATGACGACGGTGTCGGCGCGGGGCACGGTGCCGCTCTCGGCCGACCTTACGGGGAGGTCGGTGGAGCGCACGATCCGCTCGCGCGTCGTGCCGTCGTCGCCCGGGTCGAGATGGCCGACGACCACGTAGCAGGCCCCCGTCGACCGGGGGATCGCGCCCAGAAGCTCGCAGAGCGCATCCGCGGCACCGACCGACGCGCCGATCGCGACGACCGGGACCATGGTTCGGCCGTGCTGGGGGATGTCTCTGACTTCGGCGTCCATCCGGCCTCAACCCAATCTATGATTTTGGTCGCGCAGAGTCTCAGCGAATGACATGAATTATTCCCGGGGGCTAGCTTTCGCTCTTCCCTGCGCCATCTCTTCCCGGACCTGAGGCTAACCCCGATCGAAACGGCGTTTAACTGTGACTTTGTCGCAAGTCGCGAACGCCAGCAGCACGCCGTGCCCGAGTGGCCCTGTCGTGGAGGACGCAGTTCTTTATGGCCCCCTGTCTGTTTCCGATGTGTGCAGACGTTCATGAGTGAGTTTGCGCCGCGTGACCGCGCACCGCGAATTCTCATCGTCGAGGATGAGATGTTCATCGGGCTGGAGCTGTCCATGATCGTCGAGGAGGCGGGGTTCGAGCCGATCGGCCCCGTCGCGGACCTCGACGGAGCACACACCCTCCTGTCCACCGAGCGGCCGGACATCGCCATTCTCGACATCAACCTCGGCCCCAACGTCACCTCCGCCCCCGTCGCGGAGACGCTGTCGGCCCTCGCCGTGCCGTTCGTCTACCTCTCGGGGTACAGCGCGAACTACGTGCGGGACAACATGCCGCCCGCCCCGCTCCTCTCCAAGCCCGTCGATCCGAACGCGGTGCTGAGCGAGATCCGCCGCGCGCTCACACGTGAGACCGACGCGGGAGGCTCCCCGCAGGAGGCCTGACCCCGCAGGCCCCCCGTCGCGCCGCTCTCCTCTTCTCCGATCGCGTGCCATGTCCGCGAGGCCGTAGAGGATTGTGCGCAGGGGCCTATCGCTCCCGGTCGTGATGCCTATGGTGCAACGACCGACAACGTGCGAGAGGCCCGATGCTGCCCGACCAGACGACCCCGGATCACACGCCGGCGGAGCACAAGACCACCCACGACGCCGCCGACGATCCGCGCAACGAGACGCTGCTCATCTACGTCAACGGCGAGATGAAGCCGAAGGCCGAGGCGAAGGTCTCCGTCTACGACTCCGGCTTCATGCTGGGCGACGGCATGTGGGAGGGCATGCGCCTCTACAACGGCAAGTGGGCCTTCTTCGACGAGCACATGGACCGCCTGTTCGAGAGCTGCAAGGCAGTCTCCCTCGACATCGGCATGGACCGCGCCGGCATCCTCGACGCGCTGACGATGACGGCCGAGGCCAACGGCATGACGCACGACGTCCACTGCCGGCTGATGGTGACGCGTGGCGTGAAGGTGCGCCCATTCCAGCACCCGTCGCTGTCCCGCTCGGGGCCGACGGTCGTCATCATCATGGAGCATTCGGTGCCGACGGCGAGCAAGGGCCGGGGCATCCGCCTTGCGACGGTGCCGCAGGTGCGCGGCCTGCCGATGAGCCAGGACGCCAAGTACAACTCGCACTCCAAGCTGAACTGCGTGATCGCGTGCCTGCAGGCCGAGCAGGCGGGAGCCGACGAGGGGCTGATGCTGGACCCGCACGGCTTCGTGAACACCACCAACGCCTGCAACTTCTTCATCGTGCGGAAGGGGCAGGTCTGGACGTCCACCGGCGACTACTGCATGAACGGGGTGACCCGCCAGAAGGTGATCGACCTCTGCCGCGACAACGGCATCCCCGTCCTCGAGCGCAACTATTCCCTGTTCGACACCTACGGCGCGGACGAGGCCTTCCTCACCGGCACCCACGGCGGGCAGACGCCGGTCGCCGAGATCGACGGCAAGCCGATCGGCCCGCGCCCGGGCGGCGGCGGTCCCGTCCTCGACCGGATCCGCGCGCTCTACAAGGACCTGGTCGCGAAGAACACGGCCTGACCCGACGGGACCCGCCATGCGTACCTTCATCGCCGACACGCTGGCGCTCGTCACCTTCTTCACGGTGCTGGGCGCTCTCAACGAGCACTATATCGCCGGGATGGCGTGGTCCGAGGTGGCGCGCTCGCGCACCATCGGCGCGCCCCTGATGGTGCTGACGGCGCGGCCCTACGGGATCTGGCGCGACTGGCTGATCGGCCGGATCGCGCCGCCGCTTCCGCGCGTCGCGGCGGACGCGCTCGCCCTCCTCATCTTCCAGGTGCCGATCTACGCGGCGATCCTCTGGGTCAGCGGTGCGTCGGTGGCCGGCGTCGCGCAGGGTTCGGCGAGCTTCGCGGTGCTGATGCTGGTCGTCGGCCGGCCCTACGGCCTGTGGCTCGACTTCGTGCGCGCACGCTTCGGCCTCGGCCACGGCGGCATGACGCCGATGACGCTGGGGGACTAGCGCCCCGGCCATGACGCCTGACGAGATCGTCAGGCGATGCGGTTGACTCGACCCCTCCCCGCGGCACAGTTGGTGGAACGCCGCATCAGGTCGGCCAAGACGACGGGGAAGGAAACGGCATGACGGGTGTCTCGGCACCGACGCGCGACCCGCTGAGCGACGGGCCGGCGCCGCCCGCGCTGGAGGCGTGGCTCACGGCAAACGTTGCGGGCTACCAGGGTCCGGCGACGCTGGACAAGATCTCCGGCGGCCAGTCGAACCCGACCTTCCGCGCCACCGCGCCCTCCGGCCGCTACGTCATCCGCCGCAAGCCGCTGGGCGAGACGCTCCCCTCCGCGCACGCGGTGGACCGGGAGTTCCGCGTCCTCAGCGCCCTCGCCGCGACCGACGTCCCGGTGCCGCCGGTCCATGCCCTGTGCGAGGACCACGACGTCGCCGGGCAGATGTTCTACGTGATGGACATGGTTCCGGGCCGCGTCTTCTGGGACCCGCGCCTCGAGGAGCTGACGACGGCCGAACGCGGCGGCATCTTCGCCTCGATGAACGAGACCATCGCGGCGATCCACCGGATCGACCCGGCGGCGGTGGGGCTCGACGACTTCGGCCGGCACGGCGGCTACCTCGAACGCCAGATCAGCCGCTGGACGCGGCAGTACCGCGCCAGCGAGACCGGGCCGAACCCGGCCATGGAGGACCTCATCGCCTGGCTGCCGGAGAACAAGCCGGCGGAAGGCGAGACGCGCCTCGTCCACGGCGACTACCGGCTCGACAACGTCCTCATCCACCCGACCGAGCCGCGGATCGTCGCGGTCCTCGACTGGGAGCTCTCCACGCTCGGCGACCCGCGGGCGGACTTCGCCTACCACGCGATGACGTGGCGTTTCGCGCCGGACCTCTTCCGCGGCCTGGAGGGCGCCGACCTCAATGCGCTCGGAATCCCGTCCGAGGACGAGTACGTCGGCCGCTACGCCGAGGCCTCCGGCTTCGACCCGCGCGGTGACTGGACCTTCTTCCTCGCGTTGTCGATGTTCCGGATCGCCGCGATCGTGCAGGGCATCGCCAAGCGCGCCCTCGACGGGACGGCGGCGAACGCGGACGCCGCGGCCATCGGCGCCAAGGCCCTGCCGATCGCCGAACGCGCCCGCGAGATCATCGAAGGGCGCGGATAAACGGGCGCCCGCGACGGCGCAGGGAGGACTGGGATGAAGATCGAGGGATGCATCGCCGTGGTGACCGGCGGTGCGAGCGGGATCGGCCGCGCGCTCGCCGGGGCGCTGGCCGCCGCGGGCGCCGGCCGGGTCGTCGTGACCGACATCGACGAGGCGGGCGCGAAGGCCGTCGCCTCGGCCATCGGCGGGCGCGGCGAACGGCTCGACGTCACCGACCCCGACGCCATGGAGGCGCTGGTCGCGTCGGTCGAGGCGGAGGACGGTCCGATCGGCCTCTTCTGCTCCAACGCCGGCATCGCGACGGGCTTCGGCCAGTTCGACAACGCCGCCGGCGCGGACGACGCGACCTGGCAGAAGGCCTGGGAGGTGAACGTCCTCGCCCATGTGCGGGCGGCGCGCATCATGGTGCCGCGCATGAAGGCGCGGGGCGGCGGGCACTTCCTGCAGACGGTCTCCGCCGCGGGGCTGCTGAGCCAGATCGGCAGCTCGGTCTACTCCACCACCAAGCACGCCGCGATCGGCTTTGCCGAGAACCTCGCCATCACCCACCGCGACGACGGGATCCGCGTGTCGATCCTCTGCCCCCAGGGCGTCGACACCGCGATGCTCCGCTCGATGCCGGCGGGCGCGGAGTCGGCGGACGGGGTGATGACGGCGGAGGACGTCGCCGCGTCGGCCCTGGAAGGGCTCGCCGAGGACCGCTTCCTCATCCTGCCGCACGCCCAGGTCGCCGGCTACATGGCCCGAAAGGCGGAGAACTACGAGCGGTGGATCGGTGGTATGGCGAAGTTCCAACGCACCCTGCGCGCCGGTTGAGGTTCCCATGCTGAAGTCCATCGACCCCCTCCTCTCGCCCGATCTCCTCTACGCGCTCGCCGCGATGGGCCACGGCGACCGGATCGTCCTCGTCGACGCCAACTTCCCCGGGACCAGCGTCGCGGCGGCGACCGTGACGGGCAACGTCATCCGCTGCGACGCGAGCGCGCCGGAGGCGCTGCGGGCGATCCTCACCCTCCTGCCGCTCGACACCTTCGAGCCGAACCCCGCGGTCGGGATGCTGACGGTGGGCGACCCGGACGACAAGCCCGCCGTGGTGGCGGAGATGGAGGCGGTGGTCGCGGCGGAGGGTTTTCCCTGGGCGTCCGTCGACCGCTACGACTTCTACGATTTCGCGAAGGAATCCTTCGCCGTCGTCCAGACGGCCGAGCGCCGCTTCTACGGCAACGTGATCCTCACCAAGGGCGTCATCCCGCCCGAATGATCGCCCGCCGGGACGAACGGGGAGCGCGGCGGCCGGGCGGCTGATCCATACCGGGCCGGGCCGGGCCGGCGCCCGCTCGCGCCGGCGGCCGCGCCGCCCGTGTGCGGGCGTCCGCCCACCCTCCGGTCGGGTACCGCAGGGGCCACAACCCGGTAGTGTACAGCCACCGGGATGTTGCTTTACCCTCGCCGCAGACGCTCGCCAGAGGCGTCGATGGAGGGGACGGATGACGACTGGGCGGTCCGCAGCCGACGGCGTGCGGGAGAAGCCATGACGACCCGGATCGACGCGCACTGCCACCTGTGGCGACTGTCGCGCGGCGACTACGGATGGCTCTCCGGCGAAGGTCTCGACACCATCCGCCGCGACTTCGAGCCGGCCGACCTCGCCGCGGTCCATGGCTCCGCGGGCGTCGCCCACTCCGTCGCCGTGCAGGCCGCTCCCACCGTCGCCGAGACGCAGTTCCTGCTCGACCTCGCCGAGATCACCCCCGCCATCGCCGGCGTCGTCGGGTGGGTGGACCTCTCCGCCCCCGACGCTGCCGAGACGCTGGAGGAGATCGCCAGCCCCTACCTCGTCGGCGTCCGCCCGATGCTGCAGGACCTCCCCGAGGACGACTGGATCGCGACGCGCCCGGACGCCGACGCCATCGCCGCCCTGAAGGCGGGGGCGCTGCGGTTCGACGCGCTGGTGATGCCGCGCCACCTCGCCCACCTCGTCCGCTTCGTCGAGGCGCACCCCGACCTCCCCGTCATCGTCGACCACGCGGCCAAGCCGGCGCTGGGCGCCCCGCCGGACGATCCGCGCCACGTCGCCTGGCGCGCGGGAATGGAGGCGCTCGGCCGGCATTCGGGCACCTACGTCAAGCTCTCCGGCCTCCTCACCGAGATGCGTCCGGACCAGCGCACCACCCCGGAGGCCGCGGCGGCGACCCTGCGCCCGCTCGTCGACGACCTCCTCGAGTGGTTCGGCCCGTCGCGCATGGCGTGGGGCTCGGACTGGCCGGTGCTCACCCTGGCCGCGCCCTACGGCGCCTGGGACGCGGCGACGGCGCTCCTCCTCGCCGACCTCACCGCCGAGGAGCGCGCGGCCATCCTGCGCAACAACGCCGCCACCTTCTACGGGCTGGAGAAGTCAGCATGACGCCGCTGGTCGAGATGCGGGGGATCGAGAAGCGCTTTCCCGGCGTGCACGCGCTCAAGGGCGTCCAGTTCGAGCTCCGCCCCGGCGAGGTCCACGCGCTGATGGGCGAGAACGGCGCGGGCAAGTCCACGCTGATGAAGATCCTCTCCGGCATCTACCAGCGCGACGGCGGGGACATCCTGATCGACGGCACGCCGACCGAGATCGACAGCCCCCGCACCGCACAGACCCTCGGGCTGTCGATCATCCATCAGGAGCTCTCCCTGATGAACGACCTGACGGTGGCGCAGAACATCTTCATCGGCCGCGAGCCGCGCCGCCGCTTCGGCCGCCTCGACGAGCCGGCGCTGAACCGGGCCGCCGCCGGGATCTTCGAGCGGCTCAACCTCCACCTCGACCCGCGCACACAGGTCGGCACGCTCACCATCGCCCGGCAGCAGCTCGTGGAGATCGCCAAGGCCCTCTCCTACAGGAGCCGGGTGCTCGTGATGGACGAGCCGACCGCCGCGCTCAACGACCGTGAGATCGACGAGCTCTTCATCATCATCCGCCAGATCAGGGACGAGGGCGCAGGCATCGTCTACATCAGCCACAAGATGGACGAGCTGAAGCGCATCGCCGACCGGGTGACGGTGATGCGCGACGGGGCGACCGTCGGCACCGTGAGCGCCGCCGAGACGCCCGTCGCCGAGATCATCCGGATGATGGTCGGCCGCGAGCTCGACAACGAGACGCTTCAGATCCCGGACCTTTCCGCGGCGCCGGACCTCCTCGAGGTGCGCGGGCTCAACCGCGGGCGGGAGATCCGCGACGTCTCGTTCAGCGTGCGCAAGGGCGAAATCCTCGGCTTCGCCGGGCTGATGGGCGCCGGCCGCACGGAGGTGGCGCGCGCCGTCTTCGGCGCCGACCGCAGGGACAGCGGCGAGATCCTCGTGCATGGCAAGAAGGTGGAGATCCGCGCCCCCTACGACGCGGTGGCGGCGGGCATCGGCTACCTCTCCGAGGACCGCAAGCATTTCGGCCTCGCGACCGGCATGGACGTGCGCGCGAACATCGCGATGGCCTCGATGGAGCGGTTCACCAGCCGAACCGGCGCGCTCGACGAGCGCGCGATGCGCGAGACCGCGCAGGACTACATCCGCCGCCTCGGCATCCGCACGCCGTCCGACCGGCAGGAGGTGCGGCTGCTGTCGGGCGGCAACCAGCAGAAGGTCGTCATCGCCAAGTGGCTGCTGCGCGACTGCGACGTCCTCATCTTCGACGAGCCGACGCGCGGCATCGACGTCGGCGCCAAGTCCGAGATCTACCGCCTGCTCGCCGACCTCGCCGCGGAGGGCCGGGCGATCATCGTCATCTCCTCGGAGCTGCCGGAGATCCTGCGCCTGTCGCACAGGATCGCGGTGATGTGCGAGGGGCGCCTCACCGGCATCCTGCCCGGCGGCGCGGAGACGACGCAGGAGGACATCATGCGCCTCGCCACCCAGCGCGAGGCGGTCATGGAACCCACCACGGCCCAGGAGGCGATCCAATGACCACCGCCGACGCACCGCGGCCGGGCGCGCTCTCCCGGATCGGCTCGTCGGGCGCGACGCAGAAGCTCCTCGCGTTCGCGAGCCTCGTGCTGTTGCTCGTCGGCTTCTCGCTCGCCTCGCCGCAGTTCATGCAGCTCTCCAACATCATCGCCATCCTGCAGGCGACGTCGGTCAACGGCGTCCTCGCCGTGGCGGTGACGCTCGTCATCATCACCGGCGGCATCGACCTCTCGGTCGGGACGATGATGACCTTCTGCGCGGTGATCGCGGGCGTGGTCCTGACCTACTGGGGTCTGCCGCTCCCCTTCGGCGTGATCGCGGCGATCGGCGCGGGGGCCTTCTGCGGGCTGTGCTCGGGCACGTTCGTCGCCAAGCTGAAGATCCCGCCGTTCATCGCGACGCTCGGGATGATGCTCATCCTGAAGGGGCTGGCGCTCGTCATCTCCGGCACGCGGCCGATCTACTTCAACGACACGCCGGGCTTCGACCTCATCTCGCGCGGGTCGCTGATCGGCTGGGTCGTGCCGGGCCTGCCGATCCCCAACGGGGTGCTGATCCTGTTCCTCGTGGCGCTCGCCGTGGCCTACATCCTCGGCCGCACGGTCCTCGGCCGGTACACCTTCGCGCTCGGCTCCAACGAGGAGGCGGTGCGTCTCTCCGGCGTCAACACGGACGCGTGGAAGATCGGCATCTACGCGCTGTCGGGGGCGATCGTCGGGATCGCCGGCATCCTCATCGCCTCACGCCTCAACTCGGCGCAGCCGGCGCTGGGGCTCGGCTACGAGCTGGAGGCGATCGCGGCGGTGGTGATCGGCGGCACCTCCCTGTCGGGCGGCCGTGGCACGGTGCTCGGCACGGTGATCGGCGCGCTCATCATGGCGGTCCTCACCAATGGCCTGCGCATCCTCTCGGTCGCGCAGGAGTGGCAGACGGTGGTGACGGGCGCGATCATCATCCTCGCCGTCTATGCCGACCAGGCCCGGCGGCGGCGGACCGCGTAGGCGCCGCGCCCGCCCGATCGTCAGGCGGGGTCGAGCGTCAGCAGCGGGCCGACGTACTGACGCACCGGCGGGGTCTTGTCGCCGCGCAGGGGGACGACCTCGGCGAGGTCCCGGAGGTTGCCGACGCGCAGCGTGCGCCCCGTCATCCCGCGGTGGGAGGCGAAGGGATGCACCGCGATCCGCGTGACGTGGCTCATCCGGTCCATCGACACCAGCGCTTGCACGGCGCTGTCCGCACCGAAGCGAAGGTCCGCCTGCCCGCCGTAGGGACCGTAGAGGTAGACGAGCCCGAGGGCGACGACGTCGCGGCCCAGATCGACCGTCAGGGTCTCCCCCTCGTTCACCACCGCGTAGTCGAGGCCGAGGTTGCTCGCCTCCATCCGTTCGACCGCGGTGCCGGTGGGCAGTCGGTCGAGGATGTCCAGGTATCCCCGCCGGAAGCGCGGCGTCAGCGGGCGGCGGGTCAGCGGCCGCTCGATGTGGTCGAGCAGGAAGGGGAGGATCTCGTCGGCGATGAAGCGCGATCCTTCCGGCGTGGTGTGGACGTCGTCCCGGAGGATCGAGCGGACGAAGGGCTCCCCCCTCTCGGCCAGGAGGCCCTCGGCGCGGTCCAGGACGGGGACGCCGTGCGCGGCGCAGAACGTGCGCGTCAGCGCGTTGAAGTCGATCGTGCGCGTGTCGCCGTAGTCGCGGTAGAGGATCACGAAGCCCGGCTCGGCGCCGACCTCCTGCGCGGTGAGGACGATGTCGGACAGCAGCTCCACCGCGAGCTCGTCGCTGCTGAGCGGGTGGCGGGTGAAGGCGGACGTGTTGATCTCGAACAGGACGTGGCTGAACGGGCCATGGAGACGCGCCGCGAGGCGGATGAAGGCCGGCACGACGTGCGGCTGCTGCGCCCCCAGACCGACGCGCACGAAGTCGATCCCGTCGCGCGCCTCCATGAAGGACTGCTTGAGCCTCGGCGCGTAGCCGAACATCAGCGTGTTGGAGAAGCCGACGACGAGGACCTTGCGTCCGTCGTCCGGCCCGGCGGTCTTCGATGCGCCCGGAGCGGCGTCCGGCTCCGACGGTCCGGCAGCGGCCTTCACCTCGCCATGCTGCGTCATCGAAGCCCCCTCCTCACCACGGCCGGCCGAACCCGGCCGCCCCGGGGTGCGGGACGTGGAGACGGGCTGGTTGCCGTGTGGGGTCTATTGCACGGGAATGATGGCCGTAAAGCCGGTCCGCCGGGGGACGGATCTGGACAACGCTCCCACCACGCGACACGCTTGCCCGGACTTGACGGGAGCGGTTGCGGATGAGCGTCGGCGATTTGCAGGCTTTGGAGGGCGAAGAAGCGTCTCCAAGGGTGGGAATGGCCGATCGGCTCCGCAGCATCGCCGTCGCCCTGCCGCCGTACATCTGGCTGCTCGCCTTCTTCCTCGCGCCGTTCATCATCGTGCTGCGGATGTCGTTTTCCGAATCGGTGATCGCGCAGCCGCCCTACAGCCCGACGTTCGACATATCGCAGGGCCTCTCCGGGCTGTGGGAGAGCGTCAAGGAATTCTCGACCTTCAACTACACCTTCCTCGCCGAGGACTCGCTCTACTGGCGCGCCTACCTCTCATCGGTGCGGATCGCGGCGATCTCGACGGTGATCACGCTCCTGATCGGCTTTCCGATGGCGTACGCGATGGCGCGCGCGCCGCTTCGGTGGCGCCCGCTCCTCCTCGCGCTGGTGATCCTGCCGTTCTGGACGTCGTTCCTGATCCGCGTCTACGCCTGGATCGGGATCCTGAAGCGGGACGGACTGCTCAACCAGCTCCTCATGTCCCTCGGGGTGATCACCGAGCCGCTGACGATCCTCAACACGGAGCCGGCGGTGTTCATCGGCATCGTCTACGCCTACCTGCCGTTCATGGTGCTGCCGCTCTACGCCTCGCTGGAGCGGCAGGACCCCGCGTTGCTGGAGGCGGCCTCCGACCTCGGCAGCCCGCCCTGGCTGGCGTTCTGGCAGATCACCGTGCGCCTCGCCGTCCCCGGGATCCTCGCCGGGTGCCTCCTCGTCTTCATTCCGGCGGTGGGCGAATTCGTCATCCCCAACCTTTTGGGCGGATCCAGCACGCTGATGATCGGGCAGACGTTGTGGGACGAGTTCTTCTCCAACCGCGACTGGCCGCTCGCCAGCGCAGTGGCAGTGATCCTCGTGCTGGTGCTGGTGGTGCCGATCACCATCTTCCAGCGCGCCCAGTCGCGGACGACCGGCTGACATGGCCCGGTTCACCCGCTTCAACGCCGTTTCCCTCGCGCTCGGGATGGCGTTCCTCTACCTGCCGATCGTCCTCCTGATCATCTTCAGCTTCAACGAGTCGCGGCTGGTGACGGTGTGGGGCGGCTTCTCCACCAAGTGGTACGTGGAGCTTTTCCGTAACCAGCAACTGCTGGACGCGGCGCGCGTGTCGATCCTGGTGGGGCTCACCACGGCGTGCATCGCGACGGTCCTCGGCACGCTGGCGGCCGTCGCGCTGACGCGGACGGCACGCCTTCCCGGCCGCTCGCTGTTCACGGCGATGACCTACGCGCCGCTCGTGATGCCGGAGGTGATCACCGGCCTCTCGCTGCTCCTGCTGTTCGTCGCGCTGGGCATCGACCGCGGGTTCTGGACCATCACCATCGCGCATACTACCTTCGCGCTGTGCTTCGTCGCGGTGGTCGTGCAGTCGCGCCTCGCAGCGTTCGACATGAGCATCGAGGAGGCGGCGCAGGACCTCGGCGCGCCGCCCTGGAAGGCGTTCCTCCTGGTGACGCTGCCGGCCATCGCGCCGGCGGTCGCCGCGGGCTGGCTCCTCGCCTTCACGCTGTCGCTCGACGACCTGGTGATCGCGAGCTTCACCTCCGGGCCGGGGTCGACGACGCTGCCAATGAAGATCTTCTCGGCCGTGCGCCTCGGCGTCTCGCCGGACATCAACGCGGCGTGCACCATCCTCATCGGCATCGTCGCGGTCGGCGTCGTGGCGGCGACCTTCGCCACGGGGTACCGGACGCGGCGCGCGGGCTGACCGGCGCGCGCCGCCGGTCCCGCGCGCCGGGCCCGCTCAGTCCATCGTGACGACGACCTTGCCGATGGCTTGGCGCGAGGCGAGGTGCTTGATCGCCTCGGCGCCTTCGGCGAGCGGCCAGGTCCTGCTGACGCGCGGGCGGACCTTCCCCTCGCCCCACCACGCGATGAGCTGGGCGATGTGCGCGCGGTTCTTCTCCGGGAAGCGCCGGGCGAACGCGCCCCAGAAGACGCCGCGCACGTCGCAGCTCTTGAGGAGCGTGAGGTTGAGCGGCAGGCGCGGGATGCCGGCGGTGAAGCCCGTCACCAGGTAGCGCCCCTCCCAGGCGATGGAGCGCAGCGCCGGCTCGGCGTAGTCGCCGCCCACCGGGTCGTAGACGACGTTGGCCCCGTTCTCGCCCACCGCGGCCTTGAACTCGGCGGCGAGCGCCTTGGAGGCGTCCTTGTCGAGCGGACCGCGGCCGTAGACGACGGTGGCGTCGGCGCCCGCCTCGCGCACCGCGGCGGCCTTCTCCTCGCTGGAGACGGCGCCGACGACGCGCGCGCCGACGGCCTTGCCGATCTCCACCGCCGACATGCCGATGCCGCCCGCCGCGCCGAGGACGAGGAGGGTCTCCCCCGCCTTCAGCTCGCCGCGGTCGAGCAGCGCATAGATGGTCGTGCCGTAGGTGAAGAGGAGCGCGGCGCCCTCCACGGCCGAGGCCCCCTCGGGCAGCGCGAACGTCTCCTCCGCGGAGGCCGTCGCGAGGGTCGCCATCCCGCCGAAGCGCGTGTCGGCCATCACCCGGTCGCCGGCCTTGAACCGTGTGACGCCCTCGCCGACCGCCTCGATGACGCCGGCCACCTCGCCGCCGGGGGCGAACGGGCGCTCGGGCCGGTACTGGTACTTGTCCTCGATCACCAGGACATCCGGGAAGTTCAGCGCGCAGGCCTCGGTGCGGATGAGCACCTCGCCGGCGGCGGGGACCGGATCGGGCATCTCGGCGTATTCGAGTGTGTCTGGCGGCCCCGGCTTGCGCGAAATCAGTGCCTTCACGAACGTCCTCCCAATGTTTGACCGGCACCTTAAACCCAGTCGGACCGGATTGTGCACCGCCCTGTGCCATCCAGTGCCCGCGCGTTGCACCGCAATATCAGTTTGGCGCAAGCGCCCCGGCGCACTCTGGCCTCCTCAGGGAGGGCCCTATGGCTGTCGGCAAAGTCGTCGCCCTCGTCGATGGATCGAGCTACTCGACGAGCGTCTGTGAACATGCGGCCTGGATCGCCAGCCGGCATCAGGTCCCGGTGGAGCTGGTCCACGTCATCGGGCGCCGCGAGACGGCGCCGCACGACCTGCTGGAGGACAGCGCGCGCGGCGACCTCCTCGACAGGCTGCGGGAGATGGAGGGCCAGCGTCACGCGCTGGCGGACCAGATGGGCGAGGCGATCCTCGCCGAGGCCGCCGCGCTGACGACGGCGGCCGGCGCGCCGGAAGTCCACCGCAAGGTGCGCCACGGCGACCTGATCGAGGCGCTTCACGAGCTCGAGGTGGACGCGCGCTACATCGTCGTCGGCAAGCGCGGCGCGGCGGCGGACTTCGCCAAGCTGCACCTCGGCTCCAACATCGAGCGGGTGGTCCGTGCCTCGCGCGTCAACGTGATGGTCGCGAGCCGGGCCTTCTCGAAGGTCAAGCGGTTCCTGGTGGCCTACGACGGCGGCCGATCGGCGAGGAAGGCGATCGAGCTGATTTCGCGCAGCCCGCTCTATACCGGGCTGAAGCCGCACATCCTGACCGTCTCGCCCAACACCGCCGAGGCGCAGAGGCAGCTCGAAGCCGCCGAGGAGGCGCTGAACTGGAGCGGCGACGTGGTGACGGACGCGGCCCCGGGCGACGCGGAGAAGGTGATCGCCGGCTACGTCGAGGAGAACTGCATCGACCTCCTGGTGATGGGCGCCTACGGCCACAGCCGCGTGCGCAACCTCCTCGTCGGGTCGACGACGTCGCAGATGATGCGCTCCTGCAGGATCCCGGTTCTCATCGTGAGATAAGGGACGCCCGGACCGGGGAGGAGCAAAAAACCGGCCCGGGCGCTGTCGGTCGCGAGGGACAGTCTACCGGATGGGCCACCACACCCCCCGGACGCCAGACGCCCTACGCTGTCCCTGACGTGCGTCGCTCGAACAGAGCGGCCGACGCGTCAGGTGACCGACACATTCGCAAACGATCCGAACACGCCTTCCAGGTCGTCGGTGATGCCCGAGACACGCGTGTTGTAGACGGTCGTGTAGTCGATGTTCAGGAGCGGGATGATGGGCAGTTCCGTCATCGCCAGCACCTGCATTTGATAAAAAAGCGCTTCACGCTCGGCGGGATCCACCGCGGTCTGCGCCGCCTCCAGTATCTGGTCCATCTCCGCGCTCGCGTAACCCGATCCATTGGTATAGGGCACGCCCGGCCGGATGTTCTTCGACCAGAACATGCGCTGCACGCCGATGGTCGGATCCGGCAGGTTAAAGATGCCGTAGGACGCGGTCTGGTACTCGTTCGTGCCCCAGACGCGGCGGCTGAAGGTCGGCGCGTCGGTGTTCATCACCTCGACCTCGATGCCGATGACCTTCATCGCCTGGCGGAAGTATTCCGCAAAGCGGCGGTACTGCTCGGTGTAGGTCGAGGGGTCGTGGGTCATGCGGAACCGCACGCCATCGCTCTGGCGCGGGAAGCCCGCCTCGTCCAGCAGTGCCTCGGCCTTCGCGGTGTCGAACGGATAGCTCGGCACGTCCGGGTTGTACCAGCGGGAGAGCTTCTGCGAGATCGGCCCGGTCGCCGGCGAGGCGAAGCCGAACCAGATGTTCTGGGCGACGAAGTCCTTGTCGATCGCATGGGCGACCGCCTGGCGCACACGCACGTCCTGGAACTGCGGGTCGCGCATGTTGAACTCGAAGTAGTACATCGCGCCGCACAGGGCATAGCCCTCGGTCGTCACGGCGAGGTCCGGCAGCTCCTCCACCCGCGCGATGTCGCTCAGCGAGACCGGGTCGGTGCCGCCGAGGTCGATCTCGCCGGTCTCGAATGCGGCCGCGCGCGTGCCCGCGTCGGGGATGAAGCGATAGAACAGGCGGTCGAGCAGCGGGCGGCCCTCCTGCCAGTAGTCCTCGTTCTTGTCGAGGAGGAGGTACTGGCCCTTCTCCCACTTGGAGAACTTGAACGGGCCGGTGCCGATCGGCTTCGTGTTCGCCGGGTTCCCGATCGGATCGGAGCCTTCGTAGATGTGCTTGGGCAGCATCGGCGACTCGGAGGCCGAGAGCGCCGACATGATGTAGTTCGACGGGGTCGACAGCTTCATCACCGCGGTCAGCTCGTCCGGCGTCTCCACCTCGGTGAGGTTGGCGAAGGTGGCCCGGCCGCGCGGGTGGTGCTGGCTGAGGATCTCCTCGAAGGTGAACTTCACGTCCGCCGAGGTGAACGGCTTGCCGTCGTGCCAGGTGACGCCGTCACGCAGCTTGAAGGTGATCGACAGGCCGTCGTCCGCCAGCTCCCACGCCGTCGCCAGCGAGGGGGTCGGGTTGAATTCCTTGTCGTAGCCGATCAGCCCTTCCAGCATCTTGGGCGAGATCTGCTGCACCATGATCGCGGTGTTGAAGGCGGTGTTGAGCGTCGGCGGCTCGGGCACGAGGACGGCGCGCAGCATGTTCTTCGGCGTGGCCGCGACGGCCTGTCCGACCACATCGCCGAGCGATACCAGCCCGGTGGACTGGAGGGCGGCATAGCCGGCCAAACCGCCCAGAAGCTTCAGTCGGTCGCGAGCCGTCAGGTTCATCTACGTTCCCCGTGCGTGAGAGGCATGAATGCGGTGGCCCGAGGGCCTTCATCTCGGTGCCTCGCTCGCAGCCATCGTGCGGGCGAAGCTGGGCATTTCCATAGACGGAAGCGGCGGAGCGTGCCCACTGACGGGGGCGCCTTTTCGCCGACCAGCGAAGTTTAATGATGGACATCCCGTCCGTGTCAATATATAAAATTATTGTTCCGACATTTGGAACAACGGCGTACAATGCCCGCCCCCGTCCTTTCAGGACGATTGGAGCCGCGATCCCCCAGGCCAGGACCGCACGATTCTGCGGCGCCCTCGCCGGACGGGCTCGCCCGGACGTGTTGTCGCAGCGATCGAGGGAGGGCCGCCGGTGCCGGACGACCGCACAATCAGTGCCGACAACGCGGTGGCTGACGCCGAACTGGACGCCATGGCGAAACTCGTCGGGCTCGACATCCCGGCCGCCTTTCGTGACGGGGTGCGGCATCAGCTCGCACTGAACGCGCGCCTCGTCGCCCCGCTGGAGCGCTTCACTCCGGACGCCGACGCGGCCCCCGCCCCGGTCTTCGAGCCTTGAAGGCGCTGGACGCCGCGACGATCGCGCGCAGCGTCGCGGCCGGCGCGACCCGTGCCCGCGACGTGGTCGACGCCTCGCTCGAGCGGATCGAGGCCGGCGACGGGGCGATCAACGCCTTCACCGCCGTGACCGCGGAGCGCGCGCGCGCCCGGGCCGATGCCGTCGACGCCGACGTGGCGGCCGGCCGGCATGTCGGGCCGCTCGCCGGTGTCCCGTTCGCGGCCAAGAACCTCTTCGACGTCGCCGGGCTCACGACGGTCGCCGGTTCGGTGATCCTCGCCGACAATCCGCCCGCGGCGGCGGACGCGCAGTGCATCGCCGACCTCGAGGCGGCCGGCGCCGTCCTCGTCGGCGCGCTCAACATGGAAGAGCTCGCCTACGGCTTCCTGACCGACAACGCCCATTATGGCCGCACCCACAACCCGGTCGACACCGCGCGGACCGCCGGCGGCTCCTCCGGCGGGTCGGGCGCGGCGGTCGCCGCCGGGTTCGTGCCGCTGACCCTCGGTTCGGACACCAACGGGTCGGTGCGCATTCCGGCCGCGTTCTGCGGCGTCGTCGGCCTGAAGCCGACCTACGGGCGGATCAGCCGGCGCGGGATGGTGCTCCTCGCCCCCAGCCAGGACCACGTCGGGTGGCTCGCGAACACGGTCGACGACGTCGCCGCCGCATGGCGCGTCAGCCACCCCTCGCCCGGCGCCCTCGCAACCGATGGCGCCGCGCCGCGGGAAGCGACGATCGGCCTCGCCGGCGGCTATTTCGCCGAACTGATGAGCCGCGACGTGCGCGCGGCCGTCACAGAGGCGGCCGAATTGCTCGGCCCGACGGTGCCGGTGGAGTTTCCCGAGCCCGACATGGCCCGCGCCGCGGCCTACGCGATCACCTCCATCGAGGCGTCCTCGCTGCGGATGGACGACCTCCGCCGCCAGCCGGAGCGGTTCGACCCTGCGACGCGCGACCGCTTCCTCGCCGGCGCGCTCCTGCCGGCCCACTGGTACGTCAGGGCGCAGGTGTTCCGCGACTGGCTGCGCGCCCGCGTGCGGGAGCTGTTCGAGCGTGTCGACGTCGTCATGATGCCGGCGAACCCCTTCCCCGCCCCCCGGTTCGGCGAGGAGGAGGTCGAGATCGACGGCGCGATCCACCCTGTGCGGCCGACCATCGGGCGCTTCACGCAGGCCGTGTCCAGCCTCGGCCTACCCATCGTGTGCGTGCCGGTGGCACGGCCGGGCGCCCTTCCCGTCGGCGTGCAGCTGATGGGCCGGCCGGACAGCGAACCCCTGCTCCTCGACGTCGCGCGCCGCCTCGAGGGCGCCGTCGCAGCCCGCAACGCCGCGGCCGTCACCGCACACAGCGCCTGACGGCCGTGCCGCCACGGCCAGAGACCTGATCAACGACAAGGACGCTTCATGGACATCAAATACGTCGGATCCGGCACCCGCTACAGCCGGGCGGTGATCCACAACAACACAGCCTATCTGGCCGGGAACGTCGCCAAGGATCCCGCGCCGACGGCCGCCGAGCAGTGCCGCCAGATCCTGAAGCAGATCGAGGCGACCCTGGCGCTCTGCGGGACGGACAAGACCAAGCTGCTCACCGCCAACATCATCTTCGCCGACATGCGCGACTTCGACGCCGTCAACGAGGTGTGGGACGAGTGGGTGTCGGACGGCGGCTCGCTGCCGACGCGCACGCCGATGGAATCGAAGCTCGTGACGCCGCGCCACCTGGTGGCGATCCAGGTCACCGCGGCGGTCTGAGGCGATGCAGATGCGCCATATGGGCGACGGCCCGGGCTCGGCCGAAGCGGTGATCCACGACCACGTGGTCTACCTGCCGGTCATCACCGCGCCGGTCTACACGCCGTCGGTCACCGGCCAGACGCAGCAGGTGCTGGACGCCATCGACGCGCGCCTTGCCGCCGCCGGCACCAGCAAGAACCGCATGCTGAGCGTCACGGTGTTCGTCTCGGACGCGCGCTTTCTCGATGAGATGCACGCGCTTTGGGATCAGTGGGTCCCGTGGCACGATCCCCCCGTCTGCACCGAGCTCGTCGCCAAGATGGCGCCGGAGGGGGCCAAGGTCGGTGTGCAGGTGATCGCGGCCGAATAGGCCGCGGCGGCGCCCGCTCCCCCGGGCTCGATGGAGCGGGCGCAGCTGGTGATCGTCAGTCGGAGCGTCCTGCCTGCATGCGACAATGCGCAGGACGCAGAGGCCAGGGTGGCGGCATCTCCCGCCGCCGTCGGACGGATGCGCGTATGAAGTTCGGAGCCGGCGGCCGGCCAAGCCGCCTCGAAGATGGCCGACTGATCACCGGCACGGCGGCGTTCACCGACGACATGGCGCCGGCGGGGCACCTCGTCCTCGGAGTCCTGCGCGCGCCGTTCGCTCATGGACGCATCGCCAGTATTTCGGTGGACGGCGCTCTGGCGATGCCGGGGATCGTCGCCGCCGTCACCGGGCGCGACCTCGTGGCCGACGGCGTCGGCCCGATCCCGGTGCTGCGGGACTATCCCGGTCCGGACGGAACCGGGGCGATGACGGCTCCGCCGCGCCATGCGGTGGCGGTCGACATGGTCCGCCACGTGGGCGAGATCGTCGCCGCGGTGGTCGGCGAGACGCTCGCGGCGGTCAACGACGCGCTGGAGGCGATCGCGTTCGAGATGGACGAGCGGGACGCGGTCCTTTCGCTCGCCGCCGCGACCGCCCCCGGCGCCCCTCTTGTGGCACCCGAAGCGGGCGGCAACGTCGTCACCGGCCGCACTCACGGCGACCCGGAGCGCGTCGCCGCCGCGTTCACCGCGGCGGCGCATGTGGTGGAGCTCGCGGTCGAGAACCAGCGCGTCACCGCGCTGCCGCTCGAGCCACGCGCCTCGGTCGCGATCCCGTCAACTGACGGGCGCGTCACGCTGCACACCGGGTCGCAGAACCCGACGGCGACCCTGCAGCAGCTCGCCGAGACGCTGGGCGGCGACAAGGCCTCGCTGCGCATCAGGGTGCCGGACATCGGCGGCGGCTTCGGCCTCAAGGGCTACCTCTACCCTGAGGACGTCCTCGTCACCTACTTCGCCGCGCGCCTAGCCCGTCCGGTGCGCTGGCGGGCGGTCCGGGTCGACGAATTCCTCGGCGCGACCCACGCGCGCGACCAGGTCACGACCATCGCGGCCGCATTCGATGCGGACCTCCGCGTCACCGCCATGCGAAGCCACACGCTGGTGAACGTCGGCGCCTACCCGCACCCGGCCGGCCCCATCCTCGCCCTTATGCTGGGGCCGAAGGTCGCCGCGAGCGTCTACGACATTCCGGCGGTCGCCATCGCCGTCGAGGGCGTCCTGACCAACACGCAGGCGACCGCCCCCTACCGCGGGGCGGGCCGGCCGGAGGCGATCTACGCGATGGAGCGGCTGATGGACCACGCCGCCGCGCGCTTCGGCGTCGACCCGGCCGAGCTGCGTGCGCGGAGCCTCATCAGGCCCGAGGCGATGCCCTACCGCACGGCGCTCGGCGAGACCTTCGATTCCGGCAACTTCCCGGAAGTCCTCGCGCAGATCCTGCGCGCGGCGGACTGGGACGGTTTCCCCTCGCGGCGGAGCGGGAGCGCGGCGCAAGGGCGACTGCGCGGACGCGGCCTCTCGATGTTCGTCGAGTGGACCGGCGGCGGCGCCTTCACCGAGGACGTGACGATCGCCGTCCACGCGGACGGGACCGTCTCGCTCGAAACCGCGACGATCCCGATGGGCCAGGGCCTCCACACCTCGTTCGCCCAGATGGCGGGGGCGATCCTGGAGATCCCGCCGGAGCGAATCCGCCTGCTGTCCGGCGACACGGATGTCGCGAACGGGTTCGGGTCCTTCGGCTCCCGCTCCCTCTTCGTCGGCGGCAGCGCTCTCGCGGTGGGCACGCACCACACGCTGGACGTCCTGCGCCAAAAGGCCAGCGACAGGCTGGAGGTCGACGGTGCGGACCTCGAATACCGGGCGGGACGGTTCGATGTCGCGGGGACGGACGTCGGCGTCTCGATCTTCGACCTCGCGGCGGAGGCGGGCGGCACCATCGGCGTCCCGTTCTCGCACACCGTCTCGGGGGAGACCTGGCCCAACGGCGCGCACGTCTGCGAGGTGGAGGTCGACCCCGTGACGGGTGAGGTCGCCGTGGTGCGCTACACCTGCGTCGACGACGTGGGCACCGTGGTGAACCCGCAGATCGTCGAAGGGCAGATCCACGGCGGCGTGGTGCAGGGCATCGGCCAGGCGCTGTCGGAGCGCATCGTCTACGACGAGGCGTCGGGCCAGCTCCTGACGGCCTCGCTGCAGGACTACGCCGTGCCCCGGGCGGACGACCTCTGCCCCATTCACAGCGTCCTCGACGAGCGCTGGCCGTGCCGCAACAATCCGCTCGGCGCCAAGGGGGCGGGCGAATCCGGAACCGTCGGCGCGCCGCCGGCGGTGATGTCGGCGTTGCTAGACGCGCTCAGGCCGCTCGGCGTCGAGACGCTGGACATGCCGGCGACGCCCGACCGGGTCTGGGCCGCGCTTCAGGCCGCCCGGCGATAGGCCGACCGGAACCGGGCAGCCCGGACGCCCGTCAGGCCGAGGAGGCGGACAGGGCGTCGGACGCGGCCCGCCCGGCCTCGACGACGGCCGGCGCGATCTCCCGGATCCGCTGGCGGGTGAGACGCTGGGTCGGGCCGGAGATGCCGATGGCCGCAACCGCCGCCCCGCCCAGAGCGAAGACGGGGGCGGCGATGCCGGCAACGTCCGCCCGATGCTCGCCGGTGTTGCGGGCGTAGCCGAGCTTGCGGATCTGCGCCATCTCGGCGTCGAGCGCCTCGGGGTCGGTGATGGTACGCGGGGTGAACCGGATCATTGACTGGATCGCCGCGTCGCGAAGATGCTCGTAGTTGTAGGCGAGGAGGACCTTGCCGGACGCGACGCAGTGGAGCGGCGCCGTCTCGCCGCGCTCGGTGTAGGCGCGTACGGTCTGGTCACTGTCGATCTTGTCGATATGCATGACGTGCGCGCCCTCGATGACCGAGAGGTGCACGCTCTCCCCCGTCGCCTGGACGAGGCCGTGCATCGCCGAGACGCACAGGCCGGCGATACGCTGGTGGCTCATCAGGGCGGTGCCGAGACGCCAGAGCTTGAGGCTCGCCCGGTAGGTCCGGTCGGGCTCCTGCGCGGCGTAGTTCATTTTGCACAATGTCTTCACAAGCCGATGAACATTTGATTTGTTCATCGACAGCTGCGCCGCGATCTCCGTGATTCCGAGAGGCTTCGGGGACGCCGCGAGGGTCTCCAGGATCTGAAGCCCTTTGGACAGGGTGCTGTCCACCCGCTCCGTGCTCTCCCCACGCTCGGTCATGTCGCCCCTTCTCGTCGTGAACGCCGCAGCTTGAGAAGCCTAACACCGCGTGCCAATATCTAGAACTGTCGTTCCATATATTGGAAGAATCAAACAATACCAGCCCGTTCACGGCACTGTGCGCGCGCCGGCCGTCGGAGATCCCATGCAAAACGTCATAGACCACGTCGCGATCGGAGCGGCCACACTGGAAGCCGGCGGCGCGGCCCTGAAGGATATGCTGGGCGTCGAGCTGGCGCCGGGCGGCAAGCATCCGGACATGGGAACGCACAACCGCCTCACGCGAACGGGCCCCGGCGAATTCGTCGAGCTGATCGCGATCGACCCCGAGGCCCCCGCCCCCGGCCATCCCCGGTGGTTCGGCCTCGACGAGGCGGCCACCAGGGCCCGCCTCGCCGCGGGGCCCGCGCCGGTCTCCTGGGTCGTGCGCACCGACGATCTCAACGCCGTGCTCGCGGCGACGCCGGAGGACGTCGGCACCCCGCGCCGCCTCAGCCGCGGCAACCTGACCTGGACACTCACCGTGCCGGAATCGGGCGTCGCGGCGCTCGGCGGGCTGGTGCCCTCGTTCATCCAGTGGGATGCCGAGCCGCATCCGGCGACGGGCATGCAGGACGCCGGACTGAAGCTCGCCGGCATCACCCTGAAGTCGCCGGAACCGGCGAAGGTCGAGGCCTTCCTCGAGGCGGTCGGCATCGCCCATCTCGCCACCGTGGAGGAGGCGCCCGTGGCCGGCCTCGGCTTCACGCTGCTGACGCCGGACGGACGGACCGTCACGCTCGGCTGACGCCGCCGCCTCGACCCGCCCCTGTTTCAGCCCGCCCCTGTCTCGACCCGCGCGTGTCTCGGCCCGCTCCGGCCCCGTCCCGCGCTCAGACCGTGTAGTTGAGCGCCAGGCGGCCGCCGTCGACGAAGATCGTCTCACCGGTGATGTAGCTCGACTTGTCGCTGGCGAGGAAGGTGACGACGTCGCCGATCTCGCTCGGCTGGCCGAGGCGGTGGATGGGGGTGCGTGACATCACCATCCGCATCGCCTCCTCGCTGGCGGCGACGCCCTTCATCATGTCGGTGAGGATCGAGCCGGGGCCGACCGCGTTGACGCGGATGCCGTGGTCGATGAGCGCCAGCGCGGACGCCTTGGTCAGCTGCGCCACGCCGCCCTTGGAGGCGCAGTAGGCCGCGATCGCCGGGATCGCCACCACCGCGTTGATCGAGGACATGTTGACGATGCTGCCCTTGATCCCTTCGGCGACCATGTGCCGCGCGACCGCCTGGGTGGTGCGGAAGGTGCCTGTGAGGTTGACCGCGAGCACCTTCTCGAAGTCCGCGACCTCGAGGTCGAGGAACGGCTTGCCGATGGCGATGCCGGCGTTGTTGACCAGCACGGAGATCGGGCCGAGGGCGACGATGGCGGCGTCGAGCATCGCGGCGACGCTGGCGTCGTCGGCGACGTCGCAGTGAATGGCGACGGCGTCGCCGCCGATCGACGCGGCGGTGGCCCTGGCGGCCTCGAGGTCGATGTCGGTGACGGCGACCTTGGCGCCCTCGGCGGCCAGCGCCTCGGCGCACGCGCGGCCGATCCCCTTGGCCGCGCCGGTCACGATGGCGCTTCGCCCTGAAAGTAGCATGTCGTCTCTCCTTCGCCGCGCCGGGCGCCAGCGTCCGCGCGGTGTCCGGACGGCGGGCGCCCGGGTCCGCGATCGGCCGATGCGCGCACCGCCGTCAGGCGCCCGAAGCGGCCCGGGACGGACGCGTGGGCGCGCCGCGCGTTGGCCCTATCGTTCCGAATACCGGAAACATTGTTCCGTATAAAGACACGCCGTCCGGCCCGCCGCAAGTGCCGCGCGCCTGACGGCTGCCGCGGCGACGGCCCGGCCGGAACCCACCGGGACGGCGGACCGGAAGCGGCGCCGTCCCGCGCCGTGCCGCAAGCGAAACGAGCCCGCCGCCATGGGCGCCGGGCTCGTTTCAGGATCGGCCTCGGGACGAGACGCTCCGGGGATCGCCCGGAGCGGCGGGTCAGTTGAAGAGGTTGCCGGCCTTGCGAAAGAGACCGCGGCTGCTCTTGGCGACCGAGGAGAAGAAGCCGGTATCCTCCTCCTCCGCGGCGTAGCCGAGCGGAGCGGTATTGTCCGGATTGGCTGTGGAGGCGACCGGCGTGTCGGCCGGGACCTCGGGCGCCGGCGGAGCGGCGGCTGGAGCCGGTGCGGGTGCCGGCGCGGACGGCTGCGTGCCGGACGTCGACGCCACGGCGGGCGGCGCGGCAGGAGCCGGCTCCGGCTTGGTGGCCGCCGGAGCCGCGGCCGGGGCCGGGGCCGGGGCCGGGGTCGCCGCCGCAGGCGCTGCGGCCTCGGTGTTCGTGTCGGCGGTCGCCGCGGCCGCAGGCTCGGGGCTGTCGGCACGGGCGCGCGAGAAGAAGCCGGAGATCGCCTGCTCGCGCTCCTCCCACCGCTCCTCACGCTGCTTGCGCATCTCGACGCGCGCGACCAGCGATGCGCGCTTCTCGAGGTCCGTGTCGCGCTTCTTGGTGACGAGTTGGGCCACCTGCGGGTCGACCGTGTAGCTCGGGCACGACGCCGACGGGATGAAGCGGCCGGAGGACGAGGCGTTGAAGACGTAGCGCCGTTCGCACACGTCCACCTTCGGCGCGACGCCGGTCACCTCGAAGTGATCGGCCCCCTCCTTCAGGTTCTCCCAGAACTCGAGGTTCTCGCTGTCGGCGTGCTTGGCCATGTTCTCCGGCGTCATCCGGAACGGGAAGGCCTGCACCTGGAACGCCTGCTGGCCGCCGACGAACGCCTCGCGCGCCAGGGCGTAGATCTCGCGGATCCCCTCGTCCTCCATCGCGTAGCAGCCGCGCGAGGAGCAGTCGCCGTGGACCATCAGGTTCGAGCCCGTGCGGCCGTAGCTGCGGTCGAAGGAGTTCGGAAAGCCGAGATTGAAGGACAGGTAGTAGGACGAGTTCGGGTTCATCTGGCCACGGTTGACCATGTAGAAGCCCTCCGGCGCCTGGCGGTCGCCCTCCTTGAGCTTCGGACCGAGCTTCCCGGACCAGGCACAGATGTCGTATTCCTTCAACATCTTGTACTTGCCGGCCTTGTCCTGCTTCCACACCTCGAGGACGCTGTCCTCCTTGTAGATGCGCAGCATGATCGGCGAGCGCTTGTCCATGTTCATGCGCGAGATCTTGGTCTCGAGCGCGGACGGGACGGGAGCGAGGTGCTTCGCCGTGCTGAGGTCGGAGACCTGGCAGCCCGAAAGGATGGTCGCACCCAGCATCAGCGTCGCAAGCGTCAGACCGACACGCGTCCGACGGCGGATCGAGCGAGGCGAGGTGCGGAGGGGGTCATGCGTCATGCGTGGATCCCGCGGTCTCTGGCGACAGGTACGCGCCGCCAATCATTGCCTCTACCGTCTGACGGCACGCATGACAAATCACGGACCGGGCTTGTTCCCAGCTTGCGTCCGCGAATCAAGGCGACCGTCACCTTTGGGCAACGGTCCAGATTAAACTTCGAGGCTGCGGCCGATGTTCAGGAAGCGCTGCGCCCGCATCGACTTCAGTGCGGCGCCGTCCTCCTGGCGCAGCTCGCGCAGCGCCGAGGCGATCTTCTCGCCGACACGGTCGATCGCGACGTTGCGGTCGCGGTGCGCGCCACCGACCGGCTCCTCGATGATGTCGTCGATGACGCCGAGGCGCAGGAGGTCCTGCGCCGTGATCTTCATGTTGGCGGCGGCGTCCTGCGCCCGGGCAGCGTCGCGCCACAGGATCGAGGCGGCGCCTTCCGGCGAGATCACCGAGTAGATGGCGTGCTCCAGCATCATGACGCGGTTGGACGCGGCGAGCGCCAGCGCGCCGCCCGAGCCGCCCTCGCCGATCACCACGGCGACGGTGGGGACGGTGAGGGTCAGCGCCTGCTCGGTCGAGCGGGCGATCGCCTCGGCCTGGCCGCGCTCTTCCGCGCCGATGCCGGGATAGGCGCCGGCGGTGTCGATCAGGGTGACGACCGGGAGGCGGAAGCGCTCCGCCATCTGCATGATGCGCTTGGCCTTGCGGTAGCCCTCCGGCCGCGCCATTCCGAAGTTGTGCCGCAGGCGGCTCTCGGTATCGACGCCGCGCTCGTGGCCGAGGACTGCGACGGAATGACCGTCGAGGCGGCCGACCCCGGCGATGATCGCCGCGTCTTCCGCGTACGCACGGTCACCGGCGAGCGGCGTGAAGTCCTCGAGCAGGCGGGCGATGTAGTGCGACGTATGCGGCCGGTCGGGGTGGCGCGCGACCTCGGTCTTCTGCCAGGGCGAGAGCTTGGCGTAGATCTCGCCGAGCGCCTTCTCGGCCTTGTCCTTCAGCTTCTGGATCTCGTCACGCGCATCGACGGCGGACGAGTCGCCCAGCGAGCGGAGCTCCTCGATCTTGCCGAACACATCGGCGACGGGCTTTTCGAAGTCGAGGAATGTACGCATTCGTCCGCAATGCAGGTTGGGGGTCGGCGGGACCCTTTAAGTGGGTGGACCGCCCTGTCAAGCCGCGTCAGCCAAGTGGATGGCAATCGGCGACGACGGAGGCCAGGTGGTCTGTGCCGACGTGGGTATAAATCTCCGTCGTGGCAATATCCTGATGGCCCAAAAGCGCCTGGACGACGCGAAGGTCCGCGCCACGGGCCACCAGATGCGTCGCGAATGCATGGCGGAGCACGTGCGGCGAGACACTCTCCGCCCTGAGGCCGGCCGCGCCGGCGAGCGCCTTCAGCTCCCGCGCGAACGCCTGGCGGGTCAGGTGGCCGGTCTGCGACGTGGCCGGGAACATGAAGCGCGACGGGCCGCGCACGGTGCGCCAGCGGGCCACCGCCGCCTTGGCGTGGCGCGACAGGGGCACGACACGCTCCTTCTCGCCCTTGCCGCGGACCACCATCATGTCGCTCTCCGCCCGCGGCGCCGCGTCCGGCAGGCCGACGAGCTCGGAGACGCGCAGGCCGCCCGCATAGAGAAGCTCGACCAGCGCCGCGCGGCGGATCGCGCCGGGATCGCCGCGCTGCGCCGCCTCCTCGGCGATGGTCAGGAGGCGGTCCACCTCCTCCACCGAAAGCACCTTGGGGAGCGGCCGGGTCTTCTTGGGGCTCGCCACCTGGGCGCCGGGATCGTCCCCGCGCGCGCCCTCCGCGTAGAGGAAGCGCAGATACCGCCGCACCGCCGAGAGGCGCCGGTTCTGGGTGGAGACGGCCGCCCCGTCCGCGGCCATCGCGCGCACGAAGCTGGTGATGTCCTCGGCCCCCGCCCTGTCGGCGGCGGTGCCGCGGCGGGCACAGTGGCCGGAGAAGGTCAGAAGGTCGTGACGATACGCCGCCAGCGTGTGCGGCGAGGCGGCCTTTTCCACCGCCATCATCTCCAGGAACGCGTCGATCAGGTGCAGATGCGCGTCCGGGGCCTTCGATCTGGTCGCTTGCATGGCACGCCCTCCCTCGCACGGGAGACCATGCGGCCTTGCCGTTGACCAACCGTCGCCGCGGCCATTCGAATTGTATCGAGGGGAGAGAATGCGGCCGGATCACTTGACGGCCGGCCGGGGGTCAGGCAGCAAGTCCGGCTTCAATGAATGGGTGGATAAGGGCTTGCCCTCGCCACGGATTTCGGGTCCGCTGAGCGGACGCCGACGTGGTGTGAACTGGGATGGAGACGACGTTGAGCCAGGATCGACCTGGGCTGGTGACGGCGCTGGGGCGCAACCCGGTTCTGGTCGGCTTGCCAGGCGCAGGCAAATCGAGCGTCGGCAAGCGACTCGCGGCCCGGCTGGGTGTCCCGTTCGTCGATGCGGACACCGAGATCGAAAAAGCCGCCGGCATGACGATCGACGAGATTTTCAAGATGCATGGCGAACCCGCATTCCGCGACGGCGAGGCGCGGGTCATCGCCCGCCTCGTCACCGGCGGCCCGCAGGTCATCGCCACCGGCGGCGGCGCGTTCATGCGCGCCGACACGCGCGAGGCCATCGCCCGGGACGGCATCGCCATCTGGCTCGACGCGTCGACCGACGTCCTGCTGTCGCGCATCGTGCGCCGCACCAACCGCCCGCTGTTCCACAACGTGGACCCGCGCCAGAAGCTCGTCGACCTGCGCGCCGTGCGCGACCCGGTGTTCGCCGAGGCGCCGATCCGGGTCACCTCGTCCGCCGGTCCGCATGACCGCGTCGTCAACGCCATCATCCGCGAACTGAAGGCGCGGGTGGACGGCATGCCGCAGGGCGACGCGGGCGAGACCGACTGCAAGGCCAGCGGCATGGCCGAACCCCAGGTGGCCGATCAGGCATGACAACTCTCGACACCCTCCGGCCGCAGACGGTTCACGTCCCGCTCGGAGACCGCGCGTACGACGTGCTGATCGGCGAGGGCCTCCTCGCCAACGCCGGCGCGCTGATCGCCGAGCGTCTCGGCCGCCGCCGCGCGCTGGTGGTGACGGACGACGTCGTCGCCGGCCTGCACCTCCCCGCCCTCATGGAGAGCCTCGCCGCTGCCGGCATCGGCGCGACGCACATCGTGCTGCCGGAAGGCGAGGCCACCAAGTCGCCCGAGCGGCTGCTGGAGACGGTGGACGCGATCCTCGACGCCGGGCTGGAGCGCAACGACATCGTGATCGCGCTGGGCGGCGGCGTCATCGGCGACCTAGCGGGCTTCGCGGCCGCGGTGGCGCGCCGCGGCATGCCCTTCGTGCAGGTGCCGACGACGCTGCTGTCGCAGGTGGATTCGTCCGTCGGCGGCAAGACCGGGATCAACACGCGCCACGGCAAGAACCTCGTCGGCGCCTTCCACCAGCCCGCGCTGGTCCTGTCCGACCTCGGCGTCCTCGCGACGCTCTCCGAACGGCACAGGCGCGCCGGCTATGCCGAAATCGTGAAGATCGGCCTCCTCGGCGACGTGGACTTCTTCGACCGCCTCGAGGCGCTCGGACCCCGCGTCTTCACCGACGGCCTCCAGGAGGCGATCGCGACCGCGGTCGCCGCCAAGGCCGAGATCGTGGTGGCGGACGAGCGCGAGGCCGGCCGCCGCGCCCTCCTCAACCTCGGCCATACCTTCGCCCATGCGGTGGAGCGCTGCGCCGGGTACGATGGTCGCGTGGTGCATGGCGAGGCTGTCGGACTGGGTCTTGCCCTCGCCTTCCGCTTTTCGCAGACTCTGGGCCTCTGCCCCGGTCAGGATACGGTCCGGGTCGAGCGTCACCTCGCCGCGGTGGGCCTGCCCACCACCTTCGGCGCCCTTCCGGTGACCTTCGACGCCCCGTCGATCATCGCCGCGATGGCACAGGACAAGAAGGTGAAGGACGGGATCGTGCGCTTCGTTCTGGTGAACCGAATCGGCGATGCGTTCGTGTCCGACGGTGTGGCGCCCGAAGCGCTACGGGACTTCCTGACCGCCGAGGGTCTCGCCACACCATGACCGCCATCGCCATGACCGTGGCAACGGATCGAGCCTGACGGTGATCGACTGGTCTCTCTGGCTGACAGTGGGCGCGATCGCCGTGCTTCTCGCCCTGTCCGCCTTTTTCTCCGGCTCCGAGACGGCGCTGACGGCCGCCTCGCGCGCCCGGCTGATGCAGCACGAGAAGCAGGGCTCGGAGCGCGCCGGCACCGCAGCCAAGCTGATGGAGATGCGTGAGCGGCTTATCGGCGCGCTGCTCGTCGGCAACAACCTCGTCAACATCCTCTCGTCCGCGCTCGCGACGTCGGCGCTGATCCGCATCTTCGGCGACACGGCGATCGTCTACGCGACGTTCATCATGACCGCCCTCGTGCTGATCTTCTCCGAGGTGCTGCCGAAGACGCTGGCGATCCTGCGGCCGGAGAGCTTCGCGCTCGCGGTCGCGCCGACGGTGCGCGTCATCGTCATCGTCTTCGCGCCGGTGACGAACCTCGTGAACCACATCGTGGCCCTGATCCTGCGCCTCTTCGGCGTCAGGGCGGACATGGCGACGGTGAGTTCGGCGCGCGAGGAGATCCGCGGCGCGGTCGACCTGCAGCACGCCGAGGGCGGCCTGCACAAGTCCGACCGCGACCGGCTGGGCGCCATCCTCGACCTCGCCGAGCTCGACGTGTCGGACGTCATGGTCCACCGCACCCGGATGCGCATGATCGACGCCTCGCTGCCCCCGGCCGCGATCGTCGAGGAGGCGGCCAACTCCCCCTACACCCGCATGCCCCTCTTCGAGGGCGAGACGGACAACATCGTCGGCGTCCTCCACGCCAAGGACCTCCTGCGCGCGGTCCAGTCGCTCGGCGGGGACATGGAGCGGCTGAACGTCAGGGCGATCGCCAAGCCGCCCTGGTTCGTGCCCGAATCGACGATGCTGCAGGACCAGCTCAACGCCTTCCTGAAGAAGAAGGCGCACTTCGCGCTGGTGGTGGACGAGTACGGCGAGGTGATGGGCCTCGTCACCCTCGAGGACATCATCGAGGAGATCGTCGGCGAGATCGAGGACGAGTACGACAACGAGGTCGAGGGCCTGCGCGTCGAGCCGGACGGCACGGTCATGGTGGACGGCTCGGTATCGATCCGCGACCTCAACCGCGCGCTCGACTGGGACCTCCCGGACGACGAGGCGACGACGGCCGCCGGCCTCGTGATCCACGAGGCGCAGATGATCCCGGAGGTGGGTCAGGCCTTCACTTTCCACGGGGTGCGCTTCGAGGTCGCGGAGCGCGAGCGCAACCGGATCACCCTGTTGAAGCTGAACCAGCAGGACGGCGAGTAGTCACCAGTCGGTGGAGGTCGGGACGCTCTCGAACGCCTCGGCCAGGCGGCGCATGGTCGAGGCGGTCGTGCCGTCCGGAAGGCCGGCGATGGGCGCGGCGACGACCTCGGCGATCTCCAGCGCCTGGGCCCGCAGGGGGAAGCTGTTGAGATCGTCGACCACGTCGACGGCGTAGGTGACGACGTGGTCGCGGTTGGAGTAGCCGCGGTTGAAGTGCACGCCGACGAGGCGCAGGGCTCCGTCCGGGACGTAGCCGGTCTCCTCGCGACACTCGCGGACGGCCGCCTCCTGGGCGGTTTCGCCGACGTCGACGCCGCCGCCGGGAAGATGCCAGCCGGCGGTATAGGTGTGCCGGACGAGGAGGATGGTGCCCGCAGGGTCACGTACGATCAGGCGGACTCCCAGGCTGACAGGCGGTTTCAGCAACGCGGCAACTCGCCAGCGCAGCGCGCGTGATAGCCCCAAATTGGCCCTCCTTCTTGCGAACGCGCGCCCCACTCGGCGCGTTAACTGGTTGTAAAGCCGATTTGGATCGACACCACCCCTCGGCCGATCGGAAACTCGATATTGGTGTTTGCGCCCCAGATTGGACGCTTGCACCCCGCCACAGGACTCTCTCAAGGACTGCAATGCGACTACGCTTGGCCCACTTGTCCGACCCGCATCTCAGCCCCTTCCCGAAGCCGACGCTGGGCGAGCTCGTCTCCAAGCGCGTCTTCGGGTACGCGAACTGGGTGAAGAACCGCAAAGGGTCGCTGGTGCAGGCCGACCTCGACCGGCTCATCGCCGACATGCGGGCGCAGAACCCGAACCATTACTGCGTCACCGGCGACCTCGTGAACATCGCCACCGACGCCGAGGTGGCCGCCGCGCGCGCGTGGCTCGAGAAGCTGGGGCCGGCGCAGCGGGTGAGCGTCGTCCTCGGCAATCACGACGCATACGTCCCCGGCGCCGCCTGCCGCGCGGTCCAGGCCTATGGCTCCTATATCCCGGGCGGGAACTTCCCCTACGCGCGGCGGCTGGGCGCGGTGGCGCTGGTCGGCGTCTCGACCGCCGTGGCGACGCCGCCGCTGGTGGCCTCCGGCCGCGTCGGCGGCTCGCAGCTGTCGAGCCTCGCCGCCCTCCTCGACCGGCACGACGACGCCTACAAGGTGGTGATGATCCATCATCCGCCGGACGCCTCGCTCGCCTCCGGCCGGCGCGGGCTGACGGACGTCACGGCCGTGCGCGAGGTGCTGGCGGCCGGCTGCGCCGACCTCGTCCTGCACGGACACACCCACAAGCCGTCGCTCACCTTCCTCGAGACGCCGCGCGGGCGTGCCGCGGTGATCGGCGTGCCGTCCGCCTCCTCCGACGGATCGTCGCACCCGCCGGGCGCCTGGGCGATGATCGACATCGACACGGATGCGCGCACCGTGCACCTGACCCGGCGCGGACGCGTGAATGGCGGGGAGAGCATCCGCACGATCGAGACCGTGGAAATCGAGGCCAACGCGGTGGCGTGAGGGTCTCATCGGGCGGGGTGTCGCGGCGTTTCTGGGACCGGCCGGAGCCACGGTCCGGAACGCTGCCGCGGGGCCGCTGGGGCGACAGCGCGATGGCGGCCGGGCGGACCCGGCCTGCCGTCACGTTCAGGCGCGGTACTGCTGGACCTTCGTGGCACGCAGTCCGGCGAGGCCATGGCGATCGATCAGCGCGTTCCAGGATAGGAACTCCTCGACCGTGAGGGTATACCGCTCGCAGGCTTCGTCCATGGACAAGAGCCCGCCGCGGACTGCGGCCACCACCTCGGCCTTGCGGCGGATCACCCACCGCTTGGTATTCTTCGGTGGCAGGTCCGCCAGGGTTAACGGAGTGCCATCCGGACCGATGACATAACGATAACGCGGCTGTGGATACTCAGACATGACGCCTCGACATACGCCCAATTTCTGTCCTTTCGATAAGCCGCGACTCCTATTAACGCGAAGCTAATGTGACGCGGCGAGGTCCCCTCACGCGAGGTACGTTGCCGTCAGAGCGGTTTGTTATTAGCTAACGGTCGTGATGCATTCGTCAGAACCTTCGAATTCGTTGGGCTTGCCCGGGCGCGCCGAGGACCACCGTGTCGTCGTCGCGATGTCGGGGGGTGTCGATTCGTCCGTCGTCGCGGGCCTCCTCGCGCGCGAGGGCTTCAACGTGGTCGGCATGACGCTGCAGCTCTACGACCACGGCGCCGCCACCGCGAAGAAGGGGGCGTGCTGCGCGGGGTCGGACATCCATGACGCGCGCGTCGTCGCCGAGCGGCTGGGCATCGCCCACTACGTGCTCGACTACGAGAGCCGCTTCCAGGAAGGCGTGATCGCGGCGTTCGCGGACGCCTACGCCCGGGGCGAGACCCCGGTGCCGTGCATCGCCTGCAACCAGACCGTCAAGTTCACCGACCTCCTGTCGGCTGCGCGCACGCTCGGCGCCTCGGCGCTCGCGACCGGGCATTACGTGGCCAGCCGCGTGGAGCGCGGCCGGCGGCGCCTCTTCCGCCCGCACGACGCGCAGCGCGACCAGAGCTACTTCCTGTTCGCCACCACGGCCGAGCAGCTCGACTACGTGCGCTTCCCCCTCGGCGACCTGCCGAAGGACCGGGTGCGCGAGCTCGCCGCAGAGATGGGGCTCGTTGTGGCCGACAAGCCGGACAGCCAGGACATCTGCTTCGTGCCGGACGGGCGCTACTCCAACATCGTCGCCGCCATGCGCCCCGACGCCACCGAGGAGGGCCCGATCCGCCACGTCGACGGGCGCGTCCTCGGCCGTCATGCCGGCGTGATCGGCTACACCGTCGGCCAGCGGCGCGGCCTCAACATCGCGGTCGGCGAGCCCCTCTTCGTGGTGCGGATCGACGCGGAGACCAACGAGCTGATCGTCGGCCCGCGCGAGGCGCTGCGGACCCGCCGGATCATCCTGCGCGACACCAACTGGCTCGGCGACCCGCTCGAGATCGGCGACGAGACCTCGATCTACGCGCGCGTGCGCTCGACGCGGCCGCCGGCGCCGGGGCTCGTGCGCCGCACCGCCGACGGGCTGGAGGTGGAGCTAGACGAGGGCGAGGAGGGCGTGGCACCCGGCCAGGCCTGCGTGCTCTACGCCTCCAACGCGCCGCGGGCCGAGATACTCGGCGGCGGCTTCATCCAGCGCACCACGGCGAACATGGCCCCTCGCCTCGTCGACGCCTGAACCTAAAACGGACCTGATGACTTCGACCAACCGCACCGTCGAGGGCCGCGACGTAAAGTCGGCCTATGCCCGCTGGGCGCCGATCTACGAGTTCATCGCGACGCCGACCGTTCCGGCCCGCAAGATCGCGGCCAAGCGCGTGAACGCCATCGGCGGGCGCTTCCTGGAGGCCGGCGTCGGCTCCGGGTCGGCGTTGCCGCTCTACGACGACAACGTCAGCCTCGTCGGCGTCGACCTCTCGCACGACATGCTCAAGATCGCGCGCGAGCGGGTCGACAACGGCCTGAAGAACGTCGAGGCCATCCTCGAGATGGACCTCATGAGCCTCGCCTTCCCGGACGCCTCGTTCGACGGCGTCGTGTGCATGTTCACCATCACGGCCGTCCCCGACGCCTCCAGGGTGATGGCCGAGTTCGCGCGCGTGGTGAAGCCGGGCGGCATCGTCATGATCGCCAGCCACTTCGAGGCGAAGGCCGGCCCGTGGCAGGTCACGGACCGCATCCTGACGCCGTTCTCCAAGCGCCTGGGCTGGAACCCGTCGATGTCGATCGACGGTGTCCTCGACACGCCGGGCCTCACGCTGGAGAAGCGCGAGGAGCTCCCGCCGGTCGGCCTCATCACGCTGCTGAGCTTCCGCCGGACCGCGTAGGAGAAGTTGCGAGAGGCGGTGCGAATCGCGCGTTTGCCCGCTTGACTTTCACGGCGCGCCAACGCACTTAGGCGCGACCCGGGCGGAGTAGCTCAGTTGGTTAGAGCAGCGGAATCATAATCCGCGTGTCGGGGGTTCGAGTCCCTCCTCCGCTACCAATCCTTTCCCATCCAGTTCCCATCGTGACCGCGGCGCTTCGGCTTCGTGCAGCCATGTCTGTCAGCCGTCGCACGCCTGCAGGGCGAGCCGCAATGCGTCGGGGCTCTTGACGGTCGCTGCGGTCCGGGCGTCGCTTGTGGGCCTATGGTGGCTCAACCGCGGCCGGGTGGGATCGCGCTTCGAGCCGCCGGAGCCCCGGGGGAGGCGAGGATGGGCAAGAAGCACAAGAACAAGGACCGGAAACACGACGTCGCGGCGACGGGCACGCCCGCTCCCGCGAAGGACGCTGCCGCTCCCTCCAAAAAGGAGCGCAACGCCGCATACGAGCGCGAGCTGGAGCGGCTCCAGGAGGAGGTCGCCTATCTCCAGGCCTGGGTGAAGGCAACGGGCGCGCGCATCGTCATCATCTTCGAGGGGCGCGACGCGGCGGGGAAAGGCGGCGTCATCAAGCGCCTCGTCGAGCGGGTCAGCCCGCGCGTGTTCCGCGTCGTGGCGCTCCCCGCGCCGAGCGACCGCGAAAGGACCCAGATCTATTTCCAGCGCTACATCAACCACTTCCCCGCTGCGGGCGAAGTCGTGATCTTCGACCGGTCCTGGTACAACCGGCCTGGCGTGGAGCGCGTCATGGGCTTCACGCCGGAGGAGACGGTCAAGCGCTTCCTCGAGGTCCTGCCGGCGCTCGAGGGGCTGCTGGTGGAGAGCGGCATCGTCCTCCTCAAGTACTTCCTCGATGTCAGCGAGGCGGAGCAGGAGCGGCGCTTCAATCAGCGCATCGACGATCCCATGCGCCAGTGGAAGCTCAGTCCCATGGACCTCGAGAGCTTCCGCCGCTGGTGGGACTACACGAGGGCGTACGACGACATGATCCGGGCCACCGACACGCCGCACGCGCCGTGGTGGATCGTCGACTCGGACGACAAGAAGGCGGCGCGCATCAACTGCATCACGCACATCCTGAACTCGATCCCCTACGAGCGCATCCCGTTCGAGGTGCCCGAGCTCGGCAGGCGTCAGAAGCGCCCCGACGACTACGTGGAGGATCCGATCGCCCGCAACGTCGTCCCGTCCATATTCTGACGGGCCTGCGAGGGGTCTCGCGGGATTGCGACCGGGGTCAGTGGACCCGCAGCTTCTCCAGCTTGCGGGCGAGCGTGCGGCGATGCATGCCGAGACGGCGCGCGGTCTCGGAGATGTTGAAGCCCGTGTCGGCCAGCGTCTCGTGGATGCGCTCCCACTCCAGCGTCTTGATCGACGTTGTGCGCGGCGAGAGGGCGACGTTGGCGTTCCCGGACGTGCGGCAGAACGCTTCCTCGATGTCGTCGGTGTTGGCCGGCTTCACGAGGTAGTGGCAGGCGCCGAGCTTGATGGACTCCACCGCGGTGACGATCGACGCGTAGCCGGTCAGAACGACGATCAGCATGTCCGGGTCGCTCTTGTGGAGCATGTCGACGGCGACGAGGCCGGACGCGTTGGCGAGCTTCAGGTCGACGACGCTGAAGCGGATGTCGTGGACGGCGAGGATGTCCGGAATATCGTCCGGGCTGGAGCCGACCACGACCTCGTAGCCGCGCCGCTCGAACGAGCGCTTGAGCGTGCGGGCGAAAGACTCGTCGTCCTCCAGGATGAGCAGCTGGCGGTCAGTGGACATGGCCCTGCCCCTCCAGCGCCAGCACGCCGAGCGGCAGGCGGATCGTCACGCGGGCGCCGCCGGACGGGCGGTTCTCCGCCCTCGCCTCCCCGCCGAACTTGCGCAGGACATTGACGACGAGGAAGAGCCCGAGGCCGCCGCCGGGCCGTCCCTTTGTCGAGTGATAGGGGCGGCCGAACTCGGCGATCATGCCCGGCGCGAAGCCCGGGCCGCGGTCGGTCACGATGATCAGGAGGTCCTCGTGGTCGCGCTCGGCGCGAAGCTCGACGTAGTTTGGCGAGGCCTCGTAGGCGTTGTCGAGAACGTTGGTGACGACCTGCTTCAGCGCCTCGTCGGAGACGATCGACAGGTCCGGCGCGAAGTCGTTGCGGTAGTGCAGGCTGTTGGTGCCGCGCGCCTCGATCCACGCGGTGACGAGGGTGTCGAGGAATGCGCTGACCGACGTGACCGACGGCGCCTCGCCGCGGATGTCACCGGCGGATACGAGGATGCCGGTGACGATCGACTTGCACCGCTTCACCTCCGCCTGCATCTCTGCGATCTCCTGTGCGCGATCCGGGTCGTTGGCGAACTCCGGCATGTGCTGCCAGTCACCCAGCGTGACCGACAGCGAGGCGAGCGGCGTGCCGAGCTCGTGCGCGGCCCCCGATGCCAGAAGTCCCATTCGCACAATATGATCTTCTTCGACTGCGTTCTGGCGCAAGGCCGCTATGCGGGCGTCACGTTCGCGCAGGTTGCCGGCGATGCGGGTGAGGAAGGCGACAAGGAGGCCGGCCATCAGCACGAAGCAGGTCAAAAGCCCCAACGTATGCAAGCGGAAGAGCTCGGAATCGTTGCGGCCGGGAACCTGAAGCGGCTCGTACTTGAGCGTGAGGCCGATGTAGCAGGCGGTCGTCATGGCGACGATAAGCCACGCCGACCTTGCGTCGAGCAGGACCGCCGCGAGCGCGACCTGCAGCAGGTAGAGCGCGGCGAACGGGTTGGCCCCGCCGCCGCTCATGTAGAGTTGAGCCGTCAGCGCCGCGACGTCGAGCACCAGCACCAGCAGGAGCGTCTCCGGCGCGACCCTCTCGCGCCGCCGCACCCAGCGCAGGCTGACGAGGCTGAGGGCGATCTGGGCGAGGACGACGATGCCCATCTCCGGGAGCGGCAGCGCCACGCCGAAGCCGGGGCCGACGACGAGGATGGTCACCACCTGCCCCGCCACCGCGATCCAGCGGAGCTGGATCAGGAGGAGCATGTTCTTCTTGCCGCTGTCGTCCGCGCCGGACCCTGGCCGAAGCGCGTCGGCAGCGCTGACCCGCGCCGCGCCGGTGCCGCTCAAATTCTCGCCTCCAAAATTCGGGGCGTCCGTTCGCCGCCGGGTGCCGGCCCCGGCGTGCCGCCGGACCGTCCGCGCGGGCACGCAAGGCCTGTGGCCGGGCTAACCGCCGACGGCCACCCGCTTCGTATCGCCCCGCCCGCTTTCGGACCGCGCCGTCCCGGATCGTCCGGCCTCGGACGGTCCCCTCTCACGGCGCAGTCCGAGCGCCGTGATCGCGATGGATGTCAGCGCCAGGGCGAACCATGTCAACGCATAAACGAGGTGGGAATTGCGGAACTGGACGACCGTGAGGCCGCCGACCGGGACCTCGCCCGGCGCGTCCGCGTCCGCGTCGATAAAATAGGGCGCGACCGCGCCGAGGCCCCCGGCGGTGGCGATCGCGGCGGTGTCGCGCGAGTACCAGCGGCCGGCGTCCGGGTCGTTGGAGCGCAGGAAGGCGCCGCCCGGCTCCGTGACGCGCAGGAGGCCGGTGACCGTCACCGGTCCCTCCGGCGGCGCGATGTCGGCGGGGGTGCGGCGGTCCGGCGGCGCGAAGCCGCGGTTGACGAGGACGGTGAAGCCTTCCGCCGTCGCGAGCGGGGTCAGGACCCAGCTGCCGGGGCCGAGTTCGGTGACGGCCTGCACCAGCGTGTCGTGGCCGGTCTCGTAGGTGCCCGTGGCGGTGACGCGGCGGTAGGCGTCCCCGTCGGCGGTGATGCCGGCCCAGCCGTCGGGGCCGGGCGCGGCGACCGGCGCGGCGGCGAGGCGCGCGTCGACCCGGGCGATCAGGTCGAGCTTCCACTCCCGCCGCTGCAGCTGCCACACGCCGAGGCACACGAAGACGACCGTCGCGAAGGCGGCGAATCCGATGGCGAGCGTACGGCGCTTGCGTCCCACGGCGGTCTCAGCCCCCGCTGGCCGCGCTCCCGGAGAGGGGCGCGACGTTCCACGGCATCATGTTGGTGTTCATGTGGTACATGACCCAGAGCGAGCCGGCGAGCGTGATCACCACCAGGACGAGGGTGAAGATCAGCGCCATCATCGTCCAGCCGCCTTCCGCGCTTGGCGTCATGTGCAGGAAAAACACCATGTGCACGACGATCTGGACCACGGCGAAGCCCATGACGAGGAGCGCCGTCGTCGTCTTGTCCGGGATATACCCGCTCATCACCAGCCAGAACGGGATCGCCGTCAGGATGACCGACAGGATGAAGCCGGTCATGTAGCCGGAGAAGGTGCCGCCGGGGTGACCGGCGTCGTGTCCGTGGCCGTGGTCGTCGTGGTGAGCGTCGGTGTGGGTCTCAGCGCTCATCACAGGGCTCCCAGGAGATAGACGAAGGTGAAGACGCCGATCCAGATGACGTCGAGGAAGTGCCAGAACAGGCTGAGGCACATCAGACGGCGGCGGTTGGCGGCGATCAGGCCGAGCTTCCTGACCTGGACCATCAGCACGATCAGCCAGACGATGCCGACGGTCACGTGCAGCCCGTGGGTGCCGACCAGCGCGAAGAAGGCCGACAGGAAGGCCGAGCGGCCCGGGCCCGCCCCCTCGTGGATGAGGTGGGCGAACTCGTAGAGCTCGATGCCGATGAACGCGGCGCCGAAGAGGCCCGTGACGACGAGCCAGCGCTGCACCTGCGGCACCGACCCCTTCTCCATCGCCAGCATGGCGAAGCCGTAGGTGATGGAGGAGAGGAGCAGCATCGTCGTGTTGATCGCGACGAGCGGCAGCTCGAACAGCTCCGCCGCTCCGGGACCGCCCGCGGTCGCCTGGCTCAGCACACCGTAGGTGGCGAACAGGCTCGCGAAGATGAGACAGTCGCTCATCAGGTAGATCCAGAAGCCGAGCATGGTCGAGCCGCCCGACTCATGCGCGTGCTCGTCCGTCAGGTAGAAGGTCGGCGTCGTCATCTCGCTCTCGGGCGCGGGTGTTGCAGTCGACATTCAGGCCCCCTGCCCCAGGAGCGTGGTGCGCTGGGCCTCGGTCTCGACGACCACATCGGCCGGCACGTCCATGTCACGGTCGTAGTTGAAGGTGTGGTGGATCGCGGTGGCGATCATCGCGACGAAGGCCACGACGGCGAGCCACCAGATGTACCAGACCAGGGAGAAGCCGCAGATAAAGGCGAGGCCGGCCAGGATGATCCCCGTGCCCGTGTTCCTGGGCATGTGGATCGACTTGAAGCCTTCCAGCGGCCGCGTGTAGCCGCGCCTCTTCATGTCCCACCAGGCGTCCGAGTCATGGATGACCGGGGTGAAGGCGAAGTTGTAGTCCGGCGGCGGCGAGGAGGTGGACCACTCCAGCGTGCGGCCGTTCCACGGGTCGCCCGTCGTGTCCCGCAGCTTCTCGCGGTTCTTGATCGACCAGGCGATCTGGATGAGGAAGGCGAGGATGCCCACCGCGATCAGCGCGGCGCCGAAGGCGGCGATGATGAACCAGATCTGCAGCGACGGATCGTCGAAGTGGTTCAGGCGGCGCGTCACGCCCATCAGGCCGAGCACGTAGAGCGGCATGAAGGCGAAGTAGAAGCCGATCACCCAGAACCAGAAGGAGACCTTGCCCCAGAACGGGTCGAGCTTGAAGCCGAACGCCTTCGGCCACCAGAAGCTGATGCCCGCGAACATGCCGAACAGCACGCCGCCGATGATCACGTTGTGGAAGTGCGCGACCAGGAACAGCGAGTTGTGGAGGACGAAGTCCGCCGGCGGCACGGCCAGCAGCACGCCCGTCATGCCGCCGATCACGAACGTCAGCATGAAGGCGATGGTCCACATCATCGGCAGCTCGAAGCGGATGCGGCCGTGGTACATCGTGAACAGCCAGTTGAACATCTTCGCCCCGGTCGGGATCGAGATGATCATGGTCGTGATGCCGAAGAACGAGTTCACGCTCGCACCCGACCCCATCGTGAAGAAGTGGTGCAGCCACACGATGTAGGCGAGCACGGTGATGACCACCGTCGCATAGACCATCGACGTGTAACCGAAGAGGCGCTTGCCGCAGAACGTCGAGACGACCTCGGAGAAGATGCCGAAGGCCGGCAGGATGAGGATGTACACCTCCGGGTGACCCCAGATCCAGATGAGGTTGATGTACATCATGGCGTTGCCGCCACCGTCATTGGTGAAGAAGTGCGTGCCGACGTAGCGGTCGAGCGTCAGCATCGCGAGCACCGCCGTCAGGACCGGGAAGGCCGCGACGATGAGGATGTTGGCGCACAGCGCGGTCCACGTGAACACGGGCATCTTCATCATGCCCATGCCCGGCGCGCGCATCTTGATGATGGTCGCGATCAGGTTGACGCCCGATAGGAGTGTGCCCACACCCGCGATCTGCAACGCCCATATGTAATAGTCGACGCCGACGTCCGGACTGTAGGTGATGTCCGACAGCGGCGGGTAGGCGAGCCAGCCGGTCCGCGCGAACAGGCCGATGAACAGCGACGTCATCACCAGGACCGCGCCGGACACCGTCATCCAGAACGAGAAGTTGTTCAGGAACGGGAAGGCGACGTCGCGCGCGCCGATCTGCAGCGGCACCACGTAGTTCATGAAGCCGGTGACGAACGGCATCGCCACGAAGAAGATCATGATCACGCCGTGCGCGGTGAAGATCTGGTCGTAGTGGTGCGGCGGCAGGTAGCCCTCGTTCCCGCCGAACGCCATCGCCTGCTGCGCGCGCATCATGATCGCGTCCGCGAAGCCGCGCAGCAGCATGATGAGCCCGAGCACCATGTACATGATGCCGATGCGCTTGTGGTCGACGGTGGTGAACCACTCACGCCACAGGTAGCCCCAGAGCTTGAAGTAGGTGATCGCGCCCAGGACCGCCGCGCCGCCGATCGCGACCGCGATGAAGGTCACGATCAGGATCGGCTCGTGGAACGGCAGGGAGTCGAACGAGAGGCGCCCGAACAGGAACGCCCAAAGCTGAGAAAACATTACTGGGCTCGGTCAGAGTTGCGTGGGGGCGGGAAGCGCGGCTTCCGTCGCTTGCCAGGACTTGTCGGTGGGCGTCTTCATGCCGGCGCCGCGGACGGGGGAGAGGCCCGTGCCGTGCGGCCGCGACATCGGCGCGTCGACGGTGAAATCGGCTTCGTTGAGGCTCGCGGTCGTGAGCGGGCCGCACAGCGGCGAGCCGTCGTCCGCGACCATCCACTCGCTCATGCAGAGCGAGCCCGGCTCGACGCACTGCTCGACGATCGCCTGGAACAGCGACGGGTCGACGTTCGTGAAGGTCTCGGCGGGGACCTTCTCGCTGGGCTTGGCGAGTTCCAGGTAGGCGTCGCGGTCGAGGGTCCTGGCGGAGCTCCGGGCCGCCTCGATCCAGGCGTCGAAACCGGCGTCGTCGACCGACTTCATGACGAAGCGCATGCCCGAGAAGCCTTCGCCGCTGTAGTTGCTCGAGAAGCCCTCGAACTCGCCCGGCTGGTTCATGACCGCGTGAAGCTGCGTCTCCATGCCGGCCATCGAGTAGATCATGCCGGCCATGGCGGGGACGTAGAAGGCGTTCATCACCGACCCGGAGGTCAGGCGGAAGCGGACCGGACGGTCCACCGGGACGGCCACTTCGTTGACCGAGGCGACGCCGGATTCGGGGTAGATGAAGAGCCACTTCCAGTCGAGCGAGACGACCTCGATCTCGAGCGGCTTGGTGTCGGCCGGGACGGGCTGGTCGTGATTGATCCGGGCCAGCGGGCGGTACGGGTCGAGAAGGTGGGTGCCGAGGTAGGTCAGCGCCCCGAGACAGATGATGATCGCCAGCGGAGCCGCCCAGATGACGAGCTCCAGCATTGTCGAGTGGTCCCAATCCGGCTCATACTTGGCGGCGTTGTTCGAGTGGCGGTAGCGCCAGGCAAACAGCACCGTCAGCGCCATCACCGGGATGATGATGATGAGCATCAGCCCGGTCGAGATGACCAGGAGGTCGCGCTGCTGGGCAGCGATATGCCCTGACGGATCGAGGACAACGAAATTACACCCTCCAAGTCCCGCCAGAAGCGGAAGGAGGAGAAGAAGCTTTAGAGGACGCAAGACGAATCCTGTCTTTGGGAGACTCGCGGCCGGACCGCACGCGGGCGTTCTAGCTGCAGCGCAACAAAGGAGGCATTGGGCATTTTGCCCACCCCCAATCGACTTAGCTCTTCGTATATTGCGTCGCAGCACAAACGAGGCTTGGACAAATCGTCCAATCTCGCATGTGCACAATCTGTGCGATGGAAGAATGGCCGCCGATTGGCGAACCGCTTACACGCGCCTAGTTTACCCAGCGCTCATGCCAGCGCGCATGTCGCCCCCTAGCCGAGGACCGAACGCTCCCGTGAGTTCATCGACCGCCTCCACCGATTCGATTCTGGCCGACGCCACCCGCGTCAACTCGCACCTCGGCCCCGTGCGGCCCGCCGAGATCGCCATCGGTGTCATCATCGGGCGCACGTCCGAGTTTTTCGACTTCTTCGTGTACGCGATCGCCTCGGTGGTCGTGTTCCCGCAGCTCATCTTCCCGTTCGTCGATCCGGTGCAGGGCACGATCTACTCGTTCGCCCTCTTCGCGCTCGCCTTCATCGCCCGGCCGATCGGCACGATGATCTTCATGTGGATCGACCGGAACCACGGCCGTGGCGCGAAGCTGACGACGGCGTTGTTCCTGCTCGGAACGTCCACCGTCGCGATCGCCTTCCTGCCCGGCTACGAGAGCATCGGCGCCGCGGCGATCGTCATCCTCGCCATCTGCCGGATCTGCCAGGGCCTCGCGCTCGGCGGCTCGTGGGACGGCCTCGCCTCGCTGCTGTCGCTCAACGCCCCCGCCCGGCATCAGGGCTGGTATGCGATGATCCCGCAGCTCGGCGCACCGCTCGGCCTCATCGTCGCGAGCGCCCTCTTCGCCTTCTTCCTCGCCAACCTGTCGGCGGAGGACTTCTTCTCGTGGGGCTGGCGCTACCCGTTCTTCGTCGCCTTCGCGATCAACGTCGTCGCGCTCTTCGCGCGCCTGCGCATCGTCGTGACGCCGGAGTTCGAGCGCCTCTTCCGCAACCGCGAGCTGCAGCCCGCCTCGATCATGCAGACGCTGCGCAACGAGGGCGGCACGGTCGCCATCGGCACCTTCGTGCCGCTGGCGAGCTTCGCGCTGTTCCACATGGTGACGGTGTTCCCGCTCTCCTGGATCTTCCTCTACACTCAGGAGCTGCCGGCCAACTTCCTCATCATCGAGATGATCGGCGCAATGTTCGGCGTCGCGGCGGTGGTCGCCTCCGGCATCCTCGCCGACCGCTACGGTCGCCGCCTCCTCCTCGCGATCTGCGCGGTCGCCATCGCCGTCTTCTCCGGCTTCGCGCCGCAGCTTCTGGACGCGGGCAGCGTCGGCGAAGGCGTGTTCATGGTGCTAGGCTTCATCCTGCTGGGCCTTTCGTTCGGCCAGAGCTCGGGCGCCGTCGCCTCGAACTTCTCGCAGCAGTACCGCTATACCGGCTCCGCGATCACCTCGGATTTGTCCTGGCTCTTCGGTGCCGGGTTCGCGCCGCTGGCGGCGCTGCTCCTCGCCAGCAACTTCGGCCTGATCTCCGCCGGCGCCTACCTGCTGTCGGGTGCGGTGTGCACGCTGGTCGTGCTGTCGCTCAACCGCCGGCTGGTCCTGCGCGGCCACGAAGACGAGAACTGAGCCGGACGTCCGGGGCTTCGGCCCCGGCTTCGGACGGAACGAACGGCGGGCGGGGACACGTTTCCCCGCCCGCCGTTTTTCATTTCACCGTCACCGGAGCGACCACGACCTCCCCGGCGACGGGGCTGCGCCCGGCGAAGCGCCGCGCGGCGTGGAACGCGACCTGGGCGAGGACGCCCGCCACCACCAGCACCACCGCCGCGGCGACGGCCGGGTTCGACCCCAGCCCGGCGAGCGAGGTGCAGAGGGCGCCGATCACCATCTGCGCCGCCCCGTAGAGCCCGGACGCGGACCCGGCGGCGAGCGGGTTGACGCTCATCGCCTCGGTCAGCGCCGCCGGGGCGGCGAGACCGGCGCCGAAGGTGAAGACCATCATCGGGATGACGACGCCCGGCACGCTGAGCTCGCCGACGAGCGCCAGCACCAGCATCGCCACCGCGCCGCAGACGCTGACGATGTTGCCCGCGACCATGATGCGCATCGGCGTCACCAGCCGCACGAGACGGCTCACAAGCAGGCTGCCGAACCAAAGGCCGAGGACGTTGAGCGCGAGGTAGACGCCCACCTCCCCGCTCGGCCGGCCGAGCTGGTGGACGAACACGAACGGCGCCACGCTGACATAGGCGTAGAGCGCCGTGGTCGCGCACCCGCCGCCGATCGCGAACCCGAGGAAGGCCGGCGAGCGCATCAGGCGCAGATAGTCGCGCGCCACCACGCGGGCGCTGCGGCCCTTGCCGCCCCCCGTCTCCGGCATCAGGCGGATGACGAGGAAGAGGTTGGCGATACCCATCGCCGTCAGCGCCAGGAAGATCGAGCGCCAGCCCGTCACCTCGACGAGCACCACGCCGATCATCGGCGCGATGCCGGGACCGATGGTGACCATGAGGTTCATCAGCGCGAGGCGCCGCGTCGCCTCCCCCGCCGCCGACCCGTCGCGCACGATCGCCCGGCCGAGCACGATGCCGGAACAGCCGCCCAGCGCCTGAAGGAGCCGCGCGATGTTGAGGAGGTGGAGGTTCGGGGCGAAGTAGGCGGCGATGCTGGCAAGGGTGAAGACGGTGATCCCGAACATCAGGACCGGCCGCCGCCCGTACTTGTCCGCGACCGGCCCGTAGATGAGTTGCCCCACACCGAGGCCGAGGATGTAGAAGCTGATCGTCAGCGCCATCGCGCCGCTGTCGACCCCCAGCCCCTTCGCCGCCTCCGGGAGCGCCGGCACGAAGACGTGCATGGCGATGGTACCGCTGAAGGTCACGAGCGCCAGAAGCCAGAGCGGCACGATCGGCGTTGCGGGAACCGCCGCGCGGGACGGCGCGGCGGTTCCGGTACTCGACGGGCCTGATGGGGCGGGATCGGCCGCCTCGCCGTCGGCGATCGAGACGTCGATGGTGCTCAAGGGAGGCGGGCTCATTCGGCGTTCGCCTCCTCGGTCATGCGGCAGAGCCTGTCGCAGATCGTCGTCAGGATCCGCGTCGCGGCGGCGATGTCGGCATCCGGTACGGGGCCGAGCAGCTCCTCACGGACGGCGCTGGCGACCGCCTCGACCTCCTTGACGCGTCGCCGCCCTTCGTCGGTGAGCTCGATCGTCTTGGCCCTGCGGTCGTCCGCATCCTCGCGCCGCTCGATGAGGCGCTCGTTCTCGAGGCCCTGGAGGATGCGCACGACGGACGAGGAGTCGAGCGTCAGCGAGGCGGCGAGGTCCTTCTGGCGCATCGGCGCCCTCGCGCGGGCGAGGTGCAGGAGGGGCAGCCATGTCGCCTCGGTCAGGCCGTAGGCGTTGAGGCGGGTGTCGACCACTCGCCGCCATTGTCGGGACACATACGCAATCTTCGCCCCAAGTTCCGCGCGTTCTCCGCCGTCCATCGTCGGTTCTCAACCACTGCAGTACAAATAGATGCCATATCATCTAACTTGACTGCACCGCCCCTACAAGATCACCGTAAGGATGCAGGCGGCGGATGCCCCGGCCGCGCCCCGCGTCTCGGCACGGCGCGCGGTGGAGGACGGCGGCGATCGCGGCGCGGGCGGCCCGGCCGCGGCCCCGTCAGTCGGCGAGGTAGTCGTGAACGACCTCGCCGAGGCCGAGCGTGATGTCGGCGACGTAGTGCGTCGCGGAGACGACCTCGCGGACCGGCAGGCGGGCGACGTCGCACATCGCGTGCTCGAAGAACTGCAGCGCCGCGGGGCCGGTCCAGGCGCCCTTCAGCGTGACGTCCTCCATGTAGTAGCGCACCAGCTCGCACACCCGGGCGGTGCCGTCGACGTGGGGGATGATCTTGATGAGGAAGGCGGGCTTCTCCATCCCCTTCGCGACGGGCGCGAGGTCGAGCTCGACGTGCTTGTAGCCCATGGTCGCGACCACGCACGGGATCGTCCCGTAGTGGAGCGTGCACACGAGCGTCTCCTTCTCGTGCCGGATGACCGGGGTGGCGAGCTTCTTGGGAAAGCCCCACAGCTCGCGGCCGCCGGCGATCGGCGAGTTGTCGTCGAGGTACATCGCGTGGACGTAGCCGCCCTCCTGCACCTCGCCGGAGGGCGTGGTGAAGCGCACGGGGATCACCTGGCCGCTCTCGGTGTAGTCGCCGAAGCCCGTCGAGTCGGGCATGCGGATGAACTCGTAGGCGACCGTGTCGCCGACGACCTCCAGCGGCTCCGGCACGACCTCGCGCAGGCGCTCGGGGTCGGTGCGGTAGTTGATGATGATGAATTCGCGGTTGTAGAACTTGTACGGCGGGCGCGGGTAGGCCGGGTTGTTGAGCGGCATCGCGAACGCCTTGGCGCGCACATCAGCGATCTTCATGGTGTCCTCGTCATTGAAGGGTCGGTCATGGCGATCCGGGATCGCGCACGGCACCGCTCATGGCGCGCTGTGGCATCGAACGCCCCGGCCAGGGATGAAACTCGCACTCGGCCGGCCCCCGGGGGCCGGGACACGCTGGGCGCGCCGGCCCGTCCGGCACGGCGCGCGGGGGCGCTCAGTGGCGCGACACGTCGAAGGTCTTGACCCCTTCCGGGTTGGTCGGGCGGCTCAGCGCTTCCGGGTGGCGCAGGGTGCGCACCATGTCGTTGTAGCCGGTGGCCCAGTGCTCCTCCATCGTCAGCCGGGAGAACTCGTAGTCCTTCGAGGCCCCCTCGTACTGCTTGGCGTGGTAGATGAGGTGGACGATGTTGAAGACCTTGTCGTCCGCCTCGTCGATCAGTTCCCTGAGCGCCGGGTCGTCCTTCAGCGCGTCGGCGTCGGGCACGTGCTCGAGGAGGCGGCCGAGCGCCCGGCGCATTCGCTGCATGCGCTTGAACTGATCCGTCGAGGCGCGCGTGCGGCTCGAGTAGCGGATGTCCTTCTGGCGCACTTCCTGGCTGATGAGGTCGCGCGGGAACTCGCCCAGCGCGCTCCACAGGTCGACCTGGAAGGCGAGCGTGTCCTTGCGCGGGCGGCTGTCCAGCACCCAGTCCAGCGGCGTGTTGGAGACGAGCCCGCCGTCCCAGTAGAACTCGCCGTCGACCTTCGCGGCGGGGAAGCCCGGCGGCAGCGCGCCGCTCGCCATGATGTGCTCGGGACCGATCTCGTGGGTGTCGTTGTCGAAGTAGACGAAGTTGCCGTTGCGCACCTTCACGGCGCCGACGCTGAAGCGCGTCTCCCCGGCATTGATGCGGTCGAAGTCGACGAGGCGCTCCAGGGTCAGGCGCAGCGGCGAGACGTCGTAGAAGCTCTGCGCCTCGATGCTGCCCGGCGGGGAGAAGAAGGGCGGGATCGGGCGCGGGCTGAAGAAGGTCGGCGCCCCCGCCATCAGGTTGCCGAACGCGCGGACCTGGTTGATGAGGGAATGGGCCAGGTCGCCCTTCGGCTGGGGCACGCCGAGGTCGGCCCAGAATGCCGGAGGCGGCGCCAGGAGCGGCGACGACGTCACCCCCTCCCAGAACTTGCGCAGCGCGGGGACCCGGTTCTCCGGGGCGTTGCCGGCGATCAGGGCCGCGTTGATGGCGCCGATGGAGATCCCGGCGATCCAGTCCGGCATGATCCTGGCCTCGTCGAGAGCCTGGTAGACCCCGGCCTGATACGACCCCAGCGCACCGCCCCCCTGGAGGAGCAGCGCGATCCTCTCGAACGGCGGATTGTCATACACCCGCGGCTTTCTCGTCGAAGGAGCGTCCGTCGTCATTCGCCTCAACCCTGCCCAACCACAGTAAGTCTTATCGAGAATGGGCCCGGATCGAAAGGCGACGGACAAGTCCCTCTTGCGAAAGGTGATAATTTGGTTTGCCAAACTTGTTATATTGCAACGCAGCATGAGTGGACCGCGCCGCGACGCGAATCATCTCGACCCCGCCACGGCGATGCCCGGAAAAAGGTGCGGCGAAGGGCCCGTTCGTGTGGTCCTCGATTTGCATGCCATTTCGTCCGAGCGCCGTCGCTTGACGGCCCGTGTCGGATCGGCACACCGGTCCGCTGCCAGAAACCGCCATACAGGAGTCCTCGTTTGACCATTCGCCGCACGCTGCGCGCCCTCGCCGCCGGCACCGCACTGACCCTGTCCGGCTTCGCCGCCCACGCCCAGGACAAGACCGACGTCAGCTTCGTGCTCGACTGGGCCTGGCAGGCGATGCACGGCCCCTTCCTCATCGCCCTCGACAAGGGGTACTACGAGGAGGAAGGCCTCGACGTGACCATCGACCGCGGCTTCGGCAGCGGCGACACCATCTCGAAGGTGGCCTCGGGCGCCTACGACGTCGGCTTCGCCGAGGGCACGGGCCTCTTCAAGTTCAACACCGACAACCCGGAGAACCGCGTCATCCAGGTGATGGTCATCAACGACCAGTCGCCGACGGGCGTGATCTCCATGGCCGACACCGGCATCGAGAAGCCGGAAGACCTGATCGGCAAGAAGATCTCCGCGACGCAGAACGAGGCGACGGTGCTGACGTGGCCGGTCGTCGCCAAGCTGCACGACCTCGACCCGGCGGGCGTCGAGTTCCTGTACGTCGAGCCGAACCTGCGCGACGCGCTGGTGATCCAGGGCCAGGCCGACGCCACCTTCGGCTTCGCCACCACGACGGTCCTCAACATGGTGCAGGCCGGCGTCGACCGCGACGACATCGCCTACTCGACCTTCGCGCAGTGGGGCCTGAAGCCCTACAGCTCCGGCATCCTCGTGAAGGCCGACTACGCCGAGGAGCACCCGGACGTGGTGAAGGGTTTCGTGAAGGCCACCATGCGCGGCCTCATCGAGATGCTGGAGAACCCCGAGGAGGGCCTGCAGCTCCTGAAGGAGCGCGAGCCGCTGGTCGACCTCGACGTCGAGACGGCGCGCTGGGAGCTCGCCAAGGAGCTGTCAATCCTGACGCCGGACGTGATCGAGAAGGGCATCAGCGAGGTGGACCCGGAGCGCTTCGCCACGGCCGCGAAGCAGATCGCCGAGGCCTACGGCATCACGCTCACCCCGGAGTCGGAGAGCTACTTCGACGCCAGCTTCCTGCCCCCGCTCGACGAGCGCCAGGTTCCGGCTGACGTGAAGTAAGGCGGGGCGCCTCGGCGCCTCCCCTTTCGTGGCAGGGCGGCCCCGCCCCGCCACAACGCGGCACGGCGGATCCCGGTGCCTGTTCGCTGGTGAAGCCCGAGCCCCCTCGGCCTCGCCCATCCTCCATCTGCACAAAAAAGGCGGCGCCAGGCGCCGCCTTTTTCGTTTCGGCGGGGCGCGCCGCTCAGCCGCCGCCGGCGTCGAAGCGGGCGAGCTGGCCGCGGACGGCCCAGCCCGTGGTCCGCGTCTCGATGGCCGCGAAGATCGCGTAGATCGCGACGCCCATCACCGCGATGACGAAGAGGCCGGCGAACACCAGCGGCACGTCGAAGCGCGAGCTGGCGTTCAGCATGAGGTAGCCGATGCCGGCGTTCGAGGCGATCGTCTCGGAGATGACCGAGCCGACCAGCGCCAGCGTGATCGCGACCTTGAGGGAGGCGAAGAAGTACGGCAACGACCGCGGCAGGCCGACCTTGAAGAGGATCACCCGCCGAGAGGCCCCGAGCGAGCGCAGGACGTCCTCGAGTTCCGGTTCCACCGTCGCGAGGCCGGCAGCGACGTTCACCGCGATCGGGAAGAAGGACAGCATGAAGGCGGTGATGACCGCCGGGATGGTGCCGATGCCGAACCAGATCACCAGAACCGGGACGATCGCCACCTTCGGGACCGAGTTGAAGGCGATGAGGATCGGGTAGAGCGCCTTGTAGAGGACGCGCGAGTAGCCGACGGCGATGCCCAGCAGCAGGCCGCCGGCGACGGCAAAGATGAAGCCGAGCACCGTGGTGTAGAGGGTCTGTCCCGCGTGCATCAGGATGACCTCCTTCCACTTCCAGAGGCTCATCGCGATGTCGCTCGGGGCCGGCAGGACGAAGCGCTTGATGCCGAACACCCAGCAGGCAAGCTGCCAGACGACGAGCGTGGCGCCGGCGATGATCCAGGGCGCGGCGTTCTCGCGCATCAGGCTGCGCCGGGCGGAGGCGCCGTCGTCCTCGAATTCCAGCTCCAGGTCCGACGCGGCGGGGTCGGAGGCGGCGGGGGCTGGCGTGTCGGGATGGCTCGTCGTGGTCATGCCTGGCGCTCCCGGCCAATGTGGTCGCGCAGCTCGTGCACGATGTCGACGAACTCCGGCCTGAAGGTGTCGTCGAGGGTGCGGGGGAAGTCGAACGGCACGTCGCGGGTCGCCACGATCCGCCCCGGACGGGCGGACATGATGTGGATCGTCTTGGCGAGGTAAACGGCCTCGCGCAGGTCGTGGGTCACCAGGATCACCGTGAACTTGCGCTCCATCCAGAGCTTCTGGAGGACGCCCCAGAGCTCCTCGCGGGTGAAGGCGTCGAGGGCGGCGAACGGCTCGTCGAGCATCAGGAGGTCGGGCTCGTGGATGAGCGCGCGGCAGAGCGAGGCGCGCTGCTGCATGCCGCCGGAGAGCTGCCAGGGCGAACGGGAGCCGAACCCCTTGAGGCCGACCGCCTCGAGGAGCTCCTCGGCGCGCGCCTCGTACTCCTTGCGCTGGCGGCGGAGCCTGCCTCGGTGCGGCTCGACGATCTCGAGCGGCAGCATCACGTTGGAGAGCGTGGAGCGCCAGGGGAGCAGGGTCGGGTTCTGGAAGGCCATCCCGGCGATCTTGAGCGGGCCGTCCACCGGCTTGCCGTCGACGCGGACCGAGCCGAGGGTGGGCCGCATCAGCCCCGTCACCAGCTTCATCAGCGAGGACTTGCCGCAACCGCTCGGTCCGACGACGGCGCTGAAGCCGCCGCGCTCCACGTTGATCGTCGCCCCGCGCAGCGCGAGCGTGCGCCCCGGCCCGCGGCCGTAGGCAAGGCTCACATTGTCGATTTCGACGAGAGCGTCGCGGGGCGGTGGGTTGACGCCACTCCCCGCGACCGGTTCGGCGATTGCCATCAATTCACGTTCCTTTTCAATGCGTCGAGCGCGTGGGTCGTGGGACGCAACGATCACGCCATCCGCCCCTGGCAAAGCGACGCGGTGCTTCATGTGCGCCAGCTGGGGGGCCGCGGTCAAAGCGGCGCCGCTCATGCCGGCCCTGCAACCGCCCGGGCGGCGCCCCCGCCGGTCTGCCGCCGCCGTGATCTTCGCTCTCGCGCTCGCCGCCGCTTGCGGCCATCATTGCCGCAAAACGAGCCGGTCGCGACGACGGGCGGCGTGGGAGGGCGACCATGAAGGACATGCTGGGCGGCGTCAGGATCGTCGACGTGACCACCATCGTGATGGGACCGATGGCGAGCCAGATCCTTGCCGATCTCGGTGCCGACGTCGTCAAGGTCGAGCCGCCGGAGGGGGACCTTGCCCGCTATTCCGGCACGCCGGGGCCGGACGGGATCAGCTCGATCTTCGCCAGCAACAACCGCAACAAGAGGAGTATCGCGCTGGACCTCAGGCGTCCCGACGGGCAGGAGGTGCTGCAGCGGCTGATCGAGGGCGGCGACGTGGTGCTGCACAACATGCGCCCGAAGGCGGCCGAACGGCTCGGCCTCTCGGCGGAGGCGGTGCGGCGGATCAAGCCGTCCATCGTCCACTGCGTCGCGGTCGGCTTCGGCAGCGGCGGCCCCTACGCCGGTACGGCCGCGTACGACGACGTCATCCAGGCCGCGTCCGGGCTCGCGGCGCTGCCGCTGAAGGTCGGGCGGCAGCCGGACTACGTGCCGAGCATCATGGCCGACAAGGTGGCGGCGCTGCACATCGTCTACGCCGTCCTCGCGGCGCTGATGCGCCGGGCGCGCACGGGCGAAGGCTGCGCCATCGAGGTGCCGATGTTCGAGGCGCTCGCGGCCTTCATCCTCAACGAGCACCTCGGCGCCGCGACGTTCGAGGCGGGCGGCAAGCCCGGCTACCAGCGGCTGCTGAGCCCGCACCGCCGGCCCTTCGCGACCGCCGACGGCTGGATCTCGGCCCTCCCCTACACCGAGGCGCAGTGGCGCCGGACGCTGGCCGAGATCGGCCGCATGGACGTTACCGAGGCGCCGTGGTTCGCCACCGCGCCAGGGCGCAACGCCAACACGGCGACGCTCTACCAGATCCTCGGCGCGGCGCTCGCCACCCGGACGACGGCGCAGTGTCTCGCGATGTTCGAGGCGCTCGACGTGCCGCACGCCAGGGTGAACACGCTGGACGACCTGATCGACGACCCGCACCTCGCCGCGACCGGCTTCTTCCGGCCGACGGATGACCTCGAGGGCCGCGCGCGCTCGGTTCCCCAGCCGGTGGCCTTCCACGGCGTCGAGGACCGGCCGGACCGCGCGCCCCCCGCGCTCGCGGCGGACGGCGCGACGGTGCTGGAGGAGCTCGGCTACTCGAAGGCGCAGGTCGCGCGGATGCGGGCCGACGGCACGATCCTCTGACCGCCGCCGCCCGGGCCGCATCCCGCGCATCGGCCCGGGCATCGCGTGCGGTGCGCCGCCGGCCGCGCCGCCGGCTTCCGTCCGGGCGGGGTCCTAGACCTGAGCGGGCTGAATGTTGCCGTGCATGACGCCGGCGATCGTCATCCCGCCGTCGACGGCGATGTTCTGGCCGGTGATATAGCCCGACTTCGACCCGTCGAGCAGGAAGACCGCCGTGGAGGCGATCTCGGCAGGCGTGCCGTAGCGGGCGGCGGGCACGCGGTCGTAGTAGGCCTTGCGTGCCTCCGCCGTGTGGACGGCGGCGACCATCGGCGTCTCGATCGGCCCCGGCGAGATGGTGTTCACGCGGATGCCGTGCTTGGCCCACTCGATCGCGAGGACCTTCGTCGCGGTGATCACCGCGCCCTTGGAGGCGCCGTAGGCGACGCGGCCGCTGCTGCCGACCATGCCCGAGATCGAGGCGATGTTGACGATCGCGCCGTCGCCGCGCCTCGCCATGTACCGCGCCGCCTCGCGCGCCACCACGAACGAGCCCACCACGTTGACCTCGAGGATCGTCCGAAAGAGGTCCGTCGACGTCTCGAAGGCGGGGATGTCGGCGGCGATGCCGGCGCAGTTGACGACGCCGGACAGCGCGAGACCCTCCGCCTCGAGCCCGTCGATGAGCGCCTTGGCGGCCTCCTCGTCGGTCACGTCGAGCGGCAGGCAGACGAGGTGTTCGCCCGCCTCGGCGAGGTCCTCGCGGCACTTGGCGAGCATCTCCTCGGAACGGTCGACCGCGACGGCGCGCCAGCCTTCGGCGAGCACCGCCTCCGTGACCGCACGGCCGATGCCCGACGGACCGCCGGTGACGAGTATCGTTCTTGTCATCGCCCCCTCCCTCTCATGCTGATGCGTTGCCCATCAGGAGCGCCATTCCGCCGTCGACGCGCAGGTCCACGCCGGTGATGAACCCCGCCGCGTCCGAGGCGAGGAAGACTGCCGCGTTGGCGACGTCCCAGCCGGTGCCCTGCCGCTTCATCGGCACCATCGCCGCGCGGCCCGACCGGATCGCCTCGACGTCCGGTCCCTTGTCGACGTGGGCGAGGACATGCGGCGTGTCGATCAGCCCGGGCACGACCGTGTTGGAGCGCACGCCGCGCGCCGCGTACTCCACCGCGATGGAGCGTGAGAGCCGGCAGAGCGCGGCCTTCGAGGCCTCGTAGGCGACGTAGGGGTACGGCCCGTTGCGCTGGGCGGCGAGGGTCGACACGAAGACCAGCGCGCCGCCGCCGTCCGCCTCGACCAGCGGCAGCAGCGTCTGGGTCAGCACGAAGGCGCTGTCGAGGTTCACCTCGAAGACGCGGCGCCAGTCGGCCATCGGCGTATCCTCGACGCCGCCGCGGGTGGAGATGCCGATGTTGAAGTGCAGGATGTCGAGCCCGCCGAGGCGTTCGGCGGCGGTGTCGCGCACCGTCGCCGCGGCCCCCTCGGCGGTGAGGTCGACCGCGAGCACCTGCGCGCTGCCGCCTTCGTCCCGGATGATCGCGGCGGTCTCCTCCGCGGCCGCGAGGTCGCGGTCGACGGCGAGGACGTGGCCGCCTTCGCGGGCAAAAAGCACCGCCGCGGCCTTGCCGTTGCCCCAGCCCGGCCCCACCGAGCCGGCCCCGATGACGGCCACGCGCTTGCCCGCGACGCGCCCCTTCGCGCTGCCGCCGGTCATTGCATCACGTTCTCGGGTAGCCACAGGACGATCTCCGGAAATGCGATGCACAGGCCCAGCACGACGAGCTGCACCAGGACGAAGGGAACGATGCCGCGGTAGACGTCGGCCATCGTGATGGTCTTGCCGGCGGCGCCCTTCAGGTAGAACAGCGCGAAGCCGAACGGCGGCGTCAGGAAGGACGTCTGGAGGTTCAGCGCCACGAGGATCGCGAACCAGTAGATCATCTGCGCGGACGTGACGTGGTCGCCGAGGTCCATCACCTTCACCACCGGCGCGAAGATGGGCAGCATGATGAGCGTGATCTCGATCCAGTCGAAGAAGAAGCCCATCACGAAGATCATTCCCATCATCGCGATGAGGAGACCCCAGTCGCCGAACGGCAGCGCCCGCGCGGTCTCGACGATGAAGTGCTCCCCGCCGACGATGCGGAAAATGTAGGAGAAGGCCGTCGCGCCGACGAAGATGAAGAACAGCATCGCGAGCTGGCGGATCGACCCGTCCATCGACTCGTTGAGCGTGGTCCAGTTGATCCGCCCGCGCAGCAGGCCGAGGACCAGCGCGGCGAGGACGCCGACGCCCGACGCCTCCGTCGGCGTCGCGATGCCACCGAGGATCGAGCCCAGCACGGCGACGATGAGGATGAGCGGCGCGACCACCGACTTCACCGTCTCGAGCCACAACCCCTTGCGGTCCTCCGCCGTCTCGGCGGGCGCGGCGGGCGCGAGCTTCGGCTGCAGCGCGCTGCGGCCGACGATGTAGACGACGTAGGCCGCCGACAGGAGGAGGCCCGGCAGGAGCGCCGCGACGAAGAGGTGGCCGAGCGAGACCGACAGCAGGTCGCCCATGAAGACCAGCATGATCGATGGCGGGATCAGGATGCCGAGCGTGCCCGCCGAGGCGACGGTGCCGGCCGCGAGCCCCTTGTCGTAGCCGCGCTCGACCATCGTCGGGAGCGCCAGCACCGTCAGCATCACCACCGAGGCGCCGATGATGCCGGTCGCGGCGGCGAGCACGGTGCCCATCAGCACAACCGCCAGCGCGAGGCCGCCGGGGACGGCGCGCATCAGCCGTTGCAGCGTCAGGAGAAGATCCTCCGCGAGCCGCGTCTTCTCCATGATGATGCCCATGAAGATGAACATCGGCGCCGCGACCAGCACGGCGTTGTCGATCGTGCCGGAGAAGATGCGGTTGGGGATCAGCGTCGCCTGCACGACGCGCATCTCGCCGACGGCGATGGCGAGGAGGCCGAAGGTGAGGCTGACCCCCATCAGCATGATCGCCACCGGCGCGCCGGAGAACAGCGTGACGATCAGGGCGAGGAACATCGCGCCCGGGAGGGCGTCGGCGATCATCTGGGTCATGACCGGTCCACCCACGGGTCGGCGAGGAGGTCCGGCCGGCGCAGCGCCACGATGGCACGCATCAGCACCGAGACGCCGCCCATGATGGCGAGCACGGCAGCCGCGGGAATGGCGGTCTTGATGATCCAGCGGTCGGACAGGCCGACGCCCCCGGGGCTCCCCTCGCCGCGCTCGTAGGAGCGCATGACGAAGTCGAGGCCGAACCAGAAGATGAGCGCCATGAAGGGGATGAGGAAGACGATGATGGCGAGGATCTCGATGCGCATCTTCGTCGCGGTCGAGAACGAGTTCGAGAACACGTCGATCCGCACGTGCGCGTTGTGGACGTAGGCGTAGCCGAAGCCCAGCACCGCGATCGCGCCGTGGATGTGCCATTCGAGCTCCTGGAGCTTGAAGGACCCGGTCGAGAAGAAGCGGCGGCCGATGACGTCGTAGATGATGACGGCCATCAGGACGAGGAGCAGCCAGCCGATGATGCGCGCCACGATGCGGCACGGCACGGCGAGGACTTCGGCGATGATGAGCAGCGAACGCATGGGCAAACAGGCGGGAGGCGCCCGGATGGGCGCCCCCCGTCAGATCATTTCACGTAGCCGATGTCGGACCACTGCTTGTAGTCCTCACGGAACTTGGAAAGGCTGTCCCAGGCGCGCTTGAAGTCCGGATCGGCCGCCGACTGCTCGGCGACGACCTCGTCCCATGCGCCGCGGAAGGCGTCCATCATCGCGTCGTTCCACTTGTGGACCTGGACGCCCGCGGCCTCCAGCTCGGCCAGCGGCTTCAGCTGCTCGGCCTCGCCGCGCGCGGAGGTGGTGGCGACGTTCGCCGCGCAGGCCGTCTGGATCGCGAACTGGTTCTGTTCGGACAGGTTGTCCCAGGCGTCCTGGTTGATGATGAAGGTGATCAGCGAGGTCTGCTGGTGCCAGCCGGGGAAGTAGTAGTGCGAGGCGTACTCGTTCATCCCCAGCGACTTGTCGATCAGCGGGAAGGAGATCTCCGCCGCGTCGATGGTGCCGAGGCGCAGGCCCGTCATGGTGTCGGCGACGGGCATCGACTGGGCTTCCGCGCCGAGCTTCTGCATCACCGCCGCGCCGAGGCCGAAGATGCGCATCTTCAGGCCGGCGAGGTCCTCGGGGCTGTTGATCTCCTTGGCGAACCAGCCGGACGCTTCCGGCACGAGGATCGCGCAGAGCTCGGTGTGGATGTTGTACTTGGCGGTGATGTCCGCCCACAGCTCCTTGCCGCCGCCGAAGTACCACCACGCGGTGTACTCGCGCACGTCCGGTCCGAAGGGAACGGCGGTGAAGATGCCGGCGGAGGGTATGATGCCCTGCGCGAAACCGGGGCTGTACCAGCCCGCGTCGACCGCGCCGGTGGAGATCGCGTCCCACATCTCGTTGCCGGAGACGATGGCGTTGGGCTCGTTGAACTCGATCTGGAGGTCGCCGCCGGTGAGCTTGGACACCTGCTCGGTGAGCCTCACGCCCGTGTCGCCGAGGAGCGGCAGGGACGAGGGGTAGACGCTCTGCATGATGAGCGTGTCCGCCTGCGCTGCGGACGCAAAGCCGAGTGCGGCGACGAGCGCCGTGGCCAAAGTCTTCATGGTTCCTCCCAAAACCTATGTTGTTTCCGCGATCTGGGCCGCGGTTCATCCACATTGTGGATATTGGTTGCAGCAACATAACGGATCGCTTTGGCGTCCGTAAAGCAATTTTCGGGATTGAATCTCAGGAAAGCCTATGCGGGAATAGATCGACCGTCTAAAGCACCTCCACAATATGGACATTGCCGACACAGAGCCCGACAGCCGGGGCGGAACCCAGAGCGTCGACCGCGCCCTTTCGCTGCTGGCGCACATCGCCCGCGCCGGCGGCGGCGTGTCGATCGTCGCCCTCGTGGCCGAGACGGGACTGAGCCGCCCGACCGTGCGGCGACTGCTCCTCGCTCTCATGCGCTCGGGCCTCGTCGAGCAGGACGCGGTGACGCGCGACTACGCGCTGGGCCCGGAGGCCTACCTCGTCGGCCTCATGGCGCAGCGCCGCTTCGACCTCGTGGACCTCGCCATCGACAGCCTCGTCAAGCTCTCGGCCGAGAGCGGCGACACCTCTTTCCTCACCGTCCGGCGCGGCGCCCACGGCGTGTGCATGCACCGCGAGGACGGCGACTTTCCGATCCGCACGCAGGCGCTGCAGGTGGGCGACCGCCACCCGCTCGGCGTCGGCGCGGGCTCGCTGGCGATCCTCGCCGCGCTGGAGCCGGCGGAGGCGGAGGCGGCGATCGCCCAGAACGCCTGCGCCCTGACGAACTATTACCCGAACTACTCGCTGCCCCTCGTGCGCCGTATGGTCGAGGAGACGCGGGCGCGCGGCTGGTCGCTCAATCCGGGTCTCAACGTCGCCAATTCCTGGGGCATCGGGATGGCGCTCAGGGCGCCGGGCGGCGCGATCATCGGCGCCTTCTCCATCGCCGCGCTGGACGTGCGCCTCGGCGCCGAGCGGCAACAGGAACTCGCCGTGCTGCTGCGGCGCCAGGCCGCCACCTTCGAGGAGCGCCTGGAGCGAAGGCTGAACGTCACCGCAGCCGTCGCCTGAACAACAAAACGATAAAACGGGAGGACAGGCATGGAACGATCAGAGACGGGCGGCACAGGTTCGCCGGGCGGCGCCGCGGGCGGGCTTCCCGTCAGCCGGCGCGTCGCCAACCTCTCCTACATCCTGCGCCAGAACGCGCGCCGGTTCGGCGGCGAGATCGGCTTCGTCTGGGGCGACGACACCTGGACCTGGAGCGAGATGGAGCGCCGCGTCGACGCCATGGCGGCGGCGCTGCGGGCGCGCGGCGTATCGAAGGGCGACCGCATCCTGGTGCAGTCGAAGAACTGCAACCAGATGTTCGAGTCGATGTTCGCCACCTTCCGCGTCGGTGCGGTCTGGGTGCCGACGAACTACCGGCAGACGCCGGACGAGGTCGCCTATCTCGCGACCGCCAGCGGCGCGCGCGCCCTCATCTGCCACGCCGCCTTCCCGGACCATGCCGCCGCCGTGCGCGCCGCCGCGCCGGCGATCGACATCGCGATCTCCATCGGCCCGTCCGACTTCGCCGAGGACTACGACGCCATCGTCGCCCGGCATCTGGGCGAGACCGGCCCGCTGGCGGACGTCGAGTACGACGACCCGTGCTGGTTCTTCTTCACCTCCGGCACCACCGGCCGCCCCAAGGCCGCGGTCCTGACGCACGGGCAGATGGCCTTCATCGTCACCAACCACCTGTGCGACCTGATGCCCGGGACGACCAGCGCGGACGCCTCGCTGGTGGTCGCCCCCCTCTCCCACGGCGCCGGCGTCAACCAGTTGGTCCTCGCGGCACGTGGGGCAAAGTCCATCCTGATGCCGGGCGAGCGGCTCGACGTCGAGGAGGCGTGGCGTCTCGTCGAGACGTGGCGCGTCACCAACATCTTCACCGTGCCGACCATCGTGAAGATCCTCACCGAGCATCCGGCGGTCGACACCTACGACCACTCCTCGCTGAAGGTGGTGATCTACGCCGGTGCACCGATGTACCGGGAGGACCAGAAGTACGCCCTCGCCAAGCTCGGCAAGGTTATGGTGCAGTACTTCGGCCTCGGCGAGGTGACCGGGTGCATCACCGTTCTGCCGCAGGCGCTGCACGAGGCGGAGGACGGCCCGGGCGTGAAGGTCGGGACCTGCGGGTTCGAGCGCACGGGCATGCAGCTCACCATCCAGGACGCGGCGGGCAACGAGCTTCCGGCCGGCGCGTCGGGCGACATCTGCGTCACCGGGCCGGGCGTCTTCGCGGGCTACTACAACAACCCCGAGGCCAACGCGAAGTCGTTCCGCAACGGCTGGTTCGTCACCGGCGACATCGGCTACGTGGACGCGGAGGGCTTCCTCTACATCACCGGCCGCGCCTCGGACATGTACATCTCCGGCGGTTCGAACGTGTACCCGCGCGAGATCGAGGAGCTGCTCCTCACCCACCCCACCGTGAAGGAAGTCGCGATCATCGGCATTCCGCACCCGAAGTGGGGCGAGGTCGGGCTCGCCGTGGTGATCGCCGCCGAGGGCGAGACATTGTCGGAAGCCGCGCTGGCGGCGCACCTCGACGGCAAGCTGGCGCGCTACAAGCTCCCGGCGCGGTACGTCTTCCTCGATGAGATGCCCAAGACCGGATACGGCAAGATCGCCAAGAAACTGGTCCGCGAGACGCTGGAGGCGAAGGGCCTCCTCGGCACCGAGCCCGCCCGCGCATGAGCCGTGCGGAGAGGATTACCCACCCGGGGCCGCGGAACGCGATCCGCCAGCACGTGGTCCCGGGTATCGCGCGCCGCGTGCCGGTGCGCCTCGCGGCGGGCCGCATCCTGATGGACGCGGTCGCGGACGCGATGGAGGAGATCGGCTGCGACAGCGCCATCCTGGTGCTCGACGGGCTGGCGCTGGGGCCATACCGCTTCGTGATGCCGCGCTTCGGCTCGCCCGACGGGATCCGCGTCGCCTGGTATAGCGACACGCACGAGGGCGTGTCGGCGGTGCTGGAGCACGGGGTCGCCTCGGTCGGCCGCAAGGACGGCGCCTGGTTCCTCCACTGCCACGCGGTGTGGGACGTCGACAGCGAGCCGAAGTCCGGCCACCTGCTCCCCGATCAGGTGACCATCGGCGCCGACAGCACGGTCACCGCCTTCGCCTTCTGGGGCGGTGTCTTCGACGTCACCGCCGACGAGGAGACGCACTTCTCCTTCTTCCGCGCGCGGCCGACGAGCCCGCCGGCCGGGGCGCCCAACGCTGCCATCGCGACGCTCGCCCCGTTCGAGGATCTGGTGACCGTCATGCCGGGGCTCGCGGCGCCCTACGGCGGCACGTCGGCACCTCTTTACGGCCTCGGCAGCGTGATCGGCGCCGACTTCGCCGAAGGGCCGTCGATGGAGTCGCTCGCCTCGGAGGTGCTGACGCTGCCGGGGGCCACGGCGGGCCGGATCCCGCTCCACTGCGTCGATCCGGACGGCGGGATGTTCCGCGGCGACCTCCTGAAGGGCGCGGGGCCGGTGCTGATCACATTCGAGCTGATGCTGACCTCGCCGGAGGTCTAGCACCCGCGCGACCTCTCCGGGCGGCCGGAAGCGCGCGGGCGGGCCGGGCCGCCGCGCCGGTTCGGGGCCCGCACCGGCGGGCTCCGCGGCGGGGACGATGCCGGACCGGGGCGCGCTCCGGGTGGGGCGGGTGCATGGCGAACCGTGATGCGTGCCTTGCACTCCGTCCCCACCTGGCCCAGGGCTTGATCCGGCGATGGCCGGGCCGGGGTGCGAACGCCCCCGGCAGTGCCAACGCCCCGTCCCGTTCCCACCGGCAGAGCTTTGATGACCCCGCCTTTCACGACCCGACCCGACATCCGCGGCACCTTCGGCGTGGTGACGTCCACGCACTGGATCGCCTCCGCCGTGGGATTCGGCGTGCTGGAGCGCGGCGGCAACGCGTTCGACGCGGCCGTCGCGACGGGCTTCGCGCTGCAGATCGTCGAGCCGCACCTCAACGGCCCCGGCGGCGAGCTGCCCGTGCTCTTCCACGAGGCGGCGAGCGGCCGGACCGCGGTCCTGTGCGCGCAGGGGATCGTCCCCCAGGCCGCCACCATCGCAAGGTTCCGGGAGCTGGGCCTCGACATGGTCCCCGGCTCGGGCCTCCTGCCGACGGTGGTGCCGGGGTCGTTCGACGGCTGGATGCTGCTCCTGCGCGAATACGGGACGATCACGGTGCGGGAGGCTCTGGCGGCGGCCATCGACCTCGCGCGCGACGGCCACCCCGTCATGCCGCGCGTCGCCAACACGCTGGCGGGCCTCGCCGACTTCTTCGCCACCGACTGGCCGACCTCCGGCGCCACCTGGATGCCGGACGGCACGGCTCCCGCCGCGCACGAGCTCCTCGCCAACCCGGAGACCGCAGCGATGTACGCCCGGATCGTCGAGGAGGCGGAGCGCGCCGGTCCTGACCGCGTGGCGCAGATCGAGGCGGCCCGCACGGCCTGGCGCGAGGGCTTCGTGGCGGACACGATGTTCGCCTACCTCGACACCGCGTCGGTGCCGGACATGACCGGCCGCTCGCACGGCGCGCTGCTGACGCGCGATGACGTCGCCCAGTGGCGCGCCACCATCGAGTCCCCGGTCAGCGGGACCTATCACGGCTGGACCGTCCACAAGACGGCGCCGTGGAGCCAGGGGCCGGTTCTGCTTCAGGCGCTGGCGATCCTCGAGCACATCGACATCGCCGGCATGGACCCCGACGGGGCCGTGTTCGTGCACACCGTGACCGAGGCGATCAAGCTCGCCTTCGCCGACCGCGAGACCTTCTACGGCGACCCGGCCTTCTGCGAGGTGCCCCTCGCCCGGCTGCTCGACCCGGAGCACAACCGCGCCCGGGCCGCGCTCATCGCCGAGACGGCGAGCCTGGAGCAGCGGCCGAGCCGCCTCCCCGGCTTCGAGCACCTCGCCGACGCGTTCGTGGAGCGGGCCGCACGCGACAGCGCGCCGGACATCAGCCCGCTCGAGCCCACCATGGCGCACCTCACCGAGCGGCGGGGCGACACCGTGCACCTCGACGTCATCGACCGCTGGGGCAACGTCGTCTCGGCAACGCCGTCGGGCGGCTGGTTCCAGAGTTCACCGTCGATCCCGGGGCTCGGATTCTCGCTCAACACGCGCGCGCAGATGTTCTGGCTGGAGGAAGGGCTGCCGACCTCGTTGATGCCGGGCGCCCGCCCGCGCACGACGCTGACGCCCACCATCGCGGAGAAGGACGGCATCCGCCTCGCCCTCGGCACGCCCGGCGGCGACCAGCAGGACCAGTGGCAGCTCATCGCCTTCCTGCGCCACGTTCATCACGGAATGAGTCTGCAGGCGAACCTCGACGCCCCGCTCTTCCACTCGATGCACGTGCAGGGATCGTTCTACCCGCGCGCGGCGAAGGCGGGCGAGCTGACGCTCGAAGCCTCGTTCGGCGCGGAGGTGATCGACGAGCTGACCCGGCGCGGCCATCGGGTGACGGTCGTCGACGAATGGAGCGTCGGCCGGCTCACGGCGGCGGAGCGGCGCGCGGACGGGCGCCTCTGCGCCGCCGCCTCGCCGCGCCTGATGCAGGCCTACGCGGTCGGCCGCTGACGGGCCGGCCGCGTCGCGGCGGCGGCGTTACGCCGTCAGCGGCGCGCTCTGCGGGCGCACGATGACGCGGCTTCCCGACGGCACCCGCTCGTAGAGGTCGATGATGTCCTGGTTGAGGAGACGGACGCAGCCCGACGACACCGCGCGGCCGATGGAATAGGCCTCGTTGGTGCCGTGCAGGCGGTAGAGCGTGTCCTTGCCGCCCTGGAAGAGGTAGAGCGCGCGGGCGCCGAGCGGATTGCCGAGGCCCGGGGGCATGCCGTTGCGGTACTTCTCCAGCTCCGGCTGGCGGGCGATCATTTCCGCCGGCGGCGTCCAGGTCGGCCACGCGCGCTTGTACTGGATCTTCGCCTCGCCGTTCCACGAGAACCCGTCGCGGCCGACGCCGATGCCGTAGCGGATCGCCCGCCCGTTCTCGCGCACGAGGTAGAGGTAGCGGGTGCCGGTGTCGACGACGACGGTGCCCGGACGCTCGCCCGTCGGGTCGCGCACCTCACGGCGCAGGTACTGCGGCTGCACCTTGGAGAGGTCGACCGCCGGCAGCGGGAACTGCTCCTCGGGCCGCGGCCCGTACATGGCAGCGACGTCGTAGGGGAGCGGGCTCTGCATCGGCCCGACGGCCGCGTCGGGCGTCATCTGGCAGCCGGCGAGCGAGAAGGCGCCGAGGCCGAGGGTAAAATTGCGTCGGTTGATCAGGGTCATTGTTCGGCCTCGTGGAGCACGGCTTGATTGAGGCCGTGACGCGATTGGGTCTGGAGATAGAAAGCGTTGAGGCCGCTGCCCGTTCCGAACGGGCTGGCCTCATATCCTGTCGCGGCGGCCGGGCGCCGTCCGGCGGCCCGTTTCGACTGCGCACGCCCGGGGGCTGCTCGGGCGCGATCTGGGTCTGTCATGACGAAATCCGATTGGTCCTCCGCACGCCGACCGTGGCGCAGCGCGAGGCAGCACGCCCCGGGGAGCGCGCGCGCAACCACCGGCCCGACCGCGAGCGGCGCGGACGAGCCTCACCCGGCCCGCGCGCGCATCGAGCGTGCGGCGGTCCGGCCGGCCTCCCTGGCGCGGCGCCTTGCGGCAGCCCCGCAGCGGGCCCTACACGGGGACGGGTCGGGGAGGCGGTGGGTCGGCGGCGGCCGTATCCCACGTACAGCCGGTGTCCTCGGTGGCGACGGCGGATGTGGCGCGGCGATGGCTGAGCGACGGCAGGCTCGGCAGGATGGCCGCGAGCGCCGTCGTGCAGTGCGCGGCGTTGGCGAGGCAGTCGAGCTGGTTGCGGTTGATCCGGACGGTGCACTCGCCGTCCGAACACTCCTTGATGGAGTGGAGGCGGGCCTCGGCGGCGGCGATCGCGCGCTGGACCTTGGCGATCTTGGCGGACGCTGCGGACGCCGTCATCGGTGCGGCGGCAACGAGCCCCACAAGTACAGCGACCTTAACAAGAAACAAAACCAACCGCATACCAGCGAATATGTTCGGCCCGCCCGGGGTGTCAACGACCGGCCGCCCGGTTCCCCGCCCCGCGGCATGACGCGGGCGGCGCAGCGTGACATCGCTGCACTCCCTCCCGTCCCGCGCCTACCCGCCGGCGCCGTCGGAGCGGACCTTAAGCACCAGGACCAGCGGGATCACCGCGACGATCATCCACGCGAGGAGGCGGAAGGTCTCGTTGTAGCTCAACATCGCCGCCTGGGTCTGGACCTGCTGGTAGAGGAGCGCCATCGCCTCGGTCTGCGATCCGACCTGCGCGGTGAGGGAATGAAGCGCGCCTGAGAAGGTCGGATTGAGGCCGGACAGCCCCTCGACGAGGCGCGACTGGTGGAACTGTTCGCGCTGGGCGAGCAGCGTCTGGCACAGCGAGATGCCGAACGCCCCGCCGAGGTTGCGGAAGAAGTTCAGCATCGCCGACGCGCGGGAGGCATAGCCCGGCGGAATGCCGAGATAGGCGACCGTCGAGATCGGGATGAAGAGGAACGGCAGCCCGCAGGAGAGGACGAAGCGCGCCATCGCCGCATCCGCGAAGGTCGACTGCGTGCTGAAGACCGACAGGAGATAGAAGGACAGCCCCGCCAGCCCGAAGGCCGGGACGAGGAGGACGCGCGTGTCCACCCTGCCGGTGACGAAGCCGGACAGCGGCATCATGATCGCCGCGCTCCAGCCGCCGTACGTCAGCGCGAGGCCGGCATCGTACGCGTCGTAGCCGAACACGCCCTGAAGCATCTGCGGCACGAGCTGGATGGTGCCGAAGACCAGGAGCCCGAGCAGCAGCATCAGCAGCGCGCAGATGGCGAAGTTGCGGTAGGCGAGCATCCTGAGCGGCACGATCGGATCGTCGTGGTTCAGCTCCCACACGACCATGCCGCCGAGGCCGAGGAAGGCCATGATCGCCGTCGTCACGATGAGGTCCGAGGAGAACCAGTTCTCCGTCTGCCCCCGGTCCAGCATGATGAGGAGCGAGCCGAGGCCGACCGCCAGCAGCAGGAAGCCGACCCAGTCGATGCGGATCCCCCTGGCGAAGAGTTCCGCCCGCTCGCGCTGGAGGAGCTCCGGCTCGCGCACCGCGACGAGCGTCGCGAAGAAGGCGAGGATGCCGACCGGGATGTTGATCAGGAAGATCCAGTGCCACGAGATCGAATCGGTGATCGCGCCGCCGATGGTGGGACCGATGATGGGCGCGACGATCACCACCATGCCGAATGCCGCGAACGCCTGGCCGCGTTTCGCCGGCGGGAAGGAGTCGGCGATCATCGACTGCTCCACCGGGGCAAGCCCCCCGCCGCCGATCCCCTGGAAGACGCGGGCGAGCACCAGGGCCCCGAGGCTCGGCGCGAAGGCGCAGGCGAACGAGGACACGGTGAAGAGCACGATCGAGATCAGGAAGTAGCGCTTGCGCCCCAGTACCGCCGAGAGGAAGCCCGAGATGGGGATGATGATGGCGTTGGCGACGAGGTAGCTCGTCACCGTCCACGTCCCCTGGTCGACCGCGACGCCGAGGTTGCCGGAGATCGTGTCGAGCGCGACGTTGGCGATGGAGGTGTCGAGGATCTCCATGAAGGTGGCGATGGAGACGATGGTCGTCATCACCCACGGGCCGCCGAGTCCGGCGGCGGAGCGGGGCAGCGGGTCGGCGCGGCGGGGCGCCTCGGGCACCCCCGCCGCGTCCGCCGTCGTGGCCGCGCTCATGACCCGAGGTGCACCGTCGGCACCACGGACATGCCCGGACCGACCGGGTAGTCCGCGATGGACGGGCTGTCGATGACGATCTTCACCGGGACGCGCTGCACCACCTTGACGAAGTTCCCCGTCGCGTTCTGCGCCGGGAGGATGGCGAACGCCTGGCCGGCGCCGTGCTGGATGGAGTCGACGTGACCCTTGAAGTCGACGTCCGGGAAGGCGTCGATGCGGATGTCCACCGGCGCGCCGGGCTCGATCCCCTCGAGCTGCGTCTCCTTGAAGTTGGCGGTGACGTAGAGATCGTCCGGGACGATGGCCATGAGCTGGTTGCCGGGCGCGACGTAGCTGCCGTCGTTGACCGCGACCTGGGCGACGTGGCCGGCGATGCGCGACTGGACGGAGAGAAAGTCGACCGTCACCTCTGCGTCGGCGAGCTGGGCCTCGGCGGCCTTCACCTCGGCCGCGGCCTGCTCCTGCTGGGCGGTGGCGCCGACGACGGCGGCCTCGGCCTCGGCGGTGGCGCCCTTCGCCTCGGCAAGGTCGGCGGCGGCCTGGTCGGCGGTGGAGCGGGCGTCCTCGATGTCCTGCTGGGAGATCGCGAGGTTGCCGGAGCGGTGGGCGAGGCTCTCGTAGCGGTCGGCGGTGTCGGAGGTGTTCTTGGCGGCGACCTCGGCGGCGTTCTGGGCGCTCCGGCGGGCGTCCAGCGTCGCCTGCGCCTCGCCGACCTGCGCGTCGGCGACCTTGAGGGCGGCCCTCGACTGGCTGAGCTGGGCGGCGGCGACGTCGCGCTGCGCGTTCGCCTGGCGCGGGTCGATCCTCGCCAGCACCGTACCCGGCTCGACCCGCTGGTTCTCCGTCACCGACACGTCGAACAGGACACCCGAGGTCTCGGCGGAGACGCGCACGATCTTGCCGTCGATGAAGGCGTCGTCCGTGCTCGCGTAGTGGACGGCGTAGAGGAAGTAGTAGGCGGCGAAAGCCGCGGCGAGCAGCACGACCGAAAGGCCGAGGAACAGGAGCAGCCGGCGCCGTCGCGTCCGGGCGCGCGGGTCGGCGGCGGGCTGTGCGGCGGGTTCGCCGGTCCCCTCGTGAGACGGCGGAGCTTCGGCAGCGGGAGTGTCAGCCGGCGGCGCGGCGGGTTCGGGATGCTCCGGTTCGGGTACCTCGCGGCGGCGGCCTTCTCCGGCGCCGGGCGGCGGTGCATCGGCGGGCGGGGCGTCCGGCGCACGGGCGGTGGTCTCCGGCGCTGGGTCGGGTGGGTCGACGCGGTCGCGGGCGTGATCCTCCCTCGCGCCACGCTCCTCGAAACGCGTGATCTGGTCGGTCATCGGGCATTCTCCGAACCGCGAACGTGTCGCAGTTAAGCTAGAGTGCGCCTGGACCCGGCTGAATCATCCCTAGGGATGTCCGGCCTATATTCGGGTGGGGCGGGCTCTGCAGTCTGGCATCGGCGAGGCGACCCGACTGCGCAAGACAGGCCGTCCGAAGTGCCAAGGACAAATCGTCTCCGCGCGCGAGGGTTCCCGCGCGCCGCTGCACATCAGCCCTGCGCCCAGCGGCGGCGGCGCTCAGGCCGCGAGGTAGCCGCCGTCCACCGGGACGATCGCGCCATGGACGTAGGACGCCTCGGGGGAGAGAAGAAACGCCACGACCCTGGCGATCTCCGACGTGTCGGCCCAGCGGCCGAGGGGGATGCGGGCGTCGATCCGCGCGCGGCGGGCGGCGTCGTTGCGCGCGCCCTCGGAGATGCGCGTCTCCACCCAGCCGGGCGCGACCGCGTTGACGCGGATGCCGCGCTGCCCCCACGCCACCGCGAAGGAGCGGGTGAGCGCGGCGACGGCGCCCTTGCTGGTCCCGTAGGCCGGCGCGGCCGGGTTGCCGAACCAGCTCCACATCGAGGCGATGTTGACCACCGAGCCGCCGCCAGCCGCCAGCGCTTCGGCCGCCGCGTTGATCGACGCCAGGACGCCGGTCACGTTGACGGACATTACCTTCTCGAACACCGCCGGGTCCCATTCCTCGCCGTAGCGGATCGTGCCGGCGCAGGTGACGAGGCCGCCGAGGCGTCCGATCGGCTCGAACACGTCCCGGAGCGCCGCCGGGTCGGTCACGTCGCACTCCGCGAACCGCGCGGCCCCGGGGAAGCCGGCGTCCCGTTCAAGGCCGGCGGCCGTCACCTCCCAGCCGCGTTCAGCGAGGAGCGTCGTCGTCGCGAGGCCGATCCCGGTGCCGCCGCCGGTGACGACGACGGTCCGCGCGCTCATCGGATGGCCCCGGGCGCTGCGGCGAGCGCGGTGTCGAGCGAGCGCATCGCGGCGACGAGATCGGCCGCGGTGAGCGGCCGGGCGTAGTTCGTGGCGTAGGGCGCCCGCAGGGAGACCTCGGCGATGTGCTCGAAGTCCGCGTGGTCGGTGACGCCGTAGTCCGCGAAGGACGTCGGCAGCGAGAGGCGGCGGAAGAAGGCGGCGAGCTCGGCGATCTCCGACTCGCTCCCCTGCCCCGCCGCGAGTTGCGTCAGCGTGCCGAGGGCCACCAGCTCGCCATGCAGGAGACCGGAGAGCTGCGGCATCACCGAGAAGCCGCGCACCATCGAGTGCGCGATGGAGAGGCCGCCGCTCTCGAACGCCAGACCGCTGAGGAGGATCGCCGCCTCCACCACGCGCTCGAATGCGGCGTCCGGCGTCGTGACCGCGAGCGCCGCCTCCCCGTCGGCCAGCAGGATCTCGCGGGCGCGGCCGACGATCGCCTTCGTCAGCTCGGTCGGCGCACCGCCGAAGAAGTTGAGGCCGCCCGCCGAGAGCGCGCCGGCGAGCTCGTAGGTCTTCGACATGGCGTCGCCGATCCCGGCCGCGAGGAAGCGCCGGGGGGCGCCGGCGATCACCGCGGTGTCGACGAGGACCAGCGCGGGATTGGTCTTCATGCGGATCACGCCGTCCACCTCGTGGGCGGGCGTGTAGACCACCGCGATGTGGCTCGTCGGGCTGTCGTTGGATGCGATCGTCGGCACGATGCCGACCGGCAGGCCCCGGGCCAGCGCCGCTCCCTTGGCGGTGTCGATCGCCTTGCCGCCACCGATACCCAGCACCATGCGGGCGTCGCCCACCTCGTCGGCCCGGGCGGCAATCTCGTCGCGGGTGCACTCGCCGCCGAAGGACAGGAGCCGTACGCCGGGAAGCTGGCGCTCCACCTCGGCGCCGATGAGGTCGCGCGCCACGGGGTCGACGATCGCCGCGACAGGGCCGCCGCCGAAGATCGCCACCTCGTCGGCGAGGCGCGTGATGGCGCCCGGCCCCTGCACGTAGCGCTGCGGCGCGCCGAGAATCCGAATGGTCATGGGTCAGCCTTTCACCGCGCCGGCCGTCAGGCCCTGCACGAAGTAGCGCGACAGCATCACGAAGGCGGCGAACAGCGGCAGCGCGATCAGGGTCGAGCCGGCCATCACGTCGCCCCACCGCAGGTCGAACGCTCCCACCATCGACGCGAGGCCGAGCGGCACCGTCTTGTTGGCGTCGGAGCCGATCATGACGAGGGCGAAGGTGTAGTCCGTCCAGGAGAGGAGGAAGGCGAAGATCGCCACCGTCACGAGCCCCGGCACGGAGAGCGGCAGCACGACCCGCAGGAAGGCGCCGAGCCGGGTGCAGCCGTCGACCATCGCGGCCTCCTCGAGCTCGAACGGCATCGTCTTGAAGAAGCCCCAGAGGAACCAGACGCCGAGCGGCATCGTGATGGTGAGGTGCGATATGACGAGGGACAGCAGCGTGTCGTTGAGCCCCACCTTGGCGAACATCGCGTAGAGCGGGATCGCCAGCAGCAGCGGCGGGAACATGTAGGCGTAGAGCATCCCGCCGATGATCATCTGCTTGCCGCGGATCCGTTGCCGCGTGACGCCGTAGGCGATCATGATGGAGAGCACCATCGTCAGCACCACGGTGGAGACGGCGACGATGAGGCTGTTGAGGAACTGGCGCGGATAGTCCGTCTGGGCGAGGAGGCTGATGTAGTAGTCGAGCGTCAGGCGGTCGGGCACCAGCGTCGGGTTCATCAGCATGTCCTGCGTCGGACGCAGGGATGAGACGATCATCCAGTAGATCGGAAACGCGCTGTAGACCGCGAGGACCACGGCCGCGACGTAGACGCCGGCGCGCCCGGCGATGCGCGAGGGGGTCATTTCGCCTTCTCCATCGGGAAGAGCAGGAAGTACAGCGACACCACGGCCATCAGGACGACGAAGGAGAGCGTCGCCACCGCCGCCCCGGACCCGATGTCGTAGAGCGTGAACGCCTTGCGGTAGGAGAGGACGGGGAGGTGCTCGGTCGCGCCGAGCGGGCCGCCCTGGGTGGTCAGCCAGATCACGTCGAACTTGTTGAACATCCACACGCTGCGCAGGAGGATGATCACGGTCAGTATCGGCCGCAGCGACGGCAGCGTGACGTGGAAGAACCGGCGGATCGGACCTGCCCCGTCGACGCGCGCCGCCTCGTAGAGCTGCTGCGGCACCGTCTGCAGGCCGGCAAGGAAGGTCGTCGTGACGAACGGCGTCCACAGCCAGACCGAGATCAGGATGACCGAGACCATCGACGCGGTCTCCGTCTCGAACCAGTAGATCGGCGGCAGGCCGAGGTCGTCCATGGTGATGGTGACGATGCCGAGCGAGCCGTCGACCATCCACTTGAACGTCAGCACGGCGATGACGGTTGGCAGGAGATAGGGCAGGAACGCGACGCCACGCAGCAGGGTGCGCCCGAAGAAGCGCTGGTTGAGGAGCAGCGCGAAGCCGATCCCGAGCACCACCTGCAGGACGATCGAGAGCCCGGCGTAGACGATGCCGTTCCAGAGCGCGTTCCAGAACTCGGCGCTCTGCAGGACGGCGGCGTACTTCGCGAGGCCCACCCATTGGGGCTCGGACGTCAGCGAGGGCGCATCGTAGAAGCTGAGCGAGACGGCATAGATCGCGGGGCCGACGATCAGCACCAGGGTCGCGATGACGCCGACGGCGAGGAAGCCGGGCAACATCCAGCGGGTCATTCCATGTCTCCCAAAGGGGGGCGCGGACGCGTCCCCCGCCCTCGCGGGCGGAGGTCGCGCTCGGATGCGGCGTGACGGGCGCCGCCTACCGGCCGGGACCGGCCGGAGGCGGCTGCCCGCGGGGGCGTCAGTCGATGAGCTCGCGCATCTTCGCGGCGGCGACGTCCACGGCCTCGCCCGAATCCATGCCGCGCAGGATCTTGTTCTGCAGCATCTCCGGCAGCGCGAACGACTCGAAGACGGTGCCCGGGCGCACGTCCGGCCGCGGCCCCTGCGTGTCGATCGAGGTCAGCACTACCGAGGGGTCGGTGATGAGGCCGCGCATCGTCTCGATCGCATCGCCGTACTTCTGGACGAGCGGGTTCGCGCGCCACTGGTCGTTGTCGTAGATGTCGAGGCGGGCGGGCTGGAAATGCACCGGCGCGGTGTGCAGGAAGTCGACCAGCCGCTCCGTGGTGAGCCAGCGCATGAACTCCATGGCCGGGCCGGTGTTGTCGGTGTTGAGCACGACCCAGCCATCGTAGCCGTGGCTGACGGCCTTCTGCTTGCCGGCCGAATCCATGTACGGCATCACGCTGAGGTTCGCCGCCATGTCCGGGTTGTCGCGCTCGGCGACCTCGTAGACGCGGCCCGCGTAGGAGCCGTGCGCCACCGTGCCGGCGACGAGGTTGGTCAGCATCTCGCCGTAGCTCGCCTGCAGCGCCCCCGGCGGCATCGTCGGGTAGATGCGCGCCATGAAGTCGAGGTAGGCGGCCGCCTTCGGCTTCATCTCGTCATTGTCGAGCAGGACGTTCCAGTTGTCGTCGAACAGCTTCACGCCCTCGGCCCACATGAAGCCGAAGGACATCCAGTTGGTGGCGCTGTTGGAGCCGATGGGGAAGAGGCAGCCCTTGCGGCGGCCCTTCACCAGCGCCTCGCAGTTGGAGGCGAAGGCGTCCCACGTCTCGGGGATCTCGAGCCCGTTCTCCTCGTAGAGGTCGTTGCGGTAGTAGATGAGCGCGAGGTTGTAGTCGAACGGGTACCAGTAGACCTTCCCGTCGATGGGGAAGAGGATGTTGTTGCCCCACTCGTGGGCGTCGGTCAGCTCGTTGAGCGGAACGATCTGCCCCTCCTCCGCGAGCAGCAGCACGTGGCCGATGAAGCCGACGTTGGCGACGTCGTATGGCTGGCCGGAGCGGATGCCGTTGGTGATCTTGGTGAAGGTCTCGGCGAGCGGCACCGAGTCGACGATCACCTCGATGCCGGTCTTGGCCTGGTACTCTTCCGCGGCCTTGGCGAAGAAGGCGAGGCTGTCCTTGCCGGTCTCGCAGTTGAGGAAGCGGATCGGCCGCCCCTGCGCGCGCAGCGCCGGCGCGGCGAGGCCCGACAGCGCGATCCCCGCCCCCAGCGCGCCGACGCCACGAAGGGTCTGCCGGCGGGTCCACATGCCGTTCTTCGACGTCCATTTCGTCATTGGTCTTCCTCCCAAAACCCCGCGTGTGCCGCGGTCTTCGTATCGATTATGCGGCGGCCAGCTCGGCCGTCCGGATGCGCTCGCCGCTTGTGCGGTCGAACAGGTGGATCGCGGCCGGGCGGGCCGTGATCGTCAGCGTGTCACCGATGGACCGGTCGTCCCTGCGGTCGGTCATCACCCGGATCCGGTGGCCGCCGAGTTCGCCGATGAAAAGCGTCTGCGAGCCGAGCTGCTCGATTCCTCGGATCCTGAGCGGCGCCCCCTCCCCGCCCGGCGTCAGCGCCTCGGGGCGGATGCCGGCGGTGACGGGACCGTCCGCCGCGCCCGCCGGCGCCTCCAGCGAGACCCCCTCGCCGAGGACGAGGCGGCCGCCCGCGATGTCGGCCGCGACGAGGTTCATCTCGGGCGAGCCGATGAAGCCGGCGACGAAGGCGTTGGCGGGCCGGTCGTAGACGGCGAGCGGCGAGCCGATCTGCTGCACATGGCCGTCGCGCATGATGACGATGCGGTCCGCGAGCGTCATCGCCTCGGTCTGGTCGTGCGTGACGTAGAGCATCGCCTTGCCGATCCGCCGCTGCAGCAGCGCGATCTCCTCGCGCATGCGCGCCCGCAGCTTGGCGTCGAGGTTGGAGAGCGGCTCGTCGAGCAGGAAGATGGCCGGGTCGCGCACCAGCGCGCGGCCGAGCGCGACGCGCTGCATCTGCCCGCCGGAGAGCTGGCCGGGCTTCCTCTCTAGGAGGTGCGTGATGTCGAGCATCTCGGCCGCCGCGTCGACCCGCCGGGTGATCTCGTCGGGCGGCGTGCCGCGCATCTTGAGGCCGAAGGCGAGGTTGTTGCGGATCGTCTTGTGCGGATAGAGCGCATAGTTCTGGAACACCATCGCGATGTCCCGGTCCTTCGGCTCCAGCCTGGTGACGTCGCGCCCGCCGATGAAGAGCTGGCCGGCGCTGATGGTCTCCAGTCCCGCCACCATCCGCAGCGTCGTCGACTTGCCGCAGCCCGACGGGCCGAGCAGCACGATGAGCTCGCCCTTGGCGATCTCGAGGTCCACGCCCTCGACGGCGACGACGCGGCCATAGGTCTTGCGCATCCCGCGCAGGGAGACTTCGGCCATCAGCGGGCGCCCCTCGCGGCGGCGACGAGATCGTGGTTCACGCCCGTCAGCGCCTGCGTCGCGGCACGGAAGAGGCCGAATCCGGTCTCGTAGACCGACGCGTTCTCGGGATTGGGGTGGAGCGTCTCGCCGACGCGGATCGCCCGCGCGGCGTCGTCCGTGTCGCTGAAGACACCGGCGCCGATACCGGCGATGAGCGCGGCCCCGAACGAGGCGTCGCCCTGCTCCGGAACCTCGATGGTGAGGCCCGTCACGTCGGCGATGGTCTGCCGCCACAATGCGCTGCGCGTGCCGCCGCCGACGAGGCGGGCGGTGGTGAAGCCCATGCCGCGCTGCCGCAGCACCTCGAGGCAGTCCCGCAGCGAGTAGGCGACGCCCTCGTAGAGCGCGCGGCACATGTGCGCCGCCTTGTGCGCGAAGCCGAGGCCCACGAACGAGGCCCGCAGGTCCGGGTCCCAGTAGGGGCTGCGCTCGCCGGAGAGGTAGGGGTGGAAGAGGAGCCCCTCCGACCCGGCGGGCACGGTCTGCGCCTTCCGGTCCATCCCGTCGAAGCCGATGTCCTCGAACAGCGCGTCACGCAGCCAGCGGTGGGCCGAGGCGCACGAGTTGGTGGCGGTGATGGCGTAGTAGTGGCCGGGGACGAGGTGCGGATAATGGATGACGTCGTCCGAGAAGGCGGGCGTTGCGGTGAGGGTCGAGACGGTGGCGGCGGTGGCGAGCTTCAGCGCGCCGATGCCGGGGCGCGTCATCCCCGCCGAGTAGGTCTCGGCGTTCGTGTCGGACGTGCCGCAGATGACGGTCGTCCCGGCGCGAAGGCCGGTCTCGGCGGCGGCCGCCTCGGTCACCGTGCCGGTGGCGTCGGTGGAGCGGACGATCGCCGGCAGGACGGCGGTCCTGATCCCCGCCATCTCGCACAGCGCGTCCGACCAGCCGCCGTTCTGCGCGTCGGCCAGCATGATGCCCCAGGCGTCGGTGAGGTCGGTGGCGCGGCTGCCGTCGAGCTTGCGGCGCAACCAGTCCTTGGCCGGCGTCAGGCTGCGGATCCGGGCGTGCACGTCCGGCTCCTCGTCGGCGAGCCACATGAGCTGCGGCAGGGTCCAGGTGGCGCTGATCCGGTTGCCGGAGCGTTTCAGGATCTCCGTACCCGCCTCGGCCCGGCCGCGGGTGACCTGCGCGCCGGAGCGCGCGTCGTTCCACATGATCGCCGGACGCAGCACCTCGCCCGCCTCGTCCTCGAGCACGCTGGTGTGCGCGCCCGCTGTAAGCGACAGCGCGACGACGCGGTCCGGGTCGACGCCCGCCTCCCACAGCGACTTCAGAGAGGCGACGAGCGCGACCCACCAGCCGGCGGGGTCCTGCTCGCTGTGGCCCGGCTTCGGGACCAGCGTCTCGACGGGGGCGGAGGCGCTCGCCACGACCTCCCCCGCACCGGTGATGACGGTCGACTTCAGCGAGCCCGCGCCGAGGTCGATGCCGAGAAGCAGCGGCTCAGACATTGGCGACATCGGCGTGCCGGTCGCGGTACGGGTCGACGGCTCCGGCGCGCGGCGGGAAGCCCAGCTTGCCGGGATTGAAGAGGTTCTGCGGATCGATGGCCGCCTTGATCCTGCGCAGGATGTCCATGCCGACACCGTGCTCGCCGTCCATCCACGCGCCGCGGAAGAGGCCGCTGCCGTGGTGGTGGGCGATCGAACCGCCGTGGGCCAGCGTCTCGCCGGTGGCGATCTCCCACATCCGGGCGTGGATCGGCAGAGCCTTGGACTGGTCCATCGGCGGCAGGCGCAACGTCATGTACTGGCAGACGCCCTCCGGGTAGACGTGGCTCCAGTGGGCGCTGAAGTGGGCGTCCTCGTGCAGCTCGGCCACCTGCGCGGCGATGGTGTCGTAGAGCGCGGCGGCCTGGGTCCAGTTCACCGTCACCTCGATCGTGTCGTTGTAGTAGCCCTTGTCGAGCCACTGCTTGGTGATCGAGATGTAGCGGTGCGCGCGCCAGGCATCGAAGGGCGTGCTCTCGGTCTCGACGGCGTCCACCTCGGCGGCGAACTCGCGCACCACGGCGGCCTCGGCGGCGACGATGGGCGCCTCCCCGGCGAGGACGACGTTGGCCATCACCGGGCGGGCGGCGAACGCGTCCATCCCCTCGGTCCGGCCCTTGGTCTCCTTCTCGTCGTAGAGGCGCACGATGCGAGGGTGGAGGCCCGTCTGCATGATGCGCTTGGCGAGCGCGAGCGCCGCCTGGCGGGTGGGCAGCGCGAAGACGAGCGCCTCCTCCGCCTCGGGCAGCTTCCAGATCCTGAGGGTCAGCTCGGTGATGACGGCGAGCGTTCCCTCGCTGCCGACGATGAGGTCGAGGATCGACGGCCCCGTCGCGCGCTTGGGCAGCGGGCGGATCTCGAGGACGCGGCCGTCCGGCAGCACCGCCTTGAGGCCGACCACGATGTTCTCGATCTTGCCGTAGCGGCTCGATTCCTGGCCACCGCCGCGGCAGGCCGCCCAGCCGCCGACGGTGGATATGGTGAGCGACTGCGGCAGGTGGCCGGAGGTGTAGCCCTTCGCGTTGAGCGCCTCCTCGAAGGCGCCGCCGTTCATGCCGGCCTCGACGCGCACGAGGTTGTTCTCGGTGTCGATCTCGAGGATCTGGTCCATCCGCTGCATGTCGAGCGTCATCTCGCCGCCGAGCGGGATGATGCCGCCGAGCACGCCCGAGCCGCTGCCGTAGGCGATGACCGGGTGGTCCGCCTTTGCCGCGACCGAGACGAGGTGGGCGACCTCGTCCGTGGTGCGGGGGCGCAGCACGAGGCCGGGGAGTGTCCCGACGCGGGCACCCTCACGGGCGCGGAAGTTCGCGTACGGCAGGCGGTCGTGCGCGTAGCCGTCGCGGGCGGTCTCTTCGGTGAGGACGTTGTCCGCGCCGATGATCTTCGCGCACGCGGTCGCGAGGTCGTGGTCTTGCAACGCCAAAGGTCCTCCCTGCGCCCTTGTCGGACGTCGAATGTCGTCGTCGCTCACCGGGGTCGCCGCGGTTGAGCAAACGTTTGTTCATGCCGTTTGATGCCTATCGGCGAGGCGCCTGTCAACCCACGTTTTATGAACTCGGCGGCGCGGCCGAGGAGCGCACCACGAGGTCCCCCGGCGGCAGCAGCACGACCCCCTCCCCGGTCGCCCCGCCTTCGATCAGCCCGACGATCCTCTGCACGGCGACGCGCCCCATCTCCTCCGTCGGCAGCGCCACGGTGGTGACGTCCGGGTAGACGACGCGGGCGAGGAGGTCGTCGTGCATCGTCACGACGGAGACGTCGTCCGGGACGCGAAGGCCGCGCGAGTGGAGCCGTGCGATGGCCGCGGCGCCGGTCAGGAGCGTCGCGGCGTGGATCGCGGTCACGCCGGCGCCGAGGAGCGCGTCGACGCCGGCGGGGACGCGGTCGGGGTCGTAGCCCGCCTCGGCGACGAGGTCGTCGCTCGCCTCGAGGCCCGCCTCCTCCATCGCCTCCGCCCAGCCGCGGCGGCGCGATTCGCCGTTGAAGCGCCCGAGCCGGCCCGCGAGATGGCCGATGCGCCGGTGGCCGAGGTCGATCAGGTGTCGCGTGCCGATCCGGGCGGCGCTGCGCGTGTCCATCGCCACGCAGTTCGCGTCGCCAGGCAGCACGCGGTTGATGATGACGTGCGGACGGTCGGTGCTCGCCAGCGTCTGGCGCATGCGCTCGTCATCGTCGTAGCTCGCGATGATGACGCCCTCGATCATGCTGGAGCGGGAAATGTCCTCGATGATCTTGCCGCCGGTCCCGCCCTGGTCGTAGGCGACCAGCAGCGCGTAGCCGCAGCGCCGCGCCTCGATCTCGGCGCTGATGATGGCGGAGGCGAAGATCGGGTTCTCGATCTGCGGCACGACCATCAGGATGGTCGAGGAGCGCGCCGTCTTCAGCGCCCGCGCGACGGGATTGCCCTGGTAGCCGAGCCGCTCGGCGGTGGAGAGGATTCGCGCCCGCGTCTCCGCCCCCACGCGTCCCTTGTTCTGAAGGACACGCGACACGGTGGAGACGTCGACGCCCGCTGCGGCGGCGACGTCGCGCAGGGTGGCGGGGCCGGTGAGAGTTTTCTTGTTCAACGGACAGGGTCCAACATCGTCCAGGCATGGCTCGTCGACCGCTAGGGTCGGATCAATGCCCCGACGTGTCCAACATTTCTCGTCCGACCGCGAGCCCTCGCTCTACAACCTTGAAATGTCGGCTATCCCGCGGTGACTGCCGGCAGCACGGCCTCGGCGACGAGCCGGTGCAGGTCTCCGACATGCCCCTCGGTGCGGGCCGGGCGGGTCGGATCGGAGGTGATCGCCACGGTCAGCACCGCGTCCGGCAGGACGTAGATCATCTGCCCGCCATAGCCGCGGGCGTAGACGGCCCGCTCGCCGGCGAGCTCGGTCAGGAACCAGCCGTAGCCGTACTCGTCGCCGGAGAAGGGCGAGCGCGCGCGGGGGCGCAGCGACACCTCGATCCACTCCGGCGGGATGACCGCCGCGTCGCCGAAGGTGCCGCCCAGCCGCACCGTTTCGCCGATCAGGGCCATCGCCCGCGGGGTCATCGCCATGTTGTTGCCGCCGAGATAGTAGCCCTGCGGATCGCGCGTCCATGCCGGGAGGTCGATGCCGAGGGGCACGCCGAGCCATTCGCGCGCGAGGCTCAGCAGCGTCCGCTCCGTGGTCCGCGCGAGGACGACGCCGAGGATGTGGTAGCTCCCGGTCGAATACTGGAACGCCTCGCCCGGCTCGGCCACGAACGGGCGCGTCAGCGCGAAGCGCAGCCAGTTGGCGCTCCCCACCCAGGCGCCGTAGTTCGGCCCGGAGGTCCGCTCCAGCCCCGCCTGCATGGTGAGGAGGTCGGCGACGGTGATGTCCTTTACCCGGGGATCCGCGTCGGCGGGGATGAGATCGTCGATCAGCTCGCCCAGCGTCGCGTCCGTGCCGGAGATGAAGCCGCGGTCGATGGCAACGCCCGCCAGCAGCGCGACGATGGACTTCGAGACGGACTTCACGTTGACGGCGCGTTCGAGGTTCGGGCCCCGGAAGGCGCGGGCGAAACGCGTCTCGCCGTCGTGGACGACGACCATCGCGTGAAGCTGGTCGAGCGCGCCGGCCCGAGCCGCCACCTCCTCGAACGCGCCGTCCGCCTGGCCCGCCGCCCTCACCGCCCGCGGCACCGCGAGGCCGCCCGCCACGGCACCCGCCAGCGCGGCGAGGACCATGCGTCGATCGGGTACGGGTCGGTCCATGCGGCACACTCCGGAGCAGAATCGGCAGAAAGTTCATGTCGTAACGCGCCACCAGAATGGGCCATCGCACACGCGGCCAAAACGTGGCATGGCCGCGCGGGGCCGCCGGGCAGCCCGCGAGGGAGGACGATCCCGATCCGCCGCGCAGCAGCGTGCCCCCCTCGCCGGCCGCTCCGGCGCGGGCCATCGACGGCGGTCCGGCAGGGCACCTGCGGCGCTGCCACGCGCGGGCGCCCCTTGCCTGCCGCCGCGCGTCGGTTAACACCGCTCGGACTGTCCCGGCCCCGTCCGACCCTCAGCTTGCACCAAGGGCACCTTACCGATCTCCATGACCGATCTGCCGAACATCGACCCCGCCTGCCTTCAGCCCATCGACCCGGCGCCCTATGCGGCGCCGGACGACGACGGGCATCCGCCCCGCATCCTGATCCTCACCGGATCCCTGCGCACCGTCTCCTATTCGCGCCTCGCCGCCCTGGAGGCCAGGCGGATCCTCGAATGGTTCGGCGCCGAGGTGCGGGTGTTCGACCCGGCCGGCCTGCCCCTTCCGGACGGCGAGCCGGAACACCACCCCAAGGTGACCGAACTGCGCGAGCTCGCGATGTGGTCGGAGGGGATGGTCTGGTCGAGCCCGGAACGTCACGGCGCGATGACCGGCATCATGAAGGCGCAGATCGACTGGCTGCCGCTGTCGCTCGGTGGAATGCGGCCGACGCAGGGCAAGACGCTCGCCGTGATGCAGGTCTGCGGCGGCTCGCAGAGCTTCAACGCCGTCAACCAGATGCGCATCCTCGGCCGCTGGATGCGCATGGTGACGATCCCCAACCAGTCCTCCGTCGCCAAGGCCTGGGACGAGTTCGACGACGCCGGCCGGATGCGCCCCTCGCCCTACTACAACCGCATCGTCGACGTGATGGAGGAGCTGGTGAAGTTCACCTACATGACGCGCGGCCGCTCCGGGATGCTGACCGACCGCTACTCCGAGCGGGTGGAGAGTGCCGCGGCCCTCTCCGCGCGGGTCAACCAGTCCCGCATCTGAGCCCGGCTCAGAGCGCGTCGAGGATGCGCCGGGCGCGCGAGTCGAGCTCGGCCTCGCCGCCGGGCAGTCCGAGCCGGGCGACCTGGTCGTGCCACTCCGCCGTCGCCTGCGCCATGCGGCTCGGCAGGCCCAGCCCGTCGAGCGTCGCCGCGACCTCGCGCATCTCCGCCGCGCGTCGCGCGCCGTGGACCATCATCCGCTCCAGGTTGTACGCGGACTTGGCGGGCCAGTTGCGGCCGGGGTCCGACCCGGCGAGGGACTGAAGCACCGCATCGGCGACGCCGGCCCTGTGCGCGGCGAGCATGCATTCGGCCGTCAGCGCCTCGATACCCTTGATCATCACCGAGCGGATCATCTTGATCGTCGAGGCGTCGCCGACGGTCTCGCCGGCGATGTCGACCCGCATGTCCATCGCCGTCATCGCCGCCGCGGCGTCCTCGGCGAAGGGGCCGGCGAGCAGCATCGGCGTCTGGTGCCGCATGGGGAAGATCGGCGCCATGATGGCGACGTCGACGTAGCGACCGCCCGCGGCGTCGATCGCCTCGGCGGCGGCGCGCTTGGTCTGCGGCGCGCAGGAGTTACCGTCGAGCCATAGCGTGCCCGGCTCGATGGCGGCGGCCGCCGCCTCCGCCGCCGCGAGCGCGCGGTCCGCCGTCACCAGGCAGAAGACGAGCGAGGCGCCTGCGAGCGCGTCCTGCAGCGTGTCGGCGCCCCTCACGCCCGCCACGGTGTAGTGGGAGCGCATCCGGGGCGCGGTCTCGGCGTCGTCGGTCTTGATGTCGTACGCGCTGACGCGGCCGCTTCCGCCGAGGCCCCAGCCGGCGAGGACCGCGTTGGCCGCCTCGCCGAAGCCGACGAGCGCGATGGTGTGCGCGTTGGTGACGTAGTCGCTCATACTCTTCCCCTACACATGGGTCGTCCGGACGCGTCGCGCGCGCCGGTCCGCCGCTATAGCGCGAACCGTGCGGAGCGACGCTCGGCCCAAATCACCGCAGGTGCGATGATACCGCAACTCCCCCACCCGGGGGGTAGCGCGGGTGCGGGGCGTGCCGGGGGTCAGGACGGCGCATCCTCGCCCAGCACCTCGCGGCGGATTGCCTCGGTGTGGGCGCCGAGCGCCGGGACGGCGCCTGTGGGTGCGACGGTCCCGTCCACCGTCGCACCGGGCGCCAGCATCCGCACCGGGCCGGCGGGCGTCTCGACCTCGATGTAGCGGTTCTGGGGATGGGCGGCGAGGTCGTCCATCGTGTTGACGCGGCCGTTGGCGATGCTCGCCGCCGTCAGCATCGCCGCCAGCTCGTCCCGGTCATGCCGGCCGAAGACGCCGTCGATGATGGCGTTCAGCTCGACCCGGTTCTCGACCCGCACGGTGTTGTTGTTGAAGCGCGGATCGACGGACACGTCCGGCCGCTTCAGCACCTCCTCGCACAGGCGCACCCACTCCCGCTCGTTCTGGATCGAGAACAGCACCTCCTTGCCGTCGCGCCCGGCATAGGCGCCGTAGGGGGCGATGGTCGGGTGGTGCAGCCCGTCGCGCCGGGGCGTCACGCCGCCGAAGGTGAACTGCAGGTACGGCACGTTCATCCAGTCCGAGAGGGCGTGGAAGAGGCTGACGGCGATATGCCGCCCCTCCCCCGTCCGCTCCCGGGCGTAGAGCGCCTGCAGCACCGCCTGATGCGCCGTCATCCCGCAGGAGATGTCGCAGACCGAGACGCCGACGCGGGCCGGCCCGGCGGGATTGCCGGTGATGGTGACAAGCCCGGTCTCGGCCTGCACCAGCAGGTCATAGGCGCGGGCCAGGCGCATCGGACCCTCGTCGCCGTAGCCGGAGATCGACACCGTGATGAGGCGCGGGTAGTCCGCCCGCAGCCGCGACGGGGCGAAGCCGAGCCGGTCGATGGCGTCGGGCGCGAGGTTCTGGATGAAGACGTCCGCCTTGGCGATCAGCGCCTCCAGGACGGCCTTGTCGGCATCCGTGCGCAGGTCGAGGCAGACCGATTCCTTGCCGCGGTTCAGCCAGACGAAGTAGGCGCTCTGCCCCTTCACGAACCTGTCGTAGCCGCGCGCGAAGTCGCCTTCGGGACGCTCGACCTTGATGACACGCGCCCCCGCCTCGGCGAGCCGGCCCGACAGGTACGGTGCCGCCACCGCCTGCTCCACGGAGACGACAGTCAAGCCTTCGAGATCGCGCACGTTGAACCTCCTTCGCCGGTTTGGCCGAACCTTGCACACGCGCGGGCGGCGCAGGAAGGTTGTCGCCGGTTCGGACCGCTATTGACAAATCCTATGGTGGCGAGCGCCTCATCGCGGCTTCTGAGGGGCGCACATTGCTGCCACCTATCTGCGCGAACGACGGACGAGGACGGACGACCGATGGACCAGTTTGACCCCACAGCGGCCTATGCCGACATTCGCGAGGGCGTGGCGAACGTCTGCGCCGACTTCCCCGGTTCCTACTGGCAGGAGCTCGACCGCGAGCGCGCCTACCCCAAGGCGTTCGTGGACGCGCTGATCCGCGAGGGCTACCTCGCCGCGATGATCCCGGAGGAGTATGGCGGCTCCGGCCTGCCGCTGACGGCCGCGGCGGTCATTCTGGAGGAGATCCACAAGAGCGGCTGCAACGCCGGCGCCTGCCACGCGCAGATGTACACCATGGGCACCGTCCTGCGGCACGGCAGCGACGAGCAGAAGCGCCAGTACCTCCCCGGCATCGCCGACGGCTCGCTCCGCCTCCAGGCCTTCGGCGTCACCGAGCCGACGAGCGGGACGAACACGCTGGCGCTGAAGACCACCGCGCGGCGCGAGGGCGACACGTACGTGGTCAACGGCCAGAAGATCTGGATCTCCCGCGCCGAGCACTCGGACCTGATGGTTCTGCTCGCCCGCACCACGCCGGCCGACCAGGTCGCGAAGCGCACCGACGGGCTGTCGGTCTTCCTCATCGACCTGCGCGAGCTGCGCGGCAACGGCGTCGAGATCCGCCCGATTCGCACGATGATCAACCACGCCACCACCGAGATCTTCTTCGACAACGCGGTGATCCCGGCCTCCAGCCTGATCGGCGAGGAGGGCAAAGGTTTTCGCTATATCCTGTCGGGCATGAACTCCGAGCGCATCCTCATCGCCTCGGAGTGCATCGGCGATGCGAAGTGGTTCCTCAAGAAGGGCTCCGACTATGCGCGCGAGCGGGAGGTGTTCGGCACTCCCATCGGCGCCAACCAGGGCGTTCAGTTCCCCCTCGCGAAGGCCTACGCGCACCTGATGGCGGCGGAGGCGATCGTCTACCGCGCGGCGGCGATGTACGACGCCGGTCACAACCCGGGCGTCGAGGCGAACACCGCCAAGATGCTGGCCGCCGACGCGAGCTGGGAGGCGGCCGAAGCGTGCCTGCAGACGCACGGCGGCTTCGGCTTCGCGGAGGAGTACGACGTGGAGCGCAAGTTCCGCGAGACGCGCCTCTACCAGATCGCGCCGATCTCCACGAACCTCGTCCTCTGTTACATCGCCGAGCAGGTGCTAGGTTTGCCGAAGTCCTACGGCAAGAAATAGCAGGCTGACATGGCGCTCATCGACGACCTCCTCGACCTCGCCGAACGCCCCCGCGCGGAACTCCCCGGCGAGGCGCTGGCGATGGCGAGGCTGTCGCTGGTCGACTGGGTCGTCTGCGGCCGCGCGGCGCTCGACGTGCCGGTGGCGGCCACGTTCCGCGCCTTCGCGGACACCGAGGGCGGGCGCCCCACGGCGTCGCTCTTCGGCGGCGACCGGACGTCGGCGCGGACGGCCGCGATGGTCAACGCCGTGATCAGCCACGCGCTCGACCTCGACGACACGCACCTCGCGCACATCGGCCACCTCTCGGTCGGGATCTACCCGGCTGTGGTGGCGCTCGGCGAGGAGGCGGGCGCGTCGGCCGAGGAGGTCGTCGCGGCCTTCCTGGTGGGTGCGGAAGGCGCGGTGCGGGTCGGCGTCACGCTGGGCGCGGCGCACTACGACCGCGGCTTCCACCAGACCGGCACCGCCGGCGCGTTCGGCGCGACCATCGCCGCGGGCCGGATCCTCGGGCTGACGCGGGACGAGATGCGCTCGGCGATCGGCCTCTGCGCCTCGCGCGCAGGCGGGCTCCGCTCGCTCTTCGGCACGATGGCGAAGCCGTACAACGCCGGCACCGCCGCCTCCAACGGCGTCGAGGTGGCTCGGCTCGCGAAGCTGGGCCTGACCGCGGGCGAGGACGGGCTGTCGGGCCACCAGGGCTTCATCCCGACCCACACCGAGGAGGTGGGTGCCCTTCCCGGGCCCGACCGCTTCCTCTTTCTGGACAACACCTACAAGTTCCACGCCTGCTGCCACGGGCTGCACGCGATGATCGAGGCACTGGGCGAGCGCCCCGCGGGCTTCGGCGCTGCCGAGGTCGCCGGGGTCGAGGTGCGCACCAACCCGCGCTGGCTGACGGTCTGCGACATCAAGGCCCCGAAGACCGGCGGCGACGTGAAGTTCAGCTACGCGTGGCTCGCGGGGATGGTCCTGCATGACATCCCGACCGGCAACGGCCGCCTCTACACCGACGAGCTCGCCGCCGACCCCGTCCTCACCGCGTTCGCCTCGCGGGTGAGCGTCGCCGGCGACGCGGGTCTCGGCGACGGGGCCGTCGCCGTGACCCTCACCGCACGCGACGGCGCCACCGTCGACCTCGCGCACGACGTCACCGAGCGGCCGACGCCGGAGGCGCTCGAGGCACGGCTCGCCGTCAAGGCGCGCACGTTGCTGGGACCGGAGGGGGACACACTCGCCGCCAGTCTCGCCGAGGCCGGCCTCTCGGCGGCGGACATCGGCGCAATCCTGCGTGGCGACCGGGCGGAGCGCGCCTCGCCCCGCGCCGTCGCCTGACCGTCAGGGGAGGCTCCCCTCCCAGAGGCCGCGGCTCACCAGCTCGTGCACCACCTTCAGGGTGATCGCCTCGACGGCGCGGCCCGCGCGGCTCAGCACCACGTCGCGGTGGTTGACGAGATGGACCGGGCGGATGAGCACCGGGTCGATGATCCGCGCGCGCACCAGCTCGCCGCGCGCCACGAGGTCCTGCGTCGCCGCGGGGGCGAAGATCGCATAGCCGGAACCGCGGGCCACCAGCTCCTTGATCTGCGTCATCGCGTCCATGTCCATGACGACGTTGAGCGTCACGCCGTGGGCCTCCGCGTACCGCTCGATCGTGCGGCGCAGCCCGTTGGAGGGCAGGATCATCTCCACCGCCTCCAGCGCCTTGAACGGCACGGGCGTGCCCGGATCGGTGTCGAACGGCCAGCTGTCGGGCGCGGAGATGAAGTGCAGCTCCTCGTTGACGAGGTGTGTCGCGCGCAGGTGGTCGGCGTTCTCGAGGTCGTAGACGATGGCGAGGTCCACCGTGCGGTCGTCGATCCAGCTCTTGATGTAGGTGCTCATCGATTCGATCGCGCGAAGGCGCACGTGCGGGAGCTCCAGCCGCACCGTCTCGGCAAGGGGGACGGACATCGCCATCGCCGCGGACGGGGGGATGCCGAACGCGACCGTGCCCTTCACCTCGCCGGAGAGGTTGCGCATCTCCTCGACGCACGCGTCCAGCATGCCGCAGATGCGGCGCGCGTGCTCGACCAGGACCTGCCCCTCCTCGGTGAGCATCGTGCCGCGGGGCGAACGCTCGACGAGGCGCACGCCGAGTTCCTCCTCCATCCGCCTCAGGTGCTGCGAGAGCGACGGTTGCGCGACCCCGATGGTATGCGCCGCAACGGAAATCGACCGCGATTCGGCAATCGCGAGGAAGTATCTGAGGTGCCTGAGGTCCACCGTCTTGCCCTGATCGTTCTATCGTTATCTCCGGCCCGGGCGGGCCGGACGAGCCTCCTTGCCGGCGGGCGGTCGGGGGGCTCTTCACACTACCTATAGCCGATTGTGCGCACCGGCGCGCGTCTCTCCCCCAAAACTTCAATGCTTTATCGAACGAAATAAATAAGCCGCGTCGTCTACACCGAAACCAACAGACGGTGAAGTAAACAAAGACGTCGCAGCGTGACAGCCATCACGAGGGAAGATGTCGGAGGCGCCCATCTTCGGAGTGTCGCCGGATGGACCGGCCACAAGGAAACAAGGTTCCCCAAGATGAGCATCAAATCCGTTCTGATCGCCACTGTCGTCGGCTTCGGCACCATCGCGGGTGCCAACGTCGCGAGCGCCGCCCCGCTGGGCGCACCGGTTGTGAAGGCCGAGGCCGCGGTCACGCAGGTCGGCTTCCACCACAAGTCCGGCCACCACGGCCACCACGGCTACAACACCGGCTACGGCTACGTGTATGGCCATGGTTACGGCCACGGGTACAAGACCCACTACTACGCGCAGCCCTACAAGCGCTGCTACCAGGAGAAGGTCCGCGTGTGGAGCGACCACTACCACGACTGGGTCTATACTTACGAGACCGTCTGCTACAACCAGTATCACTGAGAGAAAGACCCCGCTTCGGCGGGGTCTTCGGCGTCAGCCGTCCGGCGAGAGCCCCAGCACGGTGAGGCTCTGCCGGAAGTGCGGCGAGACCGGCGCGGTCACGTTGAGCGTGCCGCCGTCCGGATGCGGCAGCTCGATCTGCCGCGCGTGCAGGTGGAGGCGGTTCTGGATGCCGCCCGGCAGCGCCCAGTTCTCGATATTGAAGTACTTCGGATCGCCGATGATCGGCACGCCCATGTGCATGCAGTGTACGCGAAGCTGGTGGGTGCGCCCCGTCACCGGCGAGAGCCGCAGGAGCGAGAGCTGGCCGGAGCGGTCGAGCGTCTCGTAGAGGCTGGTCGCGCGCACCGCCTCCTTCGTCTTCTGCGGCAGCACCGCCATCTTCTCGGAGTCGTTCGGATCGCGGCCGAGCCAGGTGGAGACCTTGCCCTCCTCCGGCACCGGGTGGCCGCGCACCAGCGCCCAGTAGGTCTTGTGCGCGTCGCGGCCGCGGAAGCCCTCGGCGAGGTCGGCCGCCGCGCTGCGGGTCCTGGCGACGACGAGGACGCCGGTCGTGTCCCGGTCGAGGCGGTGGACCAGGCGCGGCTTGCGGCCCTTGCGGTCGCGCCAGGCCTCCAGCATCCCGTCCACGTGCCGCGACACGCCCGAGCCGCCCTGCACGGCGAGGCCGTAGGGCTTGTTGAGGACGACGAGCGCGTCGTCGCGGTAGATCACCATCGCCTCGAGCGCGGCCGCGTCGCCGCCGAGCGAGCCGGCGGGCGGGGGCATCGTCATCTGCGGCGGCAGGCGCACGCTCTGCCCGGCCTCGAGCCGCGTCTCCAGCTTCGCCCGCGCACCGTCGACGCGGACCTGCCCGGTGCGCACCACCTTCGACAGCGCGCCAAGCGGCACGTCCGGGAACGAGCGCCGCAGCCAGCGGTCGAGCCGCATCCCGGCGTCGTCGGGATCCACCTCGACGTGGGAGACCTGCGCCTCGGCCATCAATCATCCTCCAGAATCCGGCCCGCAGCGGGGCGTCGCGGTGACGTCGGCGGCGTCATCGCATAGGGTCCGCCCCAACATGGGGGCGGCCGAGGCCGCCGTCGATACTTGGGGTGTCGGTTGCGTTCATGCCTCCACCGGGCACCCCAGGTCTATGGAAAACACGTTGTCCCCGCTGCACAACCGGCGCCCGGGCGACGAACATGAGGAGTCCGTCCATGTCCGCGAACCCCGCCGCGGCGATGCCCGCGACCCGATCCTCGATCGTACCCCCGATCCGGACAGCGGCCCTGCGATCGATGCCGCGCGGCGCCCTGCTCGCCCTGTCGCTCATGGCGGCGGCGCTGGTCGCGCCGTTCCCCCTCGCCTCCCCCGCCGCCGCCCAGGACGCCGCCCAGGACGCTGCCCCGGACGCCGCCGGGACGATGGGCCAGCTCACGACGATCCTGCCGGAGACCGAGACCGACGGTCCCTGGACGGTCGAGAAGACCCCCGCGGGCTTTACGATGACGAACCGCACCGACGCCAACGCGGTGCGCTACTTCTACGTCAACGCCGGCGAGACCAAGGGCGCGCGCACGGTGAGCGTCGACGTCAGCGTCGAGCCGCGCGGCACCGGCCCGGCCCTCGCCGGCCTCCTCTACGGCTTCGACGAGGCGACGAAGACCTACTTCATGCTCGTGATCGAGAGCGGCGAGCGCGTCGGCCTCTACCGCCGCGACCCGAGCGGGATGAAGCGCCTCGCCCAGGCCGGCCTCGGCGTCCTCGGCGGCGGACCCTACCGCCTCGCGATCGCCGAGGAGGGCGAGTCGGTGGAGATGACCGTCAACGGCAAGTCGCTCGGGACGGCCAAGTCGTCCACCCTCGGCAAGGGCGCGACCGGCATCATCGCCGCCGGCATCGGCACCTTCGCCTTCAGCGCCTATTCGCTGAGCTCCGCCACGAAATAGCGCCTACGACATGGTGGCCCGGACGGCGGCGATCCCGATCGCCGCCGCGACGACGCACACGACGAGGCTGAGAAGCGCGTAGCCGACCCCCTCGACCCAGCGCCCGCCCTCGATGAGGCGCACCGTCTCGATCGAGAAGGTGGAGAAGGTCGTGAAGCCGCCGAGCGCGCCGGTGACCACCAGCGCCGTCAGCGCGAGGCGGCCCGACAGCAGCGTCGCCAGCACACCGATGAGAAACGAGCCGAGGACGTTGACGGTGAAGGTCGCGTACGGGAGCGCGGCGCCGACGAGACCGCTGATGAGGACGTTGGCCCAGAAGCGCCCGAGCGCACCGACGGCGCCGCCGAGCGCGACGCAAAGGCTCGCTGCAAAGGGGCTCATTCGGCGGGCGTCGCCGAGACCGGGCCTGCCACCGCGCCGGGCGTCCGCTTGTCCGCGCGTGCCCTCGGCATCGGCACGCCGCCGTCCGGCAGCGTCTCCCACCGCTCGACGCCCTCGTCATAGTCGGTGTGCAGCGTGCCGCAGACCCGGTCCCAGAACGAGAAGAAGTTGGCGTAGTTGTAGTTGAACTTCGAGTGGTGCAGGTCGTGGAACAGGGTGCACACCATCGGCGAGGGCACCCGCGTCCACTTCGACGCGGCGAACTCGAACCCGGAGTGGCCGATCATCCCGTTGAAGTGGTCGTAGACGCGGTGGCCGACGAGGACCAGCGGCGGGATCGGCAGGATCAGCGGGGCGACGAGGTAGTAGCTCTGCATCGCCAGCGCGTCGACCATCGAGTCCGAGTAGTTGGACCAGACCGTCGGCGCGACGGAGCGGTGGTGGTATTGGTGGTGCTTGTAGAGCGGCCCCCAGTGCATCGCCCGGTGCCCCCAGTAGTACCAGGTGTCGTAGGCGAGGATGGAGACGACCGCCATCAGCGGCACCGACCACCAGGACAGCTCCAGCGGCGCGAACAGCGTCCAGCCGCGGTACTGCGCGTAGAGGCCGCCGGCGAGGCAGAAGCAGGTGCCGAGCAGCGACCAGGCGGACTGGCGGATCTCCTTGCCGCGGCGCTTCAGCCCGTCCCGGTTCTTCTGGATCCGCCGTTCGGGGTGGCGGAAGCAGTACCAGTTGAAGATCGCGCCGAACGCGAGGTAGGTGCCGAAGGTGGTCGCGTAGACTGCCGCCCAAACGGCGAGGAACTCCAGGACAGTACGCATCGCGTTACACCTCTCTCGCTGGCTCGTACCGACTTAGGGCCGACAGCGGGGCGAACGCAACCGCGCCGGCGTCGATCAGAGTTGCGTCAATTCAAGGCTCCGCGAATTGCGGCGCATCAAGTTCGGCCAGAACGATCCCCACCCGCTCCTTCACCGAGACGCGCGGCAGGGTGACGACGGTGTACCCGGCCGCGGGGTACGCCTGCGCGAGGCGCGCATACTCGGAGATCGCCTCGCCGAACCCGTGCCGCCGCTCGGCGTCGTTCTGGAAGAGCTCCGGCCACGGCGGCGTCAGGAAGACGGTCGTGTGATAGCGCGTCGCCGAAGCGAGCCCGGAAAGCGCGTCGCCGTCGGTGACGTGGTCGAGGAAGGAGGCGGCATCGACGAGGCCGCGGTCGAAGAAGACCAGCGGTCCGAGACCGTCCACCCGGGCGTGATCGTCCTGCGCCATCGCGATCGCCCGGTGGGCGAAGGCGACCGGGTCCCGCCAGGGGAGCGTGCCGCCGTCGCTGGCGAGCGCCTCCCGCACGATGCGCCGGCCCGGCTCCTCCACGGTGGCGTAGCCGCGCGCGGCGAGCGCCTCCAGAAGGGTCGACTTGCCGCCGCCGGAGCAGCCGGAGATGACGACACGGCAGGTCACGACTCGTCCGGCCCTCCCTTGTCCCGGCGCTGGCGCCGCACGCGCGAGAGCTCGTCCATCCGCGCCCGCAGCGAGGCCTCCTTGCCGCGCTCGGTCGGCTCGTAGAAGCGCTGCGGCTCCAGCCCCTCGGGGAAGTAGTTCTGACCGGAGACGCCGCCGGGGACGTCGTGGTCGTACTCGTAGCCCGCGCCGTAGCCCTCCGAGCGCATCAGCTTGGTGGGCGCGTTCAAGATGATCTTGGGCGGGTTGAGCGAGGGCGTCTCGGCGACGAAGCGGCGTGCCTTGTTGAATGCCTTGTAGAGGGCGTTCGATTTGGGCGCGAGCGCGAGGTAGACTGTGATCTCCGCCAGCGCCAGTTCGCCCTCCGGCGTGCCGAGGAACTCGTAGGTGTCGCGCGCGGCGATCGCCAGCGTCAGCGCATGCGGGTCGGCGAGGCCGATGTCCTCGGCCGCCATGCGCACCAGGCGGCGGGCGAGGTACATGGGGTCCTCGCCGCCCGCGATCATGCGCATCAGGTAGTAGAGTGCCGCATCGGGGTCCGAGCCGCGGACCGACTTGTGCAGCGCCGAGATGAGGTTGTAGTGCCCGTCGCGGTCCTTGTCGTAGGCGGGAGCGCGGCGCTGCAGGATGGCCTGCACCTCCTCGGCCGACAGGACCTCCCCCTCCTCGGCGACGCGGTAGACCTCCTCGGCGAGGGTCAGGATGGCCCGGCCGTCGCCGTCCGCCATGCGGATGAGGCTGGCCCTGGCGTCCGGCGCGACGGGAAGCGGACCCCGCACGCCCTCGGCGCGGGTGAGAAGGGTCTCCAGCGCCGCGTCCTCCAGCGGGTGGAAGACGAGCACCTGCGCCCGCGACAGGAGCGCCGAGTTGAGCTCGAAGGACGGATTCTCGGTGGTGGCGCCGACGAGGGTGATGGTGCCGTCCTCGACGACGGGCAGGAAAGCATCCTGCTGGGCGCGGTTGAAGCGATGGATCTCGTCCACGAAGAGGAGCGTGCCGCGGCCGACGCTGCGGGCCCCGCGCGCCGTGTCGAACACCTTCTTCAGGTCCGCGACGCCGGAGAAGATCGCCGAGATCTGCACGAACTCGAGCCGGACGTGATGGGCGAGAAGGCGCGCGAGCGTGGTCTTGCCGGTGCCGGGTGGTCCCCAGAGGATGAGCGAGCCGATGCGCTCGCCCTTCAGCATGCGCGTGAGCCGGCCCTCGGGGCCGAGGAGGTGCGGCTGGCCGACGATGTCGGAAAGCTGGCCCGGCCTGAGCTCGTCGGCGAGCGGCCGAGGCGCGGCCTTCTCGAGGCCGGAAGCGGCGAAGAGGTCGGTCAATTCCAGTCTTTCCGTTGGTCTGTCCCCGGGACGGCACCCCCGACGGGCCATGCCGATCCGCGCGACGCGCCGGTGCGGCGCCGCGCCATCGGCATGAACAATAGGACAACATCGGCCGGGGATGAAGGGGCGCGTCCGCCCCACCGTCCCGAGAGCGGCGGGGACGTCTCCCGCCCCGCGCCCGCGGCCGGACGGGTCAGCCGCCGAAGACGACGCTGAGCCGGCGGCCGTCGCGCTCGATGTCGAGGTCCCAGTAGCGGGCGCGCTGGCGCGTCATGCGCTCGAGGTCCTCGGTGGTCTCGACCCGGTTGCCATTGACGCTGCGCACGATGTCGCCAGGACGCAGTCCGAACCGGGCGGCCGGCGTGCGTTCGTTGACCCTCGCGATGACGACCCCGGTGGCGGTCATGTCGATGTTGAGCTCGTCGGCGACGGCGGGCGACAGGTTCTGGACCGTCGCTCCGGCGAACGGCGAACGGCCGCCGAGGCGGCGGGTGTCGCGCGGCTCGGACTCCGGCGGGCGCTCCAGGGTCAATGCAGCGGTCTGCCTGGTGGAGGCGCGCTCGAACGTGATCTCCGTCTCGCCCTCGGTGCCGCGGGTCGCGAAGGCATAGCTGAAGCTGTCGATGTCCGTCACCGGGACGCCGTCGACGGCGGTGATGACGTCGGCGACGCGGATGCCGGCACGCCGCGCCGGGCCGTCCTCGGACAGCTCGACGACGACGGCGCCGGCGGGGCGGTCGAGGCCGAGCTGGCGGGCGAGCTCGCGCGTCACGTTCTCAAGCTTGGCGCCGAGCCAGGGACGATGCACCACGCCGTCGCTCTTCGCCGCCTCCACCACGAGCCGCACCGTCTCCGCCGGGATCGCGAAGCCGATGCCGTTGGAGCCGCCCGAGCGCGAGTAGATCGCGGAGTTGATGCCGACGAGGCGCCCGGCCATGTCGATCAGTCCGCCGCCGGAATTGCCGGGATTGATGGCCGCGTCGGTCTGGATGAAGAACTGCTGGTCGGCGACGCCGACCTGCGTCCGCGCCGTCGCGGACACGATGCCTTGCGTCACGGTCTGCCCGACGCCGAACGGGTTGCCGATGGCGAGCACCAGATCGCCGGTCTCCAGCTCGTCCGCCGGGGCGAAGGGGATCGTCGGGAACGGCCCGTCACCCTCGATCTGCAGCACCGCGAGGTCGCTGCGCGCGTCCCGCAGGAGGAGCTTCGCGTCCGCCTCGCGCCGGTCGTTGAAGCCGACGCGGATCTCGCTGGCGTTCTTGATGACGTGGGCGTTGGTGACCATCAGCCCGGACGGGTCGACGATGACGCCGGAGCCGAGCGCGGAGCCGCCGCGCGGCTGCTGCCGGCCGAAGAACCGGCGCAGGAACGGATCGTCCGAGTAGAACGGGTCCACCGTCTTCTGCATCGAGTAGACGTTGACCACCGCCGGCGCGACCTGCCGCACCACGGGGGCGAAGGACAGCGCGATCTGGGCGCGGGACTGGGGTATCTCCGGCGCCGCCGGTGCCGCGGCTTCGGCCGCGGGGGGCGTCGGGGTGACCGCAGTTTCGGCGCTCGCCACTCCGGGAACGAGGGCGACGGCGAGGGCGGGGAGGATCAGGGACAAACGCATCGGCTAACTTCGACTGGTCCGCAAAGTCCGGTCAACCGGATGCGCCCCTCCGGCCCGTCGGGCAAGGTGGGGCGCCCCGGCCTCGGGGAGGCACACGGTCGCAGCGCGTCCCGGCCCCGGATCGCGGGGCCGGTGCTGTCAGTCCTCCCAGGGCGGCGTATCGCTCGCCGCGCTGCGCCTGGTCGAGGCGGCGGAGGACTTCGAGGCGGCCGCCTTCTTGCTGCCCGCCGACTTCGCTCCCGTCGACTTGGCACCCGTCGACTTCGCCTTGGACGCGGTCTTCGCCTTCGGCGTCTCGCCGTCGTCCTCGACCAGCGAATCGCCGTCGGCCTTCGCCGCCTTCGACTTCGCGGCCGACTTGGCCTTGGTGCCCGACGCCTTGCTCTTCGAGCTGGCGGCCTTGGCCTTGCCCTTCGGCGCGGCCTTGGTCTTGCCGGCGCGCTCCGCGATCAGCTTCAGCGCCTCTTCCAGCGTGAGCGCCTGCGGGTCGGTGCCCTTCGGGAGCGTCGCATTGACCTTCCCGTGGTTCACGTACGGCCCGTAGCGGCCCTCGCGCACCGTCACCTCACCGCCGGAGGGGTGCTCGCCGAGGCTCTTCAGCGCGGCGGGCGTGCGGGAGAAGCCCTTGCCCTCCTTCCGCTCGGCAATCATCGCGACAGCCCGGTTGAGGCCGATCTCGAACACCTCGTCGATGGAATCGAGCTTGGAGTACTTGCCGCCGTAGAGCAGGTACGGCCCGTACCGGCCGAGGCCGGCCTGGATCGGATCCTGCGTCTCCGGGTGCAGCCCCACCTCGCGTGGCAGCGACAGGAGCTGGATCGCCTTCTCCAGCGTCACCTCCTGCGGCGCCCAGCCCTTCGGCAGCGAGGAGCGGGCCGGCTTCTCGCCATCGGCGGCCGCGCCCATCTCGATGTAGGGGCCGAAGCGGCCCGACTTCAGCGCGATCTCGAGCCCGGTGTCCGGGTGGATGCCCAGCACCTGCGGCCCGCTCGGCTTCGGGTCGGCGTTCGGGTCGTCGCCGAACTCCCGGGTGTAGTTGCACTCAGGATAGTTCGAGCAGCCGATGAACGCGCCGTACCGGCTCGTCTTCAGCGACAGGTTGCCCTGGTGGCAGACGGGACAGATGCGCGGGTCCGAGCCGTCCGGCCGCGGCGGGTAGATGAGCGGCGCCAGGTCCTCGTTCAGCGCGTCGAGGACGGCGGCCGTACGAACTTCCAGTACCTCGCCGATCTGGCGCGAGAAGTCCGCCCAGAACTCGCGCAGCACCTCCCGCCAGTCCGCCTTGCCGTCGGAGATGGCGTCGAGCTTCTCCTCGAGGTCGGCGGTGAAGCCGTACTCGACGTAGCGCTCGAAGAAGCTCTCCAGGAACGCCGTCACGATGCGGCCCTTGGACCCCGGCACGAGGCGCTTCTTGTCGAGCGTCACGTACTCGCGGTCGCGCAGGGTGGACAGCGTCGCCGTGTAGGTCGACGGGCGGCCGATGCCGAGCTCTTCCATGCGCTTGATGAGCGTCGCCTCGGTGAAGCGCGGCGGCGGCTCGGTGAAGTGCTGGGACGGCTTGACCGCCTTGCGGTCCAGCCTGTCGCCCTGGGTGATCTTCGGCAGGCGGCCGTCCTCGTCGTCCTCCTGGTCGTCCACACCTTCCATGTAGACCGACAGGAAGCCGTCGAAGAGCATGACCGAGCCGGTGGCGCGCAGGCCGATGGACTTCGCCCCGGCCTTGGCGTCGATCTCCACGGTCGTGCGCTCGAACTCGGCCGATTCCATCTGGCTCGCCATCGCGCGCTTCCAGATGAGGTCGTAGAGGCGGAACTCGTCGTCGCCGAGGTAGCGCTTCATCTGCGCCGGGCGGCGGAACGGGTCGGTCGGACGGATCGCCTCGTGCGCCTCCTGCGCGTTCTTCGCCTTGGTGGCGTAGTAGCGCGGCTTCTCCGGCAGATACGGCTCGGCGTAGTCCTTGCCGATGAGGCGGCGGATCGCGGAGATGCCCTCCGGCGCCATCTGCACGCCGTCGGTCCGCATGTAGGTGATGAGGCCGGTCGTCTCGCCGTCTAGGGCGATGCCCTCGTAGAGCTTCTGCGCCGTCTGCATGGTGCGGGCGGACGAGAAGCCGAGCTTGCGGCTCGCCTCCTGCTGCAGCGTCGACGTGGTGAACGGGGGCGCCGGGTTGCGCTTCTGCGGCTTGGCCTCGACCGAGACGGCCGAGAAGGCGGCCTGGTTGAGGTGGTCGACGATGGCCCGGGCGTCCGTCTCGTTCTTGATGCCGAGACGGTCGAGCCGCTTGCCGTCGAGGACCGAGACGCGCGCGTCGAACGGTTCGCCCGCCGGGTTGGTCAGCGTCGCGATGACGGACCAGTACTCCTGCGCGACGAATCGCTCGATCTCCGCCTCGCGGTCGCAGACGAGCCGCAGGGCGACGGACTGCACGCGGCCGGCCGAGCGCGAGCCCGGGAGCTTGCGCCACAGCACCGGCGACAAATTGAAGCCGACCAGGTAGTCGAGCGCACGGCGTGCGCGGTACGCGTCGACGAGGTGGTCCTCGATGTCGCGCGGCGCGGCCATGGCGTCGAGCACGGCCTGCTTGGTGATGGCGTTGAACACCACCCGCTGGACCGGCTGCGCCTTCAGCGCCTTCTTCTCCTTCAGCACCTGCAGGACGTGCCAGGAGATCGCCTCCCCCTCACGGTCCGGGTCGGTGGCAAGGATCAGGCGGTCTGCATCCTTCACGGCCTTGGCAAGATCATTGAGACGTTTGGCGGCCTTGGCGTCGACCTGCCACAGCATCTCGAAATCATTGTCCGGATCCACCGAGCCGTCTTTGGGCGGCAGATCGCGCACGTGACCGTAGGACGCGACCACATGGTAGTCGGACCCCAGGTACTTGTTGATCGTTTTTGCCTTGGCCGGAGACTCGACAACGACGACGTTCATTTCTGGCCCCCCTCAAGCCGTCCCGCACATAGAGGCGGTTGGCCGCCGACGCAAAGGGGGAGTGCTTCAACTTCCGCCAAAAGCGTACTCGTGTTCCGTTCGGTCCACACTCGAAAAAAGATGTTCATACTCGGCAAGGTTGAGTCCAGCTTCGGCTCGCATGGTGGTCTTGTTGCACCATAGGTTCACCGTTTGAAGGAGAACACCATGCCAGCCTTGAGCGAACAGGTCCCCGCCAAGACGGCAATCCCGGCCCGGCAGCTCGGCCAATCCGAGCGCGACGTGGCCGACTACATCGAGCAGATGTCCGGCGAACTCGTCTCCCTTGCCGAACAGACGGGCCTCGGGTTCCTGGCCTACCTCCTCGAAGTGGCGCGCGAGGAAGCGGCGCTGCACCGCACCCCCCAAAAAGCCCGCCCGATGGAATTCCACGGCGAGCTGCCGCCACCCAACATGTGAGTCCACCGGCCCGCCCGCAACTCCGGGACGGGGCCGGACGCCTTGTAACCCGCAGCGTAACCCGCAGCGCGCCGGGGGCCGCGCCGGTCATTCGACCCAAAGGCCCCTCGACCGGTGCCAGTCCGCCAGGCTCTCGTCGGGATACTGGTCGAAGCAGACGTCCCCGGGCTTCAGCTGGGGCTCCACCCAGTTGAGCTTGTAGGCCAGCATGATGTGCGTCTGCTCGCGCGGCACCGGGAGGTCCGTGTCGATCGCCGAGGCGAACGGGTGGATGAGCTCCGGCCACGTGGGGTCGAAGAGCCAGAGCCCGCTGCTGCAGTGGCGGCAGAAGTGCCTCTGGCCGGACGAGACGTGACAGACCCCGCCGTCCTCGATTTCGGCCTTGTAGACGGCCATGGCGTCGCGCCCCTTCACATCGAGGCTGTCGGCGATCCCGCCTAGATTGATCGCGTAGCCGCCCCCACCCTGCGTCTTGCAGCAGATGCGGCAGTAGCATCGCTGGTATGGCACAGGCGTATGGCTCGCCAGCGTGAAGGAGACGGCGCCGCAGCGGCAGCTCCCCTCGAGTGTCATCGGCATGTTCGGCCCTCGCTTCGTCACCATGGAACCGTCGGGCCCGGCTAAGCCACCGTCGCGACAGGGATTCGGCCAGGCGCCGCGTCCTGCTCGCGGCGCAGTGCGGCTCGGTTGAATATGCGCAGGAACGGCCGCCGGGGTAGAAGTACGTCGAACGAACGCGCATAAGATGGGTTCGTTAAATACCGTCGCTGGTAGTAATGCATCGGCGGCGGCCCCATCCCTGCGGCTCGACGGGCGCCTTTCCCGACTCCACATAGACCATATGTCAAAGACACCCGTCCCCACCCGCGACGAGATCCTGCGCTTTGTCGCCGATAGCACCGGCCGAGTGGGGAAACGCGAGATCGCGAAGGCCTTCAACGTCAAAGGCGCGAATCGAGTCGAGTTGAAGTCCCTGCTCGCCGAGATGGCCGACGAGGGGCTGCTCGCCAAGTCCGGCAAGCGTCTGGCGCGCCCGGGCGAGCTGCCGCGCGTCGCGCTGCTGTCGGTCTCGGGCCGCACCTCCGACGGCGACCTCCTCGCCGAGCCGACCACCTGGGAATTCGACGAGCCGCGCCCGAAGGTGACGCTCATCGGCACCAAGCCGGCCCCCGGCATGGGCGACCGGCTGCTGGCGCGAATCTCCTACGATGACGACGGGCGTCCGGTCGGCAAGGTCATCAAGGTGATCGAGCGCCGCCCGGCCTCGACGCTCGCGGTGCTCGAGCGATTCGGCGACCGCCCGCAGCTCTCGCCGACGTCCAAGAAGGAGCGCGACATCTACTTCGTGCACCCGGACGCGGTGAAGGACATCCCCAGCGACACGCTGGTGCGGATCGAGGTGGACCGCGGCCGTTCGGCCCGCGTCGTCGAGGTGGTCGGCCCGGTCGGCTCAGAGCAGGCGGTGTCGCTGCTGGCGATCCACGCGCACGGCATTCCCGACCGCTTCCCCGAGCGCGTCCTGGCGGAGGCCGCGGCGGCCGAGCCGGCGACCCTCAAGGCGCGGGAGGACTGGCGCGACGTCCCCTTCCTGACGATCGACCCGCCCGACGCGAAGGACCACGACGACGCCGTCTTCGCCGAGCCCGACCCGCACAACGAGGGCGGGCACATCGTCACCGTCGCCATCGCCGACGTCGCCTACTACGTGACGCCCGGCTCGGCGATGGACGAGGAGGCGCGGCTGCGCGGCAACTCCACCTACTTCCCCGACCGCGTCGTGCCGATGCTGCCGGAGCGCATCTCCAACGACCTCTGCTCCCTGCGCGAGGGCGAGGTGCGGCCGGCCATGGCGGTGCGGATGGTCTTCGCCCGCGACGGGCGCAAGCAGCGCCACACCTTCCACCGCGTGCTGATGCGCTCCGAGCGCCGCCTCGCCTACCAGGACGCGCAGAAGATCGCGGACGGCGCGCTGGAGTCGGACGTCAAGCCGCTCATCGACAACCTTTGGGCCGCCTACCGCTGCCTGTCGAAGGGCCGTGACGCGCGCGACCCGCTGGAGCTCGACCTTCCCGAGCGCAAGATCATCCTGACCCCCGAGGGCCAGGTCGACCGCGTCGTCGTTCCGGAGCGGCTCGACGCGCACAAGCTCATCGAAGAGTTCATGATCCAGGCCAACGTCGCGGCGGCGGAGACCTGCGAGGCGGCGCGGCTGCCGCTGCTCTACCGCATCCACGACCAGCCGAGCCTCGAGAAGATCGAGGCGCTGAAGGAGTTCCTCGGGACGCTCGACCTGAAGCTGGCGAGCGGCGCGGGCGTGCGGCCGGGCGACTTCAACGGCATCCTCCTCAAGGTGGGCGGGACGCAGAACGCGCAGCTCGTCAACGAGGTCATCCTGCGGTCCCAGGCGCAGGCGGAGTATGCGCCGGACAATATCGGCCACTTCGGCCTGTCGCTGCGCCGCTATGCGCACTTCACCTCGCCGATCCGCCGCTATGCCGACCTCATCGTCCACCGCGCGCTGATCCGCGCGCTGGACCTCGGCAGGGACGGGCTGTCGGACCACGAGATCTCCGAGCTCAGCCAGATCGGCGCCGACATCTCCTCCACCGAGCGGCGCTCCATGCTGGCCGAGCGCGAGACGATCGACCGCCTGATCGCCCAGTGGCTGACGGACAAGATCGGCGCGACGTTCGAGGGCCGCATCGGCGGCGTCACCAAGGCCGGGCTCTTCATCAAGCTGAAGGAGACCGGCGCGGACGGGTTCGTGCCGATCTCCACCCTCGGCAACGAGTACATGATCTACGACGAGGCCAACCAGGCGCTCGTCGGCGAGGCGACCGGCACGACCTTCCGGCTCGGCGACGACGTGACGGTGCGCCTCATGGAGGCGGCCCCGTTCTCCGGCGCGCTCCGGTTCGACATCATCGAGCACGAGGCGACGACGAAGCTGCCCCGTCGGGGCCGCCACACGTCCCGCCCGTCGCACAAGCGCCCGATGAAACGCCCGATGAAAAGAGGCCGGAGATGAACGACCGCTCGCCGATGGACGCCATGATGAAGGGGATGATGGGACGCTGTCCCAACTGCGGCGTCGGCAGCCTCTTCGACGGTTTCCTCAAGGTGCGCGACACCTGCCCCCACTGCGGCGAGGCGCTCTACCACCACCGCGCCGACGACGCGCCGCCCTACATCGTCATGTCGTTTGTGGGGATCTTCGTGGTGGCGGTGATGTTCTACGTCGAGATCGCCTACGAGCCGGCGCTCTGGATCCACGCGGCGATCTTCCTGCCGCTGACCATTGTGCTTTCGTTGGTGCTGCTTCGGCCGACGAAGGGCCTCATGGTCGGCCTGCAGTGGGCCAAGCGGATGCACGGCTTCAACCCCAACGGCGCGGGAGGCGACGCATGAACGACGTATCGGGCGCGGGCGACACCGTCCCCTCCCCGCATCCGCGGCTGCCGTCCGAAGCGTCGATGGCGCTGCTGGCCGAGCGCTCGGTCTGGCGCGCGATGTGGAACGGCCTCAGGAGCCGCTGCCCGAGCTGCGGCACCGGCGGGCTCTTCGACGGCTTCATCAGGGTCAGCGACGCGTGCCCCCATTGCGGCGAGGCGCTCCACCACCACCGCGCCGACGACGCACCGCCCTACATCGTGATGATGATCGTCGGACATGTGGTGGTTGCGATAATGCTGCTATACGAGATCACCATGTCTCCTGCGCTGTGGTTGCACGCGGCGATCTTCCTGCCTCTAACGGTTCTCATGTCGCTCATCCTGATGCGCCCCACGAAGGGCGCGCTCGTCGGCCTCCAGTGGGCCAACCTCATGCACGGCTTCGACCCCGAATACGCGGGAGGTGACGTGTGAGCGGAGCCATGACCGCCGCCGAGCGGCTGAAGCGCGACCAGGCCGCCGCCAAGACCGAGGCGCACCGCCGAGTCACGATCCGCGACGCCGCCACGCTGATCCTCATCGACAGTAACGGCCCGTCGGTGCTGATGGGCCGCCGCTCGATGAAGCACGTCTTCATGCCGGGGCGCTTCGTGTTCCCGGGCGGACGCGTCGACCCGACCGATTCGCGCGTCAGGCTGCACACCACGTTCGACGACGCGACGCTCACCAAGCTCACCGCGCAGATGCGCTCCAAGCACTCGGACGCCCGCGCCCGCGCGCTCGGCGCGGCGGCGATCCGCGAGGTGTACGAGGAGACAGGCGTCCTCGTCGGCGCCAAGGGCGCGGAGACGCTGCCTACGGGGCCGGCCTGGCAGCCCTTCCGCGACCGCGGCATCGGCCTCGACTTCTCGGCGCTGCGCTACGTCTTCCGGGCGATCACGCCCCCCGGCCGGCCGCGGCGGTTCGACACACGCTTCTTCGCCGTCCCGCGCGAGGCGATCGCCGAGATCGATCCCACCCGCATCGGCGAGGACGCCGAGCTGGAGGAGATCGCCTGGGTGACGCTCGACGAGGCCCGCACCCTGGAGCTTCCCGGCATCACCCACACGGTGATCGACAGCCTCGCCAAGCGCCTCGCGGAGTCGCCGGAGCTGCCTGCGGGCGGACCCGTGCCCTTCTTCCGCTTCGTGCGCGGCGAGCGGACGATGGAACTGCTCTAGCCTCCCGATCCGGAGCCGCAGGCACGGGTTATCCGCCCGCGCCCTGCCGACGATGGATCGCCGGACGAGCGGCCACCACGACCGCCCTTCCCGAACGACGCCGTCGCAGCCACGCCACAGTCGTTCTGCGGCTTGCGCGGGGCCGCATCCCGTATCCGATCGCCGCTGGCGCTTTGTCGCGTTTTCGGCCAAAGACAACCCGTAAGAGCGTACCCCGTCGGAGCCATGGACCAGACGTCTCGCCAGACTGTGGCCTCGATGTCCCCCTCGATCGCTGCCGATCCCTATGCGGCGGTCCCCGGGCGGCCGATGCCCCATGAAGAGCACCGCCCGCCGGACGGTCCTACCGATATCTGGGCGCTTGCGGCCGTCATCAGTGGGATCACCGGGGTCGGCGCCGCATTGTCGCTGAGCCTTCCGCTGCTCTCCATCGTACTGGAGCAACGCGGCGTCTCGCCGATGCTGGTGGGCATCAATACCGCGACGGGCGGCATCGCCGCCATCGTCATCCTGCCGTTCGTCACCACCCTCGCCAAGCAGTTCGGGACGTCCCGCGTCATCGTCATGGCCTTCATCGCCATGTCGGTGACGCTGATGGGCTTCCACGTCACGCACACCTTCGCGCTGTGGTTCCCGCTGCGGTTCGTCTTCTCGGCCTCGGTAACGCTCATCTTCGCGCTGACCGAATTCTGGATCGGCTGCCTTGCGCCGCCGACACGCCGCGGCTTCGTCGTCGGCATCTACACCGCGTTCCTGTCCATCGGCATCTCGATGGGCCCGCTCATCCTGGCGCTCGTCGGCACGCAGGGCGTGCTGCCGTTCGCCATCGGCGCCTCGGCGATCCTCGCCGCGACGGTGCCCGTCCTCTTCGTCTCCGGCCGCGAGCCGGTGCTGCCGACGGGCGGCCAGAAGAACCTGCTGCGCTTCGTTGCGATGGCCCCCCTCGCCCTCTTCGCGGCGCTGGTGTTCGGCGCGGTGGAGTCGGGCGGAACGGCGATCCTGCCGCTCTACGGTACGGCGATCGGCCTCGCCGCGAGCCACTCCGTGGTGCTGGTCAGCGCGGTCGCCCTCGGCAACATCATCTCGCAGATCCCGATCGGCTACCTGGCGGACCGGGTGAACCGGAGGGTCCTGCTCCTCGGCTCGGCCACGGTCGGCGCGTGCGGTGCGCTCCTCATCCCGCTGGTGTCGGACCATTACTTCGTGCTGCTGGCGGTGCTGTTCGTGACCGGCGGCATCGTGACCGGCCTCTACACCATCGGCCTCACCCAGCTCGGGTCGCGCTTCTCCGGCAGCGACCTCGCCTCGGCCAACGCCGCGTTCGTCATGATGTACGCGTTCGGGATGCTGATCGGGCCGGTTTCCCTGGGCGCGGGCCTCGAAATGATCCCGCCGCACGGCTTTGCTCTTGCCATCGCCGTAATCTTTGGCATCTACGTGCTGCTGGGCTCGTTCAGGATCCTTCACGACGGTGTCGGGGACTGAGAAGCGCGCGCCGCAAGGCTTGACAGCGACGCGTCGGGCCCCCATCAGCAAGGTTTGTTCCGGTTCACCCAGTTAGCGCCGCGGGGCGGCGTCGGAGGCTCCTATGGCGAAGGCCAACACCATTAAAGTCAAGCTCGTGTCGACCGCCGACACCGGCTACTTCTACGTGACCAAGAAGAACACTCGGACCATGACCGAGAAGATGACCAAGACCAAGTACGACCCGGTCGCGAAGAAGCACGTCGAATTCCGCGAAGCGAAAATCAAGTAATTACTTCGGCAGGAACGATTTAATCGTCGAGATGAAGCGGTCGATCGAGATCGGCTTGGAGAGGTAGGCCTCACAACCGGCGGCGCGGATGCGCTCTTCGTCGCCCTTCATCGCAAACGCCGTCACCGCGATGACGGGGATCGGCTTCAGGTCGGGGTCCGACTTGATCTGCTCCGTCACCTCGAGGCCGGACATCTCAGGCAGCTGGATGTCCATCACGATGAGATCCGGCCGCTGTTCTTTGGCCACCTTCAAGGCGTCGATCCCGTTGCGCGTTTCCAGGATTTCCATCCCGCTCGCCTCGAGCAGATCGTGGAAGAGCTTCATGTTCAGCTCGTTGTCTTCCACGATGAGCACCCTGTGGGCCATGCGCACTTCCTCTGTGACCGCGCCGACGTGGCGGCCTCTCGTGTGTGTGGGGCGATAACCGTGCCGTCAAGTCGCTCGCCACGCCATCCCGCTCCCAGGTCGCGCCGCCAGGCGGACGACCCCGACGCGGGCACGATCGCCATCGCCGCTCTATCCTATTTCGCCACCGAGCCGAAGACGATGAGCCGCTTCTTCGCGCTCACCGGCCTCGATCCGACCTCGCTGCGTGACGCCGCGGCCTCGCCCACCTTCGTCGCCGGCCTCCTCGACTTCGTCCTCGCCGACGAGCGCATCCTGCTCGCCGTCGCCGAGGCGCAGGAGACGACGCCCGAGGCCATCGTGCGCGCCCGCCAGGCCCTCGAGCGTCGCCCCAACGAGCCGATCGACGTGGGCTCCAAACCCGTCGGCGACGACGGCTGGCCGCCCCGCCCCCACGACGACTGGGCATGAGATGAGCGCCGCCGCGGCGCTCTGCCGCGACTGCGCGGCGATCCTCCCCTACGACACCCCGGCCCGCTGCCCGCGGTGCCGCAGCCCGCGCCTCGTGCGCCACACGGAGATGACGCGCCTCGTCATCGCCCACGTCGACTGCGACGCCTTCTATGCTTCTGTGGAAAAGCGGGACGATCCGTCCTTGCGCGACGTGCCGCTCATCGTCGGTGGCGGCCGGCGCGGCGTCGTCTCGACCTGCTGCTACCTCGCCCGCATCCACGGCGTCCGCTCGGCGATGCCGATGTTCAAGGCGCTCCAGCTCTGCCCGGACGCGGTCGTGCTGCGCCCCGACTTCGAGAAGTACGTCGCCGTCGGCCGGGAGGTGCGCGAGCGCATGAAGGCCCTCACGCCCCTCGTGCAGCCGCTCTCGATCGACGAGGCCTTCCTGGACCTCTCCGGCACCGAGAGGCTCCACGGGGCCCCGGCCGCGGCGGTGATGGCCCGCTTCGCGAGGAGCATCGAGGCGGACATCGGCATCACCGTGTCGGTCGGCCTCGCCCCCAACAAGTTCCTCGCGAAGTTCGCCTCCGACCACGACAAGCCGCGCGGCTACACCGTCATCGGCCGGAGCGACGCCGAGGCGCGCCTTGCCGACGAGCCGGTGACGCGCCTGCCCGGCGTCGGACCGGCCGCGGCACGCAAGCTCCAGCAGGGCGGCGTGACCTTCGTGCGGGACGTGCAGCGCGCGGACCTCACCGACCTGATGCGCCGCTTCGGCGAGACCGGGCAGCGCCTCAAGCGCCTCGCCCACGGCGAGGACAACCGCGTCGTCGACCCGGCCAGCGAGCGCAAGTCCGTCTCGGCCGAGCAGACGTTCGACGTCGACCTCTCCGACCGCCACACGCTCCTCGCGATCCTGCGCCACCTCTCCGAGAAGGTATCGACGCGCGCCAAGGCGGCGGAGATCGGCGGGCGCACCATCACGCTGAAACTGAAGACGCCGCAGTTCCGCTCCATCACCCGCTCGGAGAGCCTCGACGCGCCGACGGCGATGGCGCACCGGATCTTCGCGGTCGGCAAGTCGCTGCTGCTGGCCGAACCCGAGGGGCAGCGCTACCGCCTCATCGGCATCGGCGTCAGCGGCCTCGTCCCGGCCGGCGAGGCGGACGGCGAGGAACTCTTCGATCCCGCCCGCACCCGCCTCGGCAAGGCCGAGAAGGCGATGGACGCGCTGCGTGCCCGCTTCGGCGACGACGCGGTGATGACGGGCCTCTCCCTGTCACACCCGCGGCGGCGTCCCGCCTCGGCGAAGGACCTCGCCGCGCCGGGCGGACCGAAGCCCGGCAAGCCGCCTCAGGGCGATTCGGGAACGTAGCGGGCGACGAGCGCCCACCAGGCGCGGCTCGTCACCTGGGCCAGCACCGCGCGCTCCAGCGCCTCGCTGAACGCCTTCGGCGTGTCCTGCCGGATCGCCATCGCGACGTACTGCGGGTCGCGCGTGGTCGCCACCAGGGCGCGCCGGACCCCTTCCCTGGCGATCGCCGCATGAAGCTCCGCCGAGCCGGCCGCCACGGCTTCCACCTCCCCGTGGCGAAGCGCCTTCAGCGCATCGCCGAGCCCCGTCGTCGGCATGACCTCGAGGCTGTGGCCGCGCAGGTAGAGCTCCGACGTGCTCCCCGCCACCACTGCGACGCGCATGTCGCGCAGGTCCGCCGGAATGTTGAAATCGCCGCCGCTGGCAATGTTCATCGCCGCGACGACCGACGCGGTCAGCGCCGACGAGACGCCGAGCCCGACCAGCATCCAGATCATCGCCAGCGCCCGGCCGAGCGCCGTGACGGGGGCCTTGTCGCCGTAGCCGACCGTCGTCAGCGTGACGCCGGCCCACCAGAAGCCGTCCCCGAGCCCGCGCAATGTCCGCCGGTCGAACTGCCGGTTGTGGCGCCGCTCGACGAGCCAGACCGTCGCGCCCACCGCCAGCAGCACGCCGCTGATGAAGAGGACGATGCGCAGGAACTGGTAGGTCGCGAGCTCCCGCATGACGAGCCAGGGGGTCGAGCCCTTCTCCGTCGCGATGGCGAGGGTCGAGGTGTAGAAGGGGAACAGCAGGTCGACGACGGCCTCATGCTCCGGTGTCGCGTCGAGCGGCAGGGCGATGTCGATCCGTCCCCTGGAGAGGGCGTCGGCCAGTTGCTCGATCGCGACCTCCTCGAAGCGGTAGGCAAGGCCCAGCCGCTCGGCGGTCATCCGCCAGAGGTCGACGCCGATGCCCTGCCAGCTCCCGTCCTGCGCACGCATCGCGTAAGGCGGCCGCTCCGCCAGGCCGATGACGACGACCCGGTCCGCCAGCGCCTCACCGCCGGACGCGGCGGGACGGGCCTCAGGCGCCGTATCCGCGGGCGTGGACTGCGGGGCAGCGGCTGCCGGCGCGTCCGGCACCCCTCCAGGGCCCTCGGCCCACGCGCCGGAGGGCACGGCGGCGCTCAACGCGACGAGCATGACGCTCAGCGCGGCGGGTGCGGCGACAGCGACGAGCCGGCGAGCGAGTTGGGCGATGCGATCCACGGGGAATTCCCTGCGACCTCGTGGGTCCCACGGTGCGGGCGGCGCGACCGGCTCGACCGGCGCGCCGAAACCCTTGGCAGCCCGGGTGCCCGGGCCGTCGGCCGGGGCCGGGTCGAATGCGCCGCCCTTCGATCGCGGGCGGCGCCAAGCGCTTAGTTGCGCTCCTTGTCGACGAGCGCCTTCTCCTTGATCCACGGCATCATCGCGCGCAGACCCTCGCCGACCGCCTCGATCTGGTGCGCGTTGTTCTTCGCGCGCGTCGCCTTGAACGAGGTCTGGTTGACCTTGTTCTCCAGCATCCAGTTGCGCGTGAAGGTGCCCGACTGGATGTCGGTCAGCACCTTCTTCATCTCCGCCTTGGTCTCGTCGGTGATGATGCGCGGGCCGGTGACGTACTCACCGTACTCGGCGGTGTTGGAGATCGAGTAGTTCATGTTGGCGATGCCGCCCTCGTAGATGAGGTCGACGATCAGCTTCACCTCGTGGAGGCACTCGAAGTAGGCCATCTCCGGGGCGTAGCCGGCTTCCACCAGCGTCTCGAAGCCGGCGCGGATCAGCTCGACGAGGCCGCCGCACAGCACCACCTGCTCGCCGAAGAGGTCGGTCTCGCACTCTTCCTTGAAGGTGGTCTCGATGATGCCGGCACGGCCGCCGCCGATCGCCGAGGCGTACGCCAGGCCGAGGTCGTGGGCGTTGCCGGAGGCGTCCTGGGCGATGGCGATCAGGGTCGGCACGCCGCCGCCGCGCTGGTACTCCGAGCGCACCGTGTGGCCCGGCCCCTTCGGCGCGACCATCAGGACGTCGAGGTCCTTGCGCGGCTCGATGAGGTTGAAGTGCACGTTCAGACCGTGCGCGAAGAGGAGCGCGGCGCCCTCTTTCATGTTCTCGTGCAGCTGGTCGGCGTAGATGTCGCCCTGAAGCTCGTCCGGCGTCAGCATCATGACGACGTCGGCCCACTTGGCGGCCTCTTCCACCGTCATCACCTTGATGCCCTCGGCCTCGGCCTTCTTGGCGGAGGCGGAGCCGGGACGCAGCGCCACGACAATGTCGGGGCAGCCCGAATCGCGCAGGTTGAGGGTGTGGGCGTGGCCCTGGCTGCCATAGCCGACGACAGCGATCTTCTTGCCCTTGATCAGGCTGATGTCGGCGTCGCGGTCGTAGTAGACGCGCATAGTTGCTCCCTACTGGTTTGATGAGTTGGGAGCGTGACCTCCCGTCGCGACCCTCATAGACGGTTTACGACGGGATTGTGAATGCCTTGGGCGTAACGCGCACGAATTGATCTGATTCTGCCGCCTGCGCGGACAGATTCGGATCAGTTGGGGCGAAGCTCCGGGCGCGCCTGGACGCCCGCCGAGGTGCCCGGGGAGGCCGCTTCGGGGACGAGGCGCAGGCGCAGCGCGTCCAGGTGCTCGGTCTTGGTGCGGCGGGTCACCGCCTCGGCGAGAACCTCCGCGACGATGAGCTGCAGTTCGGCGATGCGGATCTTCTTGTCCCGGCCCAGCCTGTCGATGAGCGCTTCCGCCTCCGCGGCCGGCGTCTCGCCGAACGCCTCGATGTAGCGCAGCACCAGCTCGCCACGCACGCCGACCGGCATGGTGGCCAGCGTGATCAGCCGCCGGGCAGGTTTCGGCTCGCTCCTGGCGTGGTGCGCGTTCTCCGCCGGCTGCAGCGCCTCCTGGTGGGCGTCGGCCGCGGGGGCGGCGTCGGTCGAGGCCGCCGCGCGCCGCTCGGGGACGTAGGCCGGCGGGACATTGAGCGAGCGCTCCGGCAGGATCATGTTGTTGCCGTCCCGCGCCAGGGTGATTCCGGAGGCAACTCTCTGGTTCGCCTCGAATTCCGCGGCGGCCATACGCATGATGGAACGCGTAAAGTTGCGGGTATAACGCTCCAGAAACTCAGTGAAGAACCACATTCTCATCCACCTCCAATGGAGTGGGGAGGACAGCCGAAGTCCTCAGACGCCGCCACAATGGAGCGAAAGTGTTGACGACTTCTAAAGCATATTCGGCGGGTGATTGTTTACACACGGAGATCCACGGAGACAGTACAGCGCAGATCCGCTGAGTATCCGTGACCGGCGCAACTCTGTTCGATTTATGTTCCGCGCCGGGACATCTCACCCCCCGCGCGGTGAGGATGAGGTCCCGACAGGCCCGGGACGTGCGGGAATGGCGGGCGGTTCGGCCGCCTCAGGCCGCAGGAGAGCCGGCCACGCCGCGACCCGGGCGGGTGCGGCGTGGCGCGCCGTCGGCGGGCGCCGTCCGCGATTACTGGGAGAAGGTCGCGAGGTAGGCGATGACGTCGGCGCGCTGCTCCGGACGCCGCAGGCCGCCGAAGGCCATCTTCGTGCCCTTCACGACGGTGCGGGGATTCTCGAGGTACTGGTCGAGCAGCGCCTCGTCCCAGACCTTCCCTTCGCCGAACGAGACCATGGCCGGGGAATACTGGAACCCTTCCATGTGGCCGGGCTGGCGGCCGATGATTCCGTTGAGCTCGGGGCCGATCTTGTTCTTGGCGCCCTCGCCGACAGCATGGCACGCCATGCACATGCGGAAGACCTTCTCGCCGGCGGCCGGGTCCTGCGCCATCGCCGGCGGGGCGACGGCGAGCGCGGCGAGGGCCGCGGCGGCGAGCACATGCTTCTTCATTGTGTTCCTCCAAACTAGACGTGGAATTGTTCTAGGGCAGCGGCGGCAAAGCGCGACATGAAATCGCGCAAAGTCGGGGTGCCATCGTCCGAAAGTGTCGAAAACCCCGGCCGGTCGTGCGCCGCGTTCCCGGCCCGGGCGCAGGCGCGCCCGTCCCGATCGACACCCCGCGGCCTCGGACCCATCGTTAGGCCGCCAGACGCCGGGCGTGCCAGGCGATGTGATCGGGCATGAAGGTCGAGATGAAGTAGTAGGAGTGGTCGTACCCCGGCTGCATCCGCAGTGTGAGGCCGATCCCCGCGTCCGAACACGCCCTGGCGAGGAGCTCGGGCTTGAGCTGATCGGCGAGGAACGTGTCCGCCTCGCCCTGGTCCACCAGGATCTCCGGGAACCGCGCCCCGTCCTCGATCAGCGCAACGGCGTCGTGACGGCGCCACTTGGCGGGGTCGGGGCCGATGTAGGCGGGGAAGGCCTTCTGCCCCCACGGCACCTGCGACGGGGCGACGATGGGCGCGAACGCCGAGAGCGAGCGGAAGCGGGAGGGATTGCGCAGCGCGATCGTCAACGCCCCGTGCCCGCCCATCGAGTGGCCGAAGATCCCCTGCCGGTCGAGGTCCACGGGGAAGTTCGCCGCGACCACCTCGGGAAGCTCGACCTCGATGTAGGTCTTCATCCTGAAGTGAGTCGCCCATGGCTTCTGCGTGGCGTCGACGTAGAACCCCGCGCCCTGGCCGAGGTCGTAGGCCTCGTCGTCGGCGACGCCCTCCCCGCGCGGGCTGGTGTCGGGGCAGACCACGATCAGCCCGGCCTCGGCCGCCGCCTTGCGGTACTCCCCCTTCTCCATGACGTTGGCGTGGGTGCAGGTGAGACCGGACAGGTACCAGACCACCGGGCAGGGCCCGCTGTCGGCCTGCGGCGGGAGGAAGATCGCGAAGGTCATCTCCGTCCCGGTCGCGCGGGAGGTGTGCCGCGCGACCAGCTGTCGGCCGCCGTGCGCGGCGAAACGCGAGAGGATCGACACCGTCATTGGGCCGTCACCTCGCCGAGCAGCATGTTGCGGTAGTTCTGCGCCACCTTCGGGTGGAGCGGCCAGTTGATGCAGCCGCCGCCGTAGGGCTTCACGATCTTCAGGTAGAAGACGTTCGTGTCGCCGATGGCGATGGACACGGTCTCGTCGGGATGGCGGGCGGTGAAGTCGGTCAGCGCCTTTTCCGCGCCGGGGGCGAGACAGAAGGTGAGCCCGCCCGTCTCGTGCGTCTCGACGCTGACGAGGTCGTCCCGCGGCACCACGTAGCTGTCGCCCTCGACCGTGAAGGACAGCGGCTCGGCGGCAGCCGCGTACGCGCTGGCGATGTGGACGGCGAAGAGCGCCGCCACACCCAGCCGGACCAGCACCGACATCAGTAGACGACCACCGCGCGGATCGACTTGCCCTCGTGCATGAGGTCGAAGCCCTTGTTGATCTCGTCGAGCGGCATCGTGTGCGTGATGAGGTCGTCGATGTTGATCTTGCCGTTCATGTACCAGTCGACGATCTTCGGCACGTCGGTGCGGCCACGGGCGCCACCGAAGGCCGAGCCGCGCCACACGCGGCCGGTGACGAGCTGGAAGGGCCGCGTGGAGATCTCCTGCCCCGCGCCGGCGACACCGATGATGACGCTCTCGCCCCATCCCTTGTGGCAGCACTCGAGCGCCTGGCGCATCACGTGGACGTTGCCGATGCACTCGAACGAGTAGTCGGCGCCGCCGTTGGTGAGGTCGACGATCGCCTGCACGACCTTGTCGCGGCCGACCTCGTCCGGGTTGATGAAGTCGGTCATGCCGAACTTCTTGGCGAGCGGGACCTTGGAGGGGTTGAGGTCGACGCCGATGATCTTGTCCGCGCCGACCATCTTCGCGCCCTGGATCACGTTGAGGCCGATGCCGCCGAGGCCGAAGACGACGACGTTGGAGCCGGGCTCGACCTTGGCCGTGTTGACCACCGCGCCGACGCCCGTCGTCACGCCGCAGCCGATGTAGCAGATCTTGTCGAACGGGGCGTCCTCGCGGACCTTCGCGACGGCGATCTCGGGCAGGACCGTGTAGTTCGAGAAGGTGGAGCAGCCCATGTAGTGGAAGATCGGCTTGCCTTCGAGGGAGAACCGGCTGGTGCCGTCGGGCATCAGGCCCTGGCCCTGCGTCGAGCGGATCTTCTGGCACAGGTTGGTCTTGGGGTTGAGGCAGTATTCGCACTCCCGGCACTCGGGCGTGTAGAGGGGAATGACGTGGTCGCCCTTCTTCACGCTGGTGACACCGGGACCGACGTCGACGACGATGCCCGCGCCCTCGTGGCCGAGGATGGCCGGGAAGATCCCTTCCGGATCCGCGCCGGAGAGGGTGAATTCATCGGTATGGCAGATACCGGTCGCCTTGACCTCGACGAGGACCTCGCCTGCCTTCGGACCCTCGAGCTCGACCGTCGTGACCTCGAGCGGCTTGCCGGCCGCAATGGCCACGGCTGCACGCGTTTGCATGGATTCCCCCGTCCCTATGTCTCAGTTGCACAGTCCGACCGATGGCTGGACAACGGCGCCAACTAGGGCAAAGGCGCGTGCCCGAAAGCAAGGTGGAGGAAAGTCGTAATGCCGGATCTCGCCAACTTTGGATTGAAAGTCTGTGTGATCGCCGGCCTGGTGTGCAGTGCACCGGGCGCGATGGCGGACGACGCGGTGCGCCGCGGCCCGGACTACCCGACGGTGGCGATCGCCGACTACGTCCTCGGCTGCATGAAGGCCAATCAGGAGACGCGCACGGTCCTGGAGCAGTGCTCTTGCTCGATCGACGTCATCACCACCCTGATTCCCTACTCGCGCTACGAGGAGGCCGAGGCCTTCCTCAGCCTCGGCCAGATCTCCGGCGAAAGGGGCGTGATCTTCCGCACCAGCGAGGAGTCGAAGGCGGCCGTGCAGGACCTGCGCCGCGCCCAGGTGGAGGCCGAGCTGCGCTGCTTCTGACCCCACCCTCGCCCGGTCGGCGAAGCACCCGGAACGGCACGAGCGAGGGCGCCGCGGACCGGGCGCCCTCCCCGCGGGTCGACGGACGCGGCGGCAGCCGGCCTCAGGACCCCGGAACCGGGAAGGTCTGGCCGAAGTCGTTGCCTTCCGTGTCCGTCGCCTCGACAACCAGCGGCTCGCCGTTCGATACGAACGCGAAGCGGAAGTTCGGGTCCTCGGAGATCGAGATCCCGCCCTCCATCGTCAGCACCAGCGCGTTCCCCTGACGGATCGTCACGTTCGAGACGAAGTGGGCGGGTATGTAGAACCGCGTCACCTGGTCCATCTGCAACCCGGAATTGTTCGGGTGGCGGATCATCAGCTGCGCCGTCGCGTGGATCGGATCGGGCGTGGCGTCGATGTCCGTCAGCGGACGGCCGAACCAGCGCATCTTCATCTTGCCGATGTTGGCGTCGGCGACGTCCTGGTCCTTCGCCATCGGCGCCGCGCAGCCGCCGGACGCCTTCACGTAGGTCTCCGCGACGTGCAGCGAGCCGTCCGACAGCTCGGCGACCACGTGGACCGGCGTGTAGGCGTTGATCCTGACGCGGGTGGCGATCGCGGTGACGTTCGCGCCCTCGCCGAGGGTGAAGGTCGCGGCGACCGGCGCGGGGTTCTCGTCGATCACCAGCGTGATCTTCGCGACGTGGCGCGGGTCGCCCTGCGGCACGTCGGTGCGGATCGTGACCGGCACGATGGCCGCGTCCTCGGCCCTGTAGGGCGCCTCGATGGCGATCAGCCCGTCGTCCTTCATCGCGGTATCGCCGAAGAGGCTGCCGCGGATGTCGGACCACGCCGTTCCGTCGCTCTCGGCCGCGAGGGCCGCTCCGCCCGCCAGCGTGCCCGCGACGAGCGCCGCTGCGAGGGTCCCCTGTCTCAAGATCTTCATCATCGGATCCTCCCGCCACTCTCTACTTTATTGTCCCATCTGCCCGCCGCGTCCCGGTCCCGCGGATCGGCGCGTGCGGCCTACTCCCACTCCAGCTCGGCATAGGCGGCGGTGACGTTGCGCTTGTGGAAGGCGTCCACCAGCACCCATGTGCCGCCCGGTTCGGGCGCGTCCTCCACCGCCTGCGCCATCGGCCGCCCGGCCGCGATGGCCTCGCGGACGCCGGTGGCGACGGCGTCCAGGTAGCGGCGCTGCGCGTTGAGCGCCTCCGGCCAGTCGGCGCTGGCGGGACCGTGGCCCGGGACCACGCGCGCCGCCTCGATCGCGGCCAGACGCGGATGCAGCGCCAGCCAGCCGGCGATGCTCCCGTCCACCACAGGTAGATGATGCATGAAGACGAGGTCTCCGGCAAACAACGTTCCCGTGTCACGGTCGAGCACGGTGAGATCGTTGTCGGTGTGCGCGGTCGGCCAGGCGTCGAGCTCGAGGACGCGCCCGCCTAGGTCGATCTCGCGGTGGTCGTCGACCGCCTCGTTCGGGAGGACCACGTCCTCCGGCCCGGTCAGCGCCGCGCCGATGTCGCGCTCGGAGATCTCGAGGTAGTAGGCGGCGCGGGCCGCCAGCGAGCGCCCGAGCTTGGCGTGGCCGAAGAACTCGGGGTCGGCGCCGCCGGGGCCTGTCCCGCGGAAGGCCGCGTCGCCGAAGACGTGGTCCGGGTGCATGTGCGTGTTGACGACGGCGAGCACCGGAAGGTCCGTCTCCGCCCGGATGGCGGCGAGCAGCCCGGCGCCGACCTCGACGCTGCCGCCGGTGTCGACCACCGCGACCCCCTCGCCGCCGACGATGAAGCCGAGGTTGGCGATGTCGCCGCGGTTGACGCCGTCCGCCAGCGCGACCGCCCCTTCGTGCACGAAGACGCCCGGCGCGACCTCCACCACCGCGAGCGCCGTCGCAGCCGCCGCCGGACCCGGCGCGCCGCCGGCGACCATCAGGAGAAAGAGGGCCGCGACCCTCGCCGGACGCCCCCTCGCCGGACCATGCCGCGCCGCACCGAAACCTAGCACTTTAGTCGTAATATACTTTGAAGGGCGGGCGGAGGGGGATGTCTTCGAGACAATCCATCTTGCGGACAGTGGCATCTTTGCAAGTCGCTTTTGTTCACACGATGCGCAACTGTATCATCCGCAAAGTATACAGCACAGACGCCTTGAGCAGCTGGACTTTGGTCGTATGCGTCAGGACGTTCAACGGTCTTGAAGTCCCATTGCAATCTCTGGCGAGATCATGATGGGATACCGCATCGAACCGGGGGGTCTCACCGCCGGGACAAGATCGATTGGGAGGTGCTGATGAAGCGATTTATATTGACCTCGGCTTGCAGCGCTTTGGCGCTCGCGGTCGCCTCGACGGCAGTCGTCGCCAACGACGACCTCGTGAAGATGGAAGGCAACTCGGCCGACTGGGTCATGCCGACCGGCAACTATGCCAACTGGCGCTATTCCGAGCTCGACCAGATCACCAAGGACAATGTCGGTCAGCTGCAAGTCGCCTGGACGATGTCGACCGGCGTGCTGCGCGGGCACGAAGGGTCGCCCATCGTCATCGGCGACATGATGTACTTTGCCACACCGTTCCCCAACAACGTCTTCGCGATCGACCTCGCGAACGAAAACAAGATCAAATGGAAGTACGAGCCGAAGCAGGACCCGAACGTCATCGGCGTGATGTGCTGCGATACGGTCTATCGCGGCGTCTCCTACGCCCCGGCGAGCGGTGACCAGCCGGCGCTGATCCTCCTCCAGCAGGCCGACACCAAGCTCGTCGCCCTCAACGCCGAGGACGGCTCGGTCGTATGGGAGGTGACCAACGGCGATCCCTCCAAGGGCCAGACCGCCACGATGGCGCCGATGATCGTGAAGGACAAGGTCATCACCGGCATCTCCGGCGGTGAGTTCGGCGTTCAGGGCCACATCACGGCCTACAGCCTCGCCGACGGCAGCCAGGTCTGGCGCGCCTTCTCCACCGGTCCGGACGACCAGACCCTGCTCGATCCGGAGAAGACCACCCACCTCGGCAAGCCTGTCGGCAAGGATTCCGGCACCGCCACGTGGGAAGGCGACCAGTGGAAGATCGGCGGCGGCACCACCTGGGGCTGGTACTCCTACGATCCCAAGCTCGACCTCATCTACTACGGCTCGGGCAACCCCTCGACCTGGAACCCCGCGCAGCGCCCCGGTGACAACCGCTGGTCGATGACCATCTTCGCCCGCGATCCGGACGACGGCATGGCCAAGTGGGTCTACCAGATGACCCCGCACGACGAGTGGGACTTCGACGGCGTCAACGAGATGATGCTCGCCGACCTCGACTTCGACGGCGGCAAGGTCCCGGCCCTCGTCCACCCGGACCGCAACGGCTTCAACTACACCCTGAACCGCGAGACGGGCGAGCTCCTCGTCGCCGAGAAGTACGACCCGGCGGTGAACTGGGCGACCCACGTCGTCATGGACAAGAACGACCCGCAGTACGGTCGTCCGCAGGTCGTCGCCGATTACTCGACCGAGCAGAACGGCGAGGACGTCAACACCACCGGCATCTGCCCGGCGGCGCTCGGCACGAAGGACCAGCAGCCGTCGGCCTACTCGCCGAAGACCGGTCTCTTCTACATCCCGACCAACCACGTCTGCATGGACTACGAGCCGTTCCGCGTCTCCTACACCGCGGGCCAGCCGTATGTCGGTGCCACCCTGTCGATGTATCCCGCGCCGGACAGCCATGGCGGCATGGGCAACTTCATCGCCTGGGACGCCACCAAGGGTAAGATCGTTTGGTCGATCCCCGAGCAGTTCTCGGTGTGGTCCGGCGCTCTCGCCACCGCCGGCGACGTCGTCTTCTACGGCACCCTCGAGGGGTACCTGAAGGCCGTCGACATCGAGACGGGTGACGAGCTCTACAAGTTCAAGACCCCCTCCGGCATCATCGGCAACGTGATGACCTACGAGAACGACGGCAAGCAGTACGTGGCCGTTCTCTCCGGCATCGGCGGCTGGGCCGGTATCGGCCTCGCGGCCGGTCTCACCGACCCGAACGCGGGTCTGGGCGCCGTGGGCGGCTATGCGGGCCTCAAGCAGTACACCGACCTCGGCGGCCAGCTGACGGTGTTCGCGCTCCCCGACAGCGCCACGAAGTAATCGCGGAGAGTCGCCGGCACCCGTCGCCGGCGGCTCCACCGCTTGCGCAACGCACACGTGTCAAACGGGGCGGTCCCATGAGCGGCCGCCCCATTTGCAAGGCACGCAGTTCCCAAAGGTGCAACCAATGATAAGACGCGTACTCATCGGGGCAGCCCTCCTCGCCGCGACCACGGCCGCCTTCGCGGTCGGCCCCGGAGATCCCAAACCGGCCGAAGACGTCGACGGAAAGTACTTCGACGCTGACGGTGTCCCCACCTTCAACATCGCCGAAGACGGCACGGTCGACTGGTACACCTACTCCGGTTTCCGCCGCTACCACGCCGAATGCCACGTCTGCCACGGACCGGACGGGATGGGGTCGAGCTACGCGCCGGCGCTCGCCGAAAGCGTCGCCAATATCGACTACTACACGTTCTACGAAGTCGTCGTGAACGGCAAACAGGCCGTCGGGACGGGTCAGGCCAACCAGGTCATGCCCGCCTTCGGCACCAACCCCAACGTCATGTGCTATCTCGACGACATCTACGTCTACCTGAGGGCCCGCGCTCAAGGCGGCCTGCCGCGCGGCCGGCCGGCCAAGAAGGAGGCCAAGCCGGACGGATTCGTCGAGGCCGAAAATGCCTGTATGGGAGGCTGATCCCCGCCCGCATGCCTCGCGGCACGCCCCCGGCGCGCAACGGAGCGGTCTGTCCGTGGCGCCCTCCCCCGGGACGGGCGCCGCCGTCGGGTCCCGCGTGACCGCCGGGCTGCCCTCGCCCGCCGCTGCGGCAACCGGCGCGCTCCGGCCCGGCCGGCTGCCGGCCGCACGCCACGTCGGCCGCGCGGTCGCCCGCATGGCGCTCGCGGGCCTAGCGGCCTGCATCGCCGGGGCACTCTCCCCGCACGGGGCGCTCGCGCAGACCAACAGCCTCGGCGCCGACCTCGAGCTCGTCGACCCGACCGTGCTGCGGGTCTGCGCCGACCCCGATAACCTCCCCCTCTCCAATGAGGCGGGTGAAGGGTTCGAGAACAAGATCGCCGACCTCGTCGCCGAGAAGACCGGGCGGGAGGGTGTCACCTACGCCTTCTTCCCGCAGGGCGTCGGCTTCGTGCGCAACACGCTGCGCGCCTTCCAGTGCGACGTGATCATCGGCTTCGCCCAGGGCAATGAGCTGGTCCAGAACACCAACCCCTACTACCGCACGTCCTACGCGCTGGTGGTGCCGGAGGATTCGCCCCTGGCGGGCGTCACCAACCTCTCCGACCCGGTCCTGAAGGACGCCAGGCTCGGCGTGGTGGCCGGGACGCCGCCCGCGACGAGCCTGGCGCGCAACGGCCTCATCGGCCACGCCCGCCCGTACCAGCTCATGGTGGACACGCGCGTCGACCACCCGGTCGCCGACATGTTCGCCGACCTCGCCGCCGGCGAGATCGACGGCGCTCTCGCCTGGGGGCCGATGGCAGGCTGGTACGCCAAGAAGTCCGCCAAGCCGCTCGTGATCATCCCCCTCGTCCACGAGGACAACGGGCCGCGCATGACCTACCGGATCACCATGGGCGTGCGCCCCTCCGACCAGGAGTGGAAACGCACCCTCAACGAGGTCATCCGGGACAATCAGGACCAGATCAACGCGATCCTTCTCGACTACGGCGTGCCCCTGATCGACGAGCAGGGCCGGCCGATCACACGAGGCCCGGATTGAGGCGTATGCGCCCCCCGTCACGCCTGGCAGCGGCGTTCCTCGCCGCGGCCTCCCTCATCCTTGCCTCCGTCGCCGCGGTGTCCGTCTCCGCCACCGTACCGGCCCGGGCCGACGTCGTGCCCGAGCCCGAGGACTACCGCGGCCCGCCCTACCGCGCCCCCGTCCCGGCGACGCTCGTTGGCGCCTCGGTGCTGACCACCGCCGAGGCGAAGGCTCTCTGGGAGATGAAGGCGGCGCTCTTCGTCGACACGCTCCCCACGCCCAAGCGGCCGGCGAACCTTCCCGAGGGGACGCTCTGGCGCGCCCCGCCGCGCGAGGACGTCCCCGGCAGCGTCTGGCTGGCCAACACCGGCTACGACCGTCTCTCCACCGAGATGGACGCCTACTACACCGCAGCCCTCGCGGAGATTACCCACGGAGACGCGGACGCGCCCCTCGTCTTCTACTGCCTGTCGGAGTGCTGGATGTCCTGGAACGCCGCCCGGCGCGCGCTCGAGTACGGCTACACCAACGTCAGCTGGTACCCCGAGGGCACCGACGGCTGGTCGAACTCCGGCCTCCCCCTCGAACACCGCGAGCCCTACGAACTGACGCGCTGACGCGGCCCGGCCCCGGCGGCGCCGCACGATCGCCGCCCCCCTTTCCCGGCCACGGCGCCACCCCGACTCGCCCCCCTTCGACCGGGACTGCAGGCGCGTCGTGGTACCGGCCCGCGTGGGCGGCACAGTACCGCGCCGACGGGGCCGGAGGACGCCGGGACGCGCAGTGCGCGAGGGAAACTAGTGTGCCGGCTCGCCGGCCGGAGCGGCGTGGAGCGGGCGCATCGCGACGCAGTGGATGAAGGGGATGTAGGACATGGGGATCCCCTCGCGCGCGGCCTCCTCAAGCTCGTCCTGCACCTTTTCCAGCGCCTCGCGCGAGGCGAGGCCGGCGACCAGCAACTGGTCGCCGATGACCCGCAGGAGCTTCGGGTAGACCGAGCGGTCCTCGTCGGACACGAGGATGGGCTCGTAGCCCGCCATCTCCACGATCTCGAGGCCGGCGCGGGTGGCGAAGCGGGCGAGGTCGTCGCCGATGTCGAAGTGGAAGCCCCCCTGTTCGCCGAGGGCGATGTACCAGCGCCAGAGGCTCTCCACCCCGCGCGGCAGCGCGTGACGGAAGATCGCCGACATGGCCGGCTCCTGGAAGATGATGAAGCCGCCCCGCTCCAGCGCCGCCGCCGCGCGGGCGTAGACGTCCCAGGGATCGCGCGTGTGATGCAGCACGGCGCGGCCGAAGACGAGGTCGAGCTCGGCGGGAAACGCGTAGTACTCGGCCGAGGCGTGGACGAAGGTCACGCCGTCGTTGCCGGTCTGGTCCAGGCGCTGGCGCGTGTAGTCCAGGAAGGCGACGCCCTGGTCGACGGTGGTGAGCGTCCCGGTCCGCCCCAGGATCTGGCGGATGCTCTGCGTCGAGGAGCCGACGCCGCAGCCGAGCTCGACGCAGTGCATGCCGGGGCGCACGTACCGGGCGAGCAGCGGGTCGGTGCACCGGTCGAGGTAGTGCGCCTGGTTGTGGAGCCGCCGCGTCTCCTCCGCGGTGAGCGGAAGCACGTAGCCCTGTTTCTGCATGGACATCCGCGCGCCTCGCATCGAGGTGGACCGCGCCCCCTCATCGACGAACGACGCGCGGGGCCGAATATTCCCACATTCGACCTCAAAGCGAAACTCGATTGCGCTGCAACCAGTCCGGTCGTGCGGCGCCGAGCACCCCGCGCCACCCCGCAGCGCGGCGGCGCCTCAGTTCGGCATCGCCTTCACGATGGCGCGGCCGAGAGCGAATAGGCGCTGCTCGACGAAGCGCGGCACCTCGCAGACATAGGGGAGCGAGGCGCGCCGCTCGTTGTAGATGCGCGTCTGCCAGTCGAGCGCCGTCTTGGCCTCGTCGATGGCCGCGGCGTCCGCGTTCGGGTCCTTGCGCAGCGCGCCGAGCTCGCTCGCCATGGAGCGTACCTTCTGCGCCACCTCGCGCTGGCGGTGGGCGTAGCGCTCGATGCCGTCGATGATCTGGCCGCGCTCGGTGTTCATCGTCTCGAACAGGCCGGCGAACAGGAGCGTCAGGCGCTCCGTCTTGTCCGCGTCGAGTTCGGCCGCGAACGCTGCGATGTCGGCCTCCGCCTCCTCGATCGGCACGCGGCGCTGGGAGAGGCGGCGCACCAGCGCCGCCACCTCCTCGTCGTCGCGCCAGTCGGCCTCCAGCGCCTCGATGTCGGGACCGGTCCAGACGGCGGCCGGCGTCAGCGCCGGCACCTTGCGCTGCACGCAGGGCCAGTCGGACGTCCCCTGTCCCGCCGCGACGGCCGGGGCAGCGGCGATCACGGCGGCGAGGAGCGCAGCAAGGCGCAGGGAGGCCATGGCCCTAGTCCGTCACGTTGAAGATCGCCTGCTGCGACTCGCCCGTCGTTCCGGGGATGCGCAGCACGAAGCGGCCGGGCCGGATGGCGATGAAGGAGATCGTCGCCTCGCCCTCGTCGTCGAACTCCAGCGAGTCGACGCCGAGCGGGCGGATCTCGATATCGTTGATGACGACCTCGTTGATCCAGACGTTGCGGAAGAACTCGGGTCCGGACAGCGCCAGCTCCGCCGACCCGTCCGCCTGGATCGGCAGCTCGTAGTACTTGCCCGCCTTGATCTCGTACGGCTTCTCGGCGAGGGGCTTGCCGGACGACAGGGTGATCGGCGGCAGGTCCTCCGCGCCGCCGGTGAGCAGCCCGGCCTGGCCGAAGGCGGGGCCCGTGGCGAGGATGGCCGCGAACCCGAGGGCGGCGGTGATGGCGGTCGGCTTCATGGGTCGTTCCTCTTCTTTTCGTTGTGTCGTTGCGGCGGGATCTATTCCGGGCGCGCCACCACACCCCAGGGGAACTCGCCCACCTGGACGGTGTTGACGACCTCCCGGTCGGCGACGTCGATCACCGAGACGTCGTTGGAGACGCCGTTCGTCGTGAAGAGGAGGTCCTGGTCCGGCGAGAAGCCGAGCTGCCAGACGCGCTGCCCGACGAGGAGATAGTCGAGCACCTCGTAGGTCGCGGGGTCGATGACGGCGACGCGATTGGCCGGCCCCAGCGCGACGAAGGCGATCGACATGTCCTTGGCGATCGCGATGCCGACGGGCTGGATCGCCTCAGGGCGCAGGCCGGGAACCTCGAAGGTGATCTTGTGCGTCACCTTGTGCTCCACCGGGTCGATGACGCTCACGGTCCCGCCGATCTCCGACGAGACCCACACCTCCGAGCCGTCCGACTTGAACTCGGCGAAGCGCGGGCGCTGGTCGACGAGCACATTGGCGGTGATCTCGTGGCTCTCGGTGTCGATGAAGTGCGCCATGTTCGTCGTCTCGGACGTGTTGACGATGTACGTCCCGTCCGGCGACACGCCCATTCCCTCCGGCTCCACGCCGACCGGAATCTCGCTCACCATGGAGCGGCTCTTCAGGTCCACCACGGTGACGAGGTTGTCGTCCTCGTTGGCGATGTAGAGGTGCACGCCGTCCGGATGCAGCACGAAAAGCTCCGGATCCGGGCCGGACGGCAGCGTGTAGAGGCGCTCGTAGGTGTCGGTGTCGTAGACCTCCACGGTGTCGTCGTCGCCGACCGCCACCAGCAGGTGCTTGTTCCCGTCCGCCACGGTGATGCCGCGCGGGCGCTGGCCGACGTCGATGGTCTCCACCACCGCCATGGTCTCCGAGTCGATCACCGACACGGTGTTCGATTTCTCGTTCGAGACGAAGATCTTGTAGGCTGCGGCCTCGCCCGCCGAGGCCACGAGGGCCATCGCGGCGATGGCGCCCATCAACGTGCGCATGCGCTCCTCCCAGTCGAACGCGTTATGGGCCGCGGCGTCTGTCGCGCCGTTCCGGCCGGATCAGGTCGTCGGCCCGTCCCGTCCCTTCAGGCCGTCCCCATTGCGGGTGCGGTCACGAGGCGCAGCGGCTCTCGGCCCGGTCGTAACCGAGCGTGTCGAGGAACGAGGTCGGGTGCAGGAAGCCCTCCTGCGGCGAAACGGACACGACGAACTTGTCGCTCGTCAAAAGGATCGGCTGGCGGAGCTGGCGGTTCCAGTCGCGGATGGTGAGCGCCTCGCCTTTGAAGGCGGCGAGCTCGAAGTCGGGACCGAGGATGTACTGGCGGATCGCGGCCGGGTCGCTGGTGGAGGCGCGCGTCGCCGCCTCGCCGACCGCGCGCACCGCCATCCAGGCGAGCATGTCGACGGCCTGCATGCGGCGGTTGAACGCGTCGCGGAAGCGGTTCTGCACCTGGATGCCCGCCCACTGCTCGTGCGCCGGGCTCCACGCCGTCGGCACGAGCCCTGCGGTACCGGCGACCGGACGCGGCGACCAGGTGTTGTAGGGAACGTAGGTGCCGAACACCTCGCTCTCGTCGGCGACGATGACGACGTCGTGCTCGGGCGCGCCCTGCAGGAAGACCGGCAGGCGGCGCTGGACCTGGACGTGGCCGCTGTCGGTGGTGCGGGCGCCGCCGGTGTCCTCGAAGACGCGCTCCTCGACGATACGGCCGCCGAACCGGGCGGCGGCGCGCTTGATGGCGGCGGCGAACGCGGCGTCCTCGGGGTGCGAGCCGGTGACCAGGAACCACCGGTTCCACTTTTTCCAGGCGAGGAACTGGGCGAGCGCGTCCGCCAGCATCGCGCGGCTCGGCACGATGTGGACGACGTTGGCCGGGCAGGTCTCCACCCTCAGCCGGTCGTCGGGGGCGCCGACGTTGAAGACGAGCATGTCCCGCTCGGCCGCGGCGGCCGCGACCTCGACGAGTTCCTCGGCCGGAAGGTCGACGACGGCGGCCGCGGCGCCCGCCTCGGCGAAGGCGTCGATGGCGGCGAACGCGTCCTCGACCGCCTCGACCGGCGCCGGCAGCAGCTTGTACTCTTGGCCGGTGAAGCGCCCGGTGGTGTTGTTGTCGGCGATCGCGAGCTCGGCGCCGGCAAGGCCGAAGTCCGCCGTCGGCCGATCGAGGATCGACAGCGTGAGCTCGCGCTCCGCCGGGAAGATGTAGCCGATGGAGATACGGTCGGCCTCGGCCGCCATCACGGCCGGAGATGCCCCCAGCCAAACGGCGACAAGGAGGCCCAGCCCTGCCATCGCGCGGGCCAGTTGGCTCCTCACTTTTCCACCCTAAGTCTTTATTTCGTTATTGTTACACCGAACACGCATCCTCAGCCGAAGCCAAATTAGACCCCAAGTCAACGGTTTTGCCGTGCGACTATAGTACAAGTGCAGTTCCGCTCAGGCGATCTATTCCTGAACTGACTGGCGGCACGATGGTGGGCCCGATCATGGGAACAGAACGGTTTTCGGCGCGAGACGGCCCCGGCATCATCGCCGGGGTGATCGGCCGGGGTGCGACCATCGTCCGCAGCGGCTCCGCCGCCGGAGTTTTGGTCGCGGTGCTGACGGGAACGGCAGCTCTCGGAGCAGCGGACACGAAGGTCGCCCGGCCGGAGACCCGCGTCGCGGTCTTCGAGTTCGAGTTGATCGACTATTCGCGCGGCGGGACGCTCGTCGCGACGGCCGAGGATCCGGCCGAGACCCGGCGCCTCGATCTTCTGACCGGCCAGCTCCGTGAGGCGATCGCCGCCGCGCCCGGATTCGGCGTCGTCGACATCGCGCCGGTCGCCGCCGAGGCGGCCGAGCGGAACCTACAGCATTGTGGCAATTGCGATGTTTCGTTTGCCGATCGTTTGGACGCGGATTGGTCGGTCACCGGAACGGTTCAGAAAGTCTCGAACCTTATCCTCAACATCAACGTATACGTGAAGGACGTCGACACCGGTGAGATGCTACAGGCTATGAGCGCGGACATCCGCGGCAATACGAACCAGTCCTGGCAGCGCGGGCTTGCATGGCTGATCCGCAATCGTTTGAGCCTGAAAATACCAGAATAGGCCCGAACGGGCATTCCGTTTGCACCCTGAAGGCGTCAACCAAGACTTTAGTTCAGTGCAAAGGGACACATGATGCCGATCATCCAACTTGTGGTGGCCGTCTGCCTCAACACCAATCCCTCGGTTTGCAGCGAAGAGCGATTTTCGTTCCTCGAGCAGACGACACCGCAATCCTGCACGATGCGGGCCATGCCCTACCTTGCCCAGTGGGCGGGTGAGCACCCGCAGTACAAGATCAAGAGCTGGAAGTGCAGCTATCCGAAGGCCGACGAACAGGACGCTTGATCGACCCGGCGCAGCCCGCGCTGGAGGTTGATGACGTCCATCACACCTACGGGCGCAAGGCTGCGCTGAAAGGCGTGTCCTTTTCCATCGAGCCGGGGCGCTTCACCGCCCTGCTCGGACCGAACGGCGCGGGCAAGACGACGCTCTTCGCGCTCCTCACCCGTCTCCTCGCGCTCCAGTCGGGCAGCATCAGGATCGAAGGCACGGACATCCGTGCCGGGTCCGCCGCACTCGCCCCCCTCGGCCTCGTGTTCCAGCAGCCGACGCTCGACCTCGACCTCAGCGTCCGGCAGAATCTCACCTACTTCGCGGCGCTGCGCGGGATCGGCCGGCGCGACGCCAGGGCCCGCATCGAGGCCGAGCTGACACGGCTCGAGATGGCCGAGCGCGCCAAGGAGAGCGTGCGCGCCCTCAACGGCGGCCACCGCCGGCGCGTGGAGCTGGCACGCGCCCTCCTGCACAACCCGTCGATCCTGCTGCTCGACGAACCCACCGTGGGCCTCGACGTCGAGTCCCGCGCCAAAATCTGCCAGCATGTCCACGCGCTCGCCCGCGAACGCGGCCTCGCCGTCCTCTGGTCCACCCACCTCATCGACGAGGTGTGGCCGGACGACGACCTCATCGTCCTCGGCGGCGGCGAGATCCTCGCCAAGGGTGTCGCGCGCGACATCGTCCAGTCCACGGGCGCGGCGGACCTTGCCGGCGCCTTCACCCGGCTCACCGGCGCCGCGTCCGCGACCGCGCCCACCGTGGACGCGGCTCTGGAGCGGGCCTCCCGCAAATCGGCAGGTGGGGCATGAGCGCCTATGTGCGGGCCGGTGTCGGCATCACCCAGCGCGAGCTGCTGCGCTTCGTCCAGCAGCGCGGCCGCTTCATCGCCGCCCTGGTGCGGCCGCTGGTCTGGCTCATCGTCTTCGCGGCGGGCTTCCGCGCGGTCCTCGGCGTCGCCATCCAGCCGCCGTACCAGACCTACATCACCTACGACGTCTACATCGTCCCCGGGCTGATCGGCATGATCCAGCTCTTTAACGGCATGCAGTCCTCCCTCTCGATGGTCTACGACCGCGAGATGGGGTCGATGCGGGTCCTGATGACGACGCCTCTGCCGCGCCCGTTCCTGCTGTCGGCCAAGCTGATGGCGGGCGTCATCGTCTCGATCGTTCAGGTCTACGCCTTCCTCGCCATCGCCGCGATGTTCGGGATCACCTTCACCTGGCAGGGCTACGTCGCGATCTTCCCCGCCCTGATCCTCAGCGGGATGATGCTGGGCGCGGTCGGGATGTTCCTGTCCTCGGCGATCAACCAGCTCGAGAACTTCGCCGGGGTGATGAACTTCGTCATCTTCCCGTCCTTCTTCCTGTCCTCGGCGCTCTACCCGCTGTGGCGGATGAAGGAATCGAGCCTTATCCTGTGGCAGATCTCCTCGGCGAACCCGTTCACCCACGCCGTCGAGATGCTGCGCTTCGCCCTCTACGGCAAGGCCAACTGGACGGCGGCGGGGATCGTCGCGGCCGTCCTCGTCGTCTTCCTCGTCCTCGGACTTTGGGGCTACGACCCGTCCAAGGGCTTGCGTGTTCGGGGCCGTCCGTCAGACTGAGCGCGCGGCGCCGGCTGCGGCCGGGACCATCGGGGCGCCTGACGGCGCCCGACGACAAGGCGCCTCGAAGCGCCGGATTACGGCACGCAAGGTGCCAGGGAGTGAGACATGACACGCTTCGGCCGATCGCTGATCGCCCTGGCCGCGCCCATACTGGCGGCGGCGGTGACGGGCGCGCTGCTCGCGGCGGGTCCGGCGTACGCGGAGGGACCGGTCGTGCGCCTCGCCCTCCTGAAGTTCGGCACCGTCAACTGGGAGGCCGACACCATCAAGCGCGAGGGCTACGACGAGGCGAACGGCTTCACCCTCGAGATCGTCCCCTTCGCCGGCGCCAACGCGACGCAGGTGGCGCTGCTGTCGGGCGACGTGGACATGTCGACCGGCGACTGGCTCTTCGCCTCGCGCCAGCGGGCGATGGGCGCGCCGATGACCTTCATCCCCTACTCCACGTCGATGGGCGGGCTGATGGTCCCCTGCGACTCCGGCCTGAAGTCGCTGGAGGACCTCGAGGGCAAGACCATCGGCGTCGCGGGCGGGCCGCTCGACAAGAGCTGGCTGATGCTGATCGGCATGGCCGAGGGCGAGCTCGGGTTCGACCTCAAGGGCAGGACGCGGCAGGTGTTCGGCGCCCCGCCGCTCCTCGCCGAGAAGCTGCGCCAGGGCGAGCTCGATGCCGCGCTCAACTACTGGCACTACAACGCGCGGCTGGAGACGGAGGGCTACTGCGAGCTTGTCTCCGCCCAGGACGCGGCGGAGGCGCTCGGCGCCAGGGGCAAGCTGTCGGCCATCGGCTACATCTTCAACGAGGAGTGGGCGGACGCCAATCCGGAGCTCGTCGCCGGCTTCCTCGCCGCCTCGCGCGCCGCGAAGGCGCACCTTCTCGAGGACGACGCCGCCTGGGAGCCGTTACGCGAGGCGATGAACGCCGAGAACGACGCCGTCTTCGAGACGCTGCGCAAGCGCTGGCGCGAGGGGATCCCCACCGGCGACGCTGCGCGCGAGGAGGCCGACACCGCCGCCGTCTACGCCTACCTCGCCAAGGCCGGCGGGACCGAGCTCGTCGGTCCGGCGACCGAGATGGCGCCCGGGACCTTCTGGTCCGGCCTCACCGCCGGCAACTGAGCCGATGCAACGCACATCATGACCGACGCACCCACCGCCCTGGAGCACCGCGCCGCGCTGGCACGCCCCCGCGTCCTGTCGCCCCGGCTGATCGCTACGGCGCTGTCGGTCGCGGCCTTCTTCGCGCTCTGGCTCCTCGGCACCTGGTGGATGGGGCCGCGCCTCTGCCCGAGCCCGGTCTCCGTGTTCGGCTTCATCGCCAGCGAGACCGCCTCCGGGGAGCTCCCCTACCACCTCGGCGTCACCCTCGCGCGTGTCGCGGCGGCGTTCGTCATCGCGATGGCGGTCGGGACCGCCGCCGGGCTGGCAATGGGCCGCTCGACGCTCGCCAACACGCTCGGCGAGCCGTGGCTGATCCTCCTGCTGAACGCCCCTGCGCTCATCGTCATCGTCCTCGCCTACATCTGGATCGGGCTGACGGAGAGCGCGGCGATCCTCGCGGTGGCGCTCAACAAGATCCCGAACGTGACGGTCACGATCCGCGAGGGGGCGCGGGCGATGGACCCGGCGCTGATGGAGATGGCGAAGGTCTACCGCTTCTCGCGCGGCAAGACCCTCGCCAACGTCACCCTGCCGCAGCTCCAGCCGTACATCGCCGCGGCCGCCCGCTCGGGGATCGCGCTGATCTGGAAGATCGTCCTGGTGGTGGAGCTGCTCGGCCGCTCCAACGGCGTCGGCTTCCAGATCCACCTTTATTTCCAGATGTTCGATGTGCGTGCGATCCTCGGCTACACGCTGGCGTTCGTGGCCATCATGCTCGTGGTGGAGTTCTTCATTGTCCAACCGCTCGAGGCTCGCGCCAATCGCTGGCGGCCCAGACCCGTCTGAGGCTCCGGTGGACGGATACTCCGTCGATATCCGCACCAAGGCGCACCGCGACGCGGACGGGCGCGCCGTGGCGGTGCTCGACGGCCTGGCCTTCACCATGCCGCACGGCACCTTCACGGCGCTGATCGGCCCGTCGGGGTGCGGCAAGACGACGACGCTGCGGATCCTCACCGGGCTCGACACGGACTTCGCCGGCACCGTCGACCCGGCACTCGGCGAGGCGCGGATCGCCGTCGCCTTCCAGGAGCCGCGCCTCCTCCCCTGGCGCACCGTGGCCGACAACGTCGCCCTCGCGCTGCCGGACGAGGCGGACAAGGCCGCGCGCGTCGCCGCCGCGCTCGAGGACGTCGGCCTCGGCGGGCTGGGCGAGCGGTTCCCGGCGGAGCTGTCGCTCGGCCAGGCCCGCCGCGCGGCGCTGGCGCGCGCCTTCGCCGTCAAGCCCGACGTCCTCTACCTGGACGAGCCGTTCGTGTCGCTCGACGAGACCAGCGCGCAGAACCTGAGAGCGCTGCTGCTGTCGCTCTGGGCGCGCAATCCGATGACGATCCTGATGGTCACGCACAACGTCCGCGAGGCGATCCAGCTTGCGGATCAGATTGTTCTTCTGAGCGAGCGGCCGGCCCATGTGGTCGACGTGGTGTCGGTTCCGCTTGCCCGCAATTCACGAGATTCCGAAGCGATTTCGGGCTTCGCTGCGACGTTGTCACGCAAGTATCCGACTATAGTCGCGCTCTGAGACCGGGCGGCGGGCTTTACCGTTTCTTGGAATTGCTGGACAACGAGGCATGACCCGACCGGCAACCTCAGCACGAGTTCGACACCGGTTAAGTGACCGGCCCGTCAGATATATGGCCGTTCCGGGGGCAGCCGCGCGAGGCAACGCCCGCGCCAGCGATGGACGCGCACACTGATGGACATGGACGGACGTTCCGCTGATCACTCGGCGGGTCGCGGACCGCGTTCCGGACCCGCCCGGCGCAATCCGAGCGCCCCGAAGGGCCGCCAGGTCGACGAGGCGACCGTCGAGGATGTCCGAGCCATCCTGCGTCCCATGCCCATCCGCCGCGACCTCCTGATCGAGGCGCTGCACGTCGTCCAGGACCGGGTCGGCTACATCCACGCCCGCCACATCGCCGCGCTCGCAGAGATCTTCCGCCTCTCCCAGGCCGAGGTACACTCGGTGGCGAGCTTCTACCACCACTTCGACATCGTGAAGGAGGGCGAGCGGCCGCCGCCGTCGGTGACGGTGCGCATCTGCGACGGTCTCGCCTGCCAGCTCGCCGGCGCCGCCGCACTCCTGGACGCCATGAAGGCCGCGACCGACCCGGCACGGGTGCGCGTCGTCGCCGCCCCCTGCATCGGCCGCTGCGACGGCGCTCCGGCGGCCCACGTCGGCCGCCGCGCCGTCGACCGCGCGACCCTCGCCGGCCTGACCGAGGCCCTCGCCGGCCCGAAGTCGCCCGTCATCGCCAACTACGAGACCCTCGACGCCTACCGCGAAGGAGGCGGCTACGCGATGCTCGCCAGGGTGCTGTCCGGCGAGATCACCGTCGACGGCGCGATCGCCACGCTTTCGGACGCGAAGCTGCGCGGGCTCGGCGGCGCGGGCTTCCCGGCCGGGCGCAAGTGGGGCGTCGTGCGCTCCTACCCCGGACCGCGGCTGATGACGGTCAACGGGGACGAGGGCGAGCCCGGCACCTTCAAGGACCGCTACTGGCTGGAGCGCCGCCCGCACCTCATGCTGGAGGGCGCGCTGATCGCCGCCAGGGTGGTCGAGGCGGAGCGCATCTACCTCTACATGCGCGACGAGTACCCGGGCGTCCTCGAGATCCTGCGCCGGGAGATCGCGGCGCTCGACCGCGCCGGCCTCACCGCCCACGCCCCGATCGAACTCCGGCGCGGCGCCGGCGCCTACATCTGCGGCGAAGAATCCGCGATGATCGAGTCCATCGAGGGCAAGCGCGGCCTGCCGCGGCACCGCCCGCCCTACATCGCCGAGGTCGGCCTCTTCGGCCGGCCGACGCTCAACCACAACATCGAGACGCTGCTCTGGATCCCGGCGATCCTCGCCGAGGGCGCGGAGGCGTTCGCCTCCAAGGGGTGGAGCGGCGATCACGCGGGCCTGCGCTCCTATTCCGTCTCCGGCCGCGTGAAGGAGCCCGGTGTCAAGCTCGCCCCCGCCGGCATTCCGGTCATCCGCCTCGTCGAGGACTATTGCGGCGGCATGGCGGACGGGCACACCTTCAAGGCCTTCCTGCCGGGCGGCGCCTCCGGCGGCGTCCTCCCGGCCTCGATGGCCGACCTGCCGCTCGACTTCGGCACCTTCGAGAAGCACGGCGGCTTCATCGGCAGCCATGCCGTGATGGTCCTCTCCGACCGGGACTCCGTCGGCGACGTCGCCCTCAACCTCATGCGCTTCTTCCGCGACGAGAGCTGCGGACAGTGCACGCCCTGCCGTTCGGGCACCGACAAGATGGTGCGCATGCTGGAGGCGGGCGGCCTCGACCGCGAGCTGGCGCAGGAGCTGATGCTCGTGATGCGTGACAGCTCGATCTGCGGCCTCGGTCAGGCGGCCTCCAATTCGGTCGCCCACCTCATCAAACACTTCCCGGAGGACGTCCCATGAACGCACCCGCGAAGGACCTGAAGTCGATCGCCTTCACGCTCGACGGCGAGGAGGTGGAAGCGCTCCCGGGCGAGACGATCTGGGACGTCGCGATGCGCCTCGGCAAGGAGATCCCCCACCTCTGCCACCGCCCGAAGCCCGGCTATGCGCCCGACGGCAACTGCCGCGCCTGCATGGTCGAGGTCGAGGGCGAGCGCACGCTGACGGCCTCCTGCGTCCGCCATCCCGCTGCCGGCATCAAGGTCGCAACGTCCGGCGAGCGCGTGGAGAAGAACCGCGCCCTCGTCTTCGAGCTGCTGGCCTCCGACATGCCGGACCGCGCGACGAGCCCGGACCCCGACGCGCCGTTCTGGACCCAGGCCGCCCTCACCCGGGTCGGCGACCGGCGCCGCTTCCCCTCCACCCGCCCCGGCGCGGGCAAGGCCATCCCGGTCGAGAGCATCTTCCGCGACAACTCCCACCCCTCGATCGCGGTCAACCTCGACGCCTGCATCGCCTGCAACCTGTGCGAACGGGCCTGCGTCGATGTCCAGTCCAACGACGTGATCGGCATGATGGAGCGCGGGATGGGCGCGCTCCCCGCGTTCGACGCGCACGACCCGATGGGCCTTTCCACCTGCGTCGCCTGCGGCGAGTGCGTCCAGGCCTGCCCGACCGGCGCGCTGATGGAGCGCACGGTCCTCAACGCCGACGCCACCAGCCGCGCCGTCGTCGCCGAAAAGGTGGTCGAGAGCGTCTGCCCGTTCTGCGGCGTCGGCTGCCAGACCGAGATCTCGGTCAAGGACAACCGCATCATCAAGGTCGACGGGCGGGACGGTCCGGCGAACCGCAACCGCCTCTGCGTCAAGGGCCGGTTCGGCTTCGACTATGTCCTCAGCCCCGAGCGGCTGACCAGACCGCTGGTCCGCCGCGAGGATGCGCCCAAGCGGGCCGACGCGAGCATGACCTTCGCCGACATCCCCTCCGTCTTCCGCGAGGCCACATGGGAGGAGGCGCTGGAGCGCGCGGCGAAAGGCTTCACCCGCATCCTCGAGACGCGCGGCAGCCCCGCCCTCTGCGGCTTCGGCTCGGCCAAGGGCACCAACGAGGAGGCGTACCTTTTCCAGAAGCTGATCCGCCAGGGCTTCGGCACCAACAACGTCGACCACTGCACGCGCCTGTGCCACGCCTCGTCGGTCGCCGCGCTCATCGAGGGGGTCGGCTCGGGCGCCGTCTCGGCCCCCTTCACCGCGGTCGAGGACGCGGACTGCATCATCATCATCGGCGCACGCCCTGCACAGAACCACCCGGTCGCCGCGACCTTCTTCAAGGCCGCAGCCAAGCGGGGCGCCAAACTCATCGTCATGGATCCCCGCCGGCAGGGCCTGATGCGATACGCCACGCACCCGGTGGTCTTCACCCCCGGGCGCGACGTCGCCCTCCTCAACGCGATGCTCAACGTCATCATCACGGAGGATCTCGTCGATCGGCAGTACGTGCAGGCCAACGTCGACGGCTACGAGGCCCTCGCCGCCAAGGTGATGGAATTCACGCCCGAGGCGATGGCCGAGGTCTGCGGCGTCCCGGCCGAAACGATCCGCGACATCGCCCGCGCCTACGCCACCGCCGAGCGGTCGATCATCTTCTGGGGCATGGGCATCTCCCAGCACGTCCACGGGACAGACAACTCCCGCGCCCTCATCGCCCTGTCGTTGATCACCGGCCAGGTCGGCCGCGACGGCACCGGCCTCCACCCGCTGCGCGGCCAGAACAACGTGCAGGGCGCGTCCGACGCCGGCCTCATCCCGATGCTCTACCCTGACTACAAATCCGTCGAGGACCCGGACGTGCGCGCCCACTACGAGGACGCCTGGGGCCGCGCCCTCGATCCCGTCACCGGCCTCACCGTGGTCGAGATCATGGACGCCGTCGAAGCCGGCAGGATCAACGGCATGTACGTGATGGGCGAGAACCCGGCGATGTCGGACCCGGACCAGAACCACGCCCGGTCCGCCCTCGCCCGGCTCGACCACCTCGTGGTGCAGGACATCTTCCTCACCGAGACGGCATGGTTCGCCGACGTGATCCTCCCGGCCTCCGCGCAGGCCGAGAAGTGGGGCACCACGACGAACACCAACCGGCAGGTGCAGATGAACCGCGCCGCCATCGCCCCGCCTGGCGAGGCGCGGCAGGACTGGGAGCTGATCGTCGCGCTCGCCAACGGCATCGGCCTCGACTGGCGGTACGGCGGCGTCGACGAGGTCTATGCCGAGATGGCTAGCCACATGCACTCGCTCGACAACATCACCTGGGAGCGGATCGACCGCGAGCACGCGGTGACCTACCCCTCTGCCGGACCGGACCTCCCGGGCGCCGACATCATCTTCCGCGAGGCCTTCCCGACGCCGACGGGCCGGGCCCGGCTGGTGCCGACCGACCTCGTCCCGCCGGACGAGATGCCCGACGCCGACTACCCCCTCGTCCTCACCACCGGGCGCCTGCTGGAACACTGGCACACCGGGGCGATGACCCGCCGCTCCGCCGCCCTCGACGCGCAGGAGCCGGAGGCCATCGTCGCGATGCACCCGAGGGACATCGGCGAGGGCGGCCTGACCCCCGGCCAGAAGGTCCGCGTGGAGACCCGGCGCGGCGCGATCACGCTGACGCTGCGCGCCGACCGCGACGTGACGCCGGGGATGATCTTCATCCCCTTCTGCTTCAACGAAGCGGCGGCGAATTTCCTGACGAACCCGAAGCTCGACCCGTTCGGCAAGATCCCCGAGTTCAAGTACTGCGCCGCGCGCCTCGGCCCCGCCGCCTGAACCTGCCGGCCGCGGCGGGCTCCGCGTTGCCGTGCCCCGGCAGCGGTGTCCGGACTGCGGGGGCGAGGACGGGGCGTCTAATTCGGGTGGGTCTGGCGGTAGCGCCGCCGGATCCATTCGTTGGCGTAGACCATCCGGTCGTCATTGCGGCAGTAGGCGGTCAGGAAGCGGCCCTGCACGCTGCCGGTCTTCCGGCCGATCCAGGCCCAGCATGCGGGTTCCGTGGCGGCACAGCCGCTGTAGCGCTTCGTCCTCTGGCCGCTCTCGAAGGCGATGTAGGCCCGCCACTCGCCATCACCGCAGCCGGCCGCCTCCGCCGGCGCGGAACCGGCCGCGAGAACCGCCACCCCGGCGCCGATGACCAGCGCTCCGACCGCGCAACACACTCCGGACGCGGCCCGCAGCCGCCCGACGGCAGGGTCCCGCCCCGCCGCAGATCGGCTCCGTCGAGAGCCGGACGCCATCGGCATCATATCGCTAGCCCCTCGTCCCGCCGGCGCTCCTTCGTTCGAGCATCCCCCACCCGGTCGAGGGCGGATCGGACGCTCCGTCGGTCGGAGAGCGGGCACGTCTGTCACGCCCGAGCGGGCTCGCCCGGACGGACGTGCCCTAGGCGCCGTCTGTGACACCGCCGTCTCGCCTGGATGACGATTTCATTCCGGCGGCGGGACCAGCCGGCAACCGGACGTGCGAACGCGCTCCGCCCGGGAGCGCGTGGCGCCTGAATACGTCCGTGGCGAGGGAAGTGCCGACCGCGCCTCAGGCGAGGGCGGGCGCCAGATGCGGCGGGAGGTCGAACTCCTCGGCCATGCGCGCCCGTGCCTCCGCCGACATCTTGCGCGCGGTCTTGGTGAGGATGCGCATGACGTCCTCGTCGGCGTGCTTGGCCGCGAACGGCGTGAAATAGTGCCGGACGAAGACGAAGCAGATGACGTCTTCCAGGAGTTGCATGTCCGGATTGCGCTTGATGCCCTCCTTGCGCAGGAGGCTCGCGACCGCGTCGCGCTCGGCCTCGTCGTAGCCCGCCTCGGCCATCAGGCCGGTGACGCGCCCGGCGTGGAACGTCGCGAGGTCCGTGCGCCAGGCGAGGTAGCCGGCCCTGCCCTCCGGGTAGGATTCGCGCGGGCTCGTCCAGCGCTCGATGTGCTGGCCCCGGGCAGCGATCTTCACCGCTTCCGCCGCGTCGGGGGCAAGGCGGTCGAGCTCCTCGGACATGCGCTCGCCGTAGAGGACCGACGCCGGGCGCCCGGTCGCCTCGTCGAGGTTCGGGTCGGCCGCGTTGGCCGCGTCGATCGCCGCAATCACTCGCTCAAACCGCTCGCTCATCCGCACCTCTCCGTGTCGGCCATGCCGCAAAGACGCCTACTTCCGCTCCATCCGGTAGCGGAAGTCGCAGTGGCTGGCGCCCTGCATGATCGTCTGGCTCCGCTCCAGCTTCAACCGCGGATCGTAGCCCTCGCAGAAGGTCCCGTCGCGATTGCAGGAGAGGATGTGGCCGATATGGCCGAGCCCCATGTCCTTGTAGAGCTCGGCGTAGCGGCAGCGCACGACGTTGAAGTCGTAGTGCTCGGCGTCGCGGTGGACCGTCTCGGTCTGGAGCGCGCCGTGGGCGGTCCAGCGCGGCTGCAGGTCGATGAAGCCCTGCAGGCTCGTCTCGCCGCCCTGCTCGGCCGCCATCTGCCTGCCCTGCGCGATGGCGCTCTCGCGGATGACGCCGGAGAGGAGCTTGTCCGCCTCGGCCCGGCCCATCTTGTCGACGAGCGCGGTGTAGATGGGGCGGATGATCTCCGCCTCGATCTTGCGCCGCGCCAGCATCGGCAGTGCCGCGATCGCGGCGTCGATCGCCTCGGCGGTCTCGTCGCGGCCGACCGGCACGGTCTCGTCGTCCGTCAGTTCGACCTTCTCGCTCATTGGACGTGTCCTCCCAGATAGGCGTCCACGATCCGCGGATCGGATTTCAGTTCGGCGGCGGGCCCGGACAGCACGATGGTGCCGCCTTCGATCACGTGCGCCACGTCGGCCACGTTCAGCGCGCCGCGCGCGTTCTGCTCGACGATGAGGATGGAGACCCCCTCCTCGCGGATCTTCGCCACGAGGTCGAAGATGAGCCCGACGAGCTTCGGCGCCAACCCCAGCGACGGCTCGTCGAGGAGGAGGAGCTTGGGCCGGGCCATCAGCGCCCGCGCGATGCACAGCATCTGCTGCTCGCCGCCCGAGAGCGAGCCCGCGCCCTGCCCCATCCGGTCCTTCAGCACGGGGAACAGTTCGAGCACCGTGTCGAGCTCCTCCATCCCGAGCGATCCGCCGCCCAGCAGCAGGTTCTCCCGCACGCTCATGTTGGAGAAGATCTGCCGCCCCTCCGGCGCCTGGCAGATGCCCCGCTCGACGATCTTGTGCGAGGCGAGGTTGGTGATCGGCAGGCCCTCGAACAGGATCTCGCCGGACGTCACCTTGTAGATGCCGGAGATCGCCCGCATCAGCGTCGTCTTGCCGACGCCGTTGGCGCCCAGCACCGCGACGATGGACCCGCGCGGCACGTCGAGCGAGACACCCGACAGGATCTGCTGCACGCCCATCTTCACCGCGACGTCGCGGATCTCGACGAGGTGGTCGTCTTCGCCGCTCATGCTTCCGTTCCCAGGTAGGCTTCGAGCACCGCCGGGTCCTTGCGGACCACCGCCGGCACGTCGTCGGCGATCTTCCGCCCCGACGCCAGCACCACGATGCGCTGACAGACGGACATGACGAGCCCCATGTCGTGCTCCACCAGCATCACGGTCAGCCCGTCGCCGTGGAGCGAGCGGATGAACCTTGCGAGGTCGCGCGTCTCGGAATCGTTGAGGCCGGCGGCCGGCTCGTCGAGGATGAGGAGGTCGGGCTGCATCGCCAGCGCCCGCGCGATCTCGAGGTACTTGCGCCGGCCGTAGGAGAGGTTCGCGGCAAGCTCCGTCGCGACGCCGGCGAGCTCGGAGCGCTCCAGCGCCCGCCACACCCGCTCGGAAATCTCCTCCGCGCGCCTGCCGCCGCGCCGCAGCGCCGCGAAGGCCGACTGCGGATGCGTTCCGAACGCGCCCACCGAGACGTTGTCGAACACCGTCATGTTCGGGAAGACGCGCAGGTTCTGGAACGTGCGGCCGATGCCGAGGCGCGCGATGCGGTTCGGCTTCAGCCCGTTCAGCCGCGTGCCGCGGAACCGCACCTCGCCGGACGACAGCGGCGTGAAGCCGGAGATGAGGTTGAAGAGCGTCGTCTTGCCCGCCCCGTTTGGACCGATCAGCCCGACGAGCTCGCCCTCCCCGACGTGGGTCGAGACGCTGTCCACCGCGGTGAGACCGCCGAAGCGGCGCGTGGCGCCGTCGATGACGAGGAAGTCGCTCATCGCCAGCCCACCCCGCGGCCCTTCGCGTCCGTCGTCCAGGCGTCGCCGAGCTGGCGGCGCACCAGGGCGAGCGCGCTCACCTCACCGAACAGACCGCGCGGCAGGAGGAGGATCGAGAAGAACAGGACGCAGCCCACCATGATGTTGCGCACGTCCCCCAGCGGCCGCAGGAACTCCGGCAGCAGGATGAGGAGAAGCGCACCGATGATCGCGCCCGGCAGGCTGCCGAGCCCGCCGACGACGATCATCGACAGGATGAGGATCGATTCGGCGAAGTCGAAGTCGGGCGGCGCGATGTAGCCCGTCGTGTGCGCCCAGAGCGCCCCCGCGACGCCCGCGAAGGCGGCGGAGATGACGAAGGCCTGCATCTTCATCGCCACGGTGCGCACGCCCATGGCGTCGGCGCACTGGTCGTCCTCGCGCAGGCTCCTCAATGCGTTGCCGTAGTAGGAGTGGCTGATGCGGTGGATCACGACGAGGGAGGCGACCACCACCAGCGCCACCACGAAGTAGGTCGCGGTCGGCGAGGAGAGGTCGATCCCGAAGACGCTGAGGCCGCCGAACAGGAGGACGCCGTTCGGCCCGTTCGTGAAGCTCACCCAGTTGAGAAGGACGAGGTAGATCATCTGCCCGATCGCGAGCGTCGCGACCGCGAAGTAGATCGAAACGAGCCGCATCGTCGGCAGCGCGACCAGGAAGGCGATCGCCGCCGTGACCACCGCCGCCGCCGGGATCGTCAGCACGAACGTCGTGTCGAAGTGGGACGCCAGCAGGCCCGCCGTGTAGGCGCCGACGCCGTAGAAGGCGGCGTGGCCCAGGTGCAGGAGGCCCGCGACGCCGGTCACCACGTGGAGCGAGGCGGCGAGCAGGACGAAGATCAGCGCCAGGTTGGCGATCTGGTAGAAGTAGCCCTTGCCGAAGTGGGCGAGCAGCGCCGGTATCAGCGCGAACACGAGGAGCGCGCCGACGAGCGGCAGCACGCGGCTCATGAGCGAGCGGCCGGCCTGCGGCATGGCGGGACGGGAAACGGGGTCAGACACGTTCGCGCTTGGCTCCGAACAGCCCTTGCGGGAAGAAGATCAGGGTCAGGATCAGGAAGCTGTAGGCGACGATGTCGGCCCAGCCGGACGAGATGAACGTCACCGCGATGCTCTCCGACAGGCCGAGGATGATGGCGCAGATGACCGCGCCGGGGATCGACGAGAGCCCGCCCATCACCATCGCCACGAACGCCTTGATCCCCGGCACGAAGCCCATCGCGGGGAAGATCACGCCGTAGTATAGCCCGACGAGGATGCCCGCCGCGGCGCCCATCATGCCGCCGATCACGAACGTCATGATGATCGTCCGGTCGACGTTGATGCCGACGTAGCGCGCCCCCAGCGGATTGTTGGAGACGGCGCGGATCGACAGGCCGACGTGCGTGCGCGTCAGCAGGAACTGCAGCCCCACCAGCATCGCCACCGAGACGACGAAGATGATGACGTCGCCCGTCGTGATCACCACCGGACCGACGTGGATGGGATCGTTGATGAGGTACTCGAACGGCACCTGCTGCTGCTGCGAGCCGAAGACGAGCTCGATCAGCTCGCGCACGATGATGGACACCGCGAGCGAGGACATCAGCGTCGCCTCGCGCATCGCGCGCGACTTCAGCGAGGCCTCGTCCGTGAAGCGCCGGAACGGCTTGAAGGCGATGCGCTCCAGCGAGAAGCCCGCGAGCGCGCCGACCAGCAGCGCGAAGAGCACCACGAGGAAGAAGGGCGGCGCGAACGCGGTGATGAGCACGAGGCTCGCGAAGGCGCCGATGGTGTAGACCTCGCCATGAGCGAAGTTGACCACGTTGAGCACGCCGAAGATCAGCGTGAAGCCGATCGCCATCAGCGCGTAGGTCATGCCGAGGGACAGCCCGATGACGAGCTGCTGAAGATAATATGGATCGATCATCAAGCCGTCCGGGCCTTGAGGCGGGGCCGGGCGCGAACCCGGCCCCAGGGGGTCATTCGATACCGACGAACGCGCCGTCGATCACTTCGGCCTTGGTAAGCTCCTTGGCCGGCTCGCGGTTCTCGTCGAACGTCGTGACGCCGGTGACGCCGGGGTAGTCCTTCGTCGCGGCGAGCGCATCGCGCACCTTCTCGCGCGTCACGTCCGGGTACGAGGCGACGATGGCGTCGAGCATGATGCCGACCGCGTCGAACGCCTGGGCCGGGAACTGGCCGGGCGCCTCGCCGTAGCGCGACTCGTACTCGGACACGAACTCCTTGACGTTCTCCGCGTCGCTCGTCGGCAGGAAGGTCACGGTGAGCTTCATGCCGTTGACCGCGTCGCCGCCGAGGTTGATCAGCGCCGGGTTGTAGGCCGCCGAGGTCGAGAACACCGGGATCTCGACGCCGAGCTGCTTCATCTGGCGCAGGAAGTTGGCGCCGTCCTCATAGAAGTAGCCGGTATAGACCGCGTCCGGCTCGGACCGCTGGATCTTGGTGATCACCGAGCGGAAATCCTTCAGACCGCGGTTGAAGTATTCCGAGAAGACGACCTCGCCGCTGTCCGCCTCGAACTGCTTGGTGAAGCCCGCCACGACGGACTGGCCCCAGTCGGTCTGCTCCGCGATCACCGCAACCTTCTTGATGCCGAGCTCGGTCATCCAGTCGGCGTTGTAGGGGCCTTCCTGGTTCTGCGTGGTGATATTGCGGAACTGCCACTCGGAGATCTTCGTGTAGTCCGGGTGCGAGGCGGTCTGCGAGAGCTGGGGCATGCCGGCGCGGCTGTAGACCTGTGCGGCCGCCATCGACACGGTGGACGTGAAGTCGCCCAGGACGCCGACGATGCAGGGGTTGTCGACGAACTTGCGGGCGATGGTCACCCCTTCCTTGGCGTCGGAGCGACTGTCCTCGTAGATGATCTCCACCGGGACCGGCAGCTTGCCAGAGGCGTTGAACTTCTCGAGCTGGATTTCGGCCGCGTTGCGGAAGCCCTGGCCGTACTGCGCGGTGTCGCCGGTCAGCGGGAGCTGGTAGCCGATGCAGATCTTGTCCTGCGCCGACGCTCCGGTGGCCCCGAGCGCGGCGAGGACGCCAGCAGCAATTGCGGTCTTGAGCTTCATCATCGTTGGTTCTCTCCTCGCATCGTTCGGGCGGGTCGGTGAGCCGCGCCCGGGTCTGTTTCCGGCCGTCGAGCCGGTTCGCGCATCCGCTTCGATCGGGGTGTCCGGCCGGGCGTGCCGCGCGGCCGGCCCGGGCTCCACGATCGTCCCCGCACCATGGGCCGAGGCGAGGACAGCGTGGCCTCGCGGACGACCCGCCGGTGCATGTTGCGGGCCACGTTAGCCCACTTGCATGCCATGTGAACACCGGCACCGTGCGGGACAGCCCTGCTGCGGCGGGTGCCACTTGGGACCGGTGTGCTCCATCGCCGCCACAACCCAGGCGTTCGGCCGCGCCGCGTCCCGGAGCGGGCCGGCGAAGTACCGGAATGACCCTCATTTTCCGCCCACTATTGCATCGGGCGGCGTTTGATCGTCCGATACCGCCCCGTCGCACACCCCGCTCCCGAGAGGCGCGCCATGGCACTTGCCGAAGCCGAAACGACCCTTCCCGACCCGAAGATGGCCCAGGGCGGCGCCTTCATCGACGGCGCGTTCGTGCCGGTCCAGGACGCCAAGATCTCCGTCCTCGACTTCGGCCTCACGCGATCGGACTGCACCTACGACGTGGTCGGCGTGTGGAAGGGCCGCTTCTTCCGCCTCGACAGGCACCTCGACCGGTTCGAGGCGAGCTGCGAGCGGCTGCGCCTCGCCCTGCCGCTGTCGCGAGAGGAACTGGAGGCGACGCTCCACCGCCTCGTCGCGCTGACCGGGCTCGAGGACGCCTACGTCTCCATGACCCTGACGCGCGGCCGCCCGAACCCCGCCGCGCCGCGCGACCCGCGCCAGTGCGTCCCGAACTTCTACGCCTACGCGATCCCCTACGTGTGGCTCGCCAACGAGGCGCAGCAGGCCAAGGGCCTCGCGCTCAAGATCGCGCGTGACGTCGCCCGCATCTCGCGCCGCTCGGTGGACCAGCGCACCAAGAACTACCACTGGCTCGACCTCGAGATGGCGCTCCTCCATGCGCTCGACGACGGCGCCGACTCGGTCCTCCTGATGGACATCGACGGCAACCTCACCGAGGGGCCGGGCTACAACGTCTTCGCCTACCGTGACGGCGTGTGGTCGACGCCCGACACCAACGTCCTGGAAGGCATCACGCGCGGCGCGGTCCTCGACCTCCTCGCCGAGATGAACGTCGGCTCGTCCGTGCGGCCGATGACCGAGGACGACCTCTTCGGCGCCGAGGAGGTGATCGTGACGACCACCGCCGGCGGCGTCATGCCCGTCACCGCGGTGGACGGGCGGCCGGTGGGCGACGGCACGCCCGGCCCGCAGGCGGCCCGGCTGAAGGCGCTCTACTGGGACAAGCACACCGATCCGGCCTGGTCCGTCCCGGTCGACCGCACGGCCTGACCGGCCCTCAGGGTCGTCCGCCGCGACGGCCCGCCCTCCCCGCCCCGCGGTTTGACCTTGCGCGGCCGGCGCGCCAACGTCCCGCCGCGACCGGGCCACGGCGCATGCGACGAGAGGGAGGAAGGACCACGATGACCCACCGCCGAACCCGCCGGCCGGCGCTCTCCTGATGCGCTCGTTCCTGTTCGTCCCGGGCGATTCGGAGAAGAAGCTCGCCAAGGCCTACGATTCGGGCGCCGACGTCGTCATCCTGGACCTTGAGGACTCGGTCTCGGCGGACCGCAAGCCCGCCGCGCGCGCCCTGGTGCGCGAGGCGGCGGCGGACGCGCCGGGCACCGTCGCCATCCGCGTCAACGCGCTCGACACCGGCCTCGTCGACGACGACCTCGCCGCGGTGATGGCCGCCCGCCCGGCGATGATCGTCCTGCCGAAGAGCGAGACCGGGGCGGACGTCGCGCATCTCTCCGCCAGGCTCTCCGTCCACGAGGCGGAGCAGGACGTCGCTGACGGCGCCACCAGGGTCCTCGCCATCGCCACCGAGACGGCGCGGGCGATGTTCGGCCTCGGCACCTACGATGCCGCCGGCCCCCGCCTCGCGGCGATGACCTGGGGCCTCGAGGACCTCTCCGCCGCGCTCGGCGTGTCGCGCACGCGCGACGAAAACGGGCGCGTCACCGACCCGTTCGCCTTCGCGCGCACGATGTGCCTCGCCGGGGCGAAGGCCGCCGGCGTCCTTCCCATCGACGCGGTCTATACGGATTTCCGCAACTCGGAGGGTCTCGCCCGCGAGTCGCGGGAGGCGGCGGCGGACGGCTTCCTGGGCAAGCTCGCGATCCATCCGGCGCAGGTCGCGGTCATCAACGAGGCGTTCACTCCGTCGGCCGAGGCGGTCGCCGCGGCCAGGCGCATCGTCGCCGCGTTCGAGGAGAACCCCGGCGCTGGCGTCGTCTCGCTGGACGGAAGGATGGTGGACCGGCCCCACCTCATCAACGCGCAGCAGCTGCTGGCGCGCGTCGGGGCCTGAGGGCGAGGCGTTCGGGCCGGGCCATGCCCGGCCTCCCTTCACCGGCGCCCCGGCGCGCCGGTCGCTGGACCGGGCCGCGTCGCGCGCGGCCCTCGCTTCCGTCCGGGACCGCGCGTCAGCCCGGGTAGGTGTCGGCGAATGCCGGCAGCTTCATCGCGCGGGCCGCGAGCGCGGTGAGCTTCGGGTAGCGCCCCTCCACCAGGAACGGGTTCGTCACCTCCGCCTGCTGGTAGGTGCAGACCGCCGCGACGTCGGATCCGTCCGGCTTGTCGCCACCGAAGAACCCGGCTTCCGGCGTGATCTCCTCCAGCGCGGCGAGGCCGCCCTCGATCTGGCCGATGACGCGCGTCTGCCAGTCCTTCCAGTGGAACTCCTCCGGCCGGCGGTTCTTCTCGTAGACCAGCGAGACGACCTTCTCGACGGTGGAGTGCGCCAGGGCGATGCGCTGCAGGCAGTCGCGGCGGGCGAGCCCCGTCGCCGGAACGAGGCGCATATCCGGCATGGAATCGTCGAGCCAGTCGCAGATCGGCATCGACTCGATGAGGCGCGTGCCGTCGGCCAGCACCAGGACAGGCACCCGGATGCCGGGGTGGTAGGACTTCATGATGTCGGCCTGCGACGGATCCGTCGCCGCGACGTCCAGCCGTTCCAGCTCGCGGCCCTGCAGGGCGCACCAGATCGCCACCCGCCGCGCATAGGGCGACAGGTTGCGGCCCACCAGCGTCATCGTCTCGCTCATCGTTATCCTCCCCGCGAGTGCGAAGGCGCACCCGATCGGTCGTTCTTATAATTTCGCCGACGCTTTATTTCACTGTTTGTAGGCGGATTCGAGCCCGGTGATGTCCAACATCACCCTGCCGGGCATCGCCCCCCATGGCGCGGCCGGCTCCCTCGCGATCCGGATCGTCCAGAATTTCGAGGAAGCGGGTCGGCACGATCTGCCAGATAAGGCCGTAGCGATCCCTCGGCCGGGCGCACTGGATCGGCGCGCCATCGTGCCCCCGACGCGCCGGCCGGGGGCGATGCCGCAGTAGAAGGCCGCCGCGTCAGCCGCCCCCGCCACGAACCGCAGGTTCGAAGCGATACGCTGGATGGGCGGCCTCGGCAGTCAGGGGGCCGGTGTCAGCCGACGATCTCGTTGCCACCGAACCAGAAGGCGATCTCCTCGGCCGCCGTCTCCGCGGCGTCGGAGCCGTGCACCGAGTTCTCGCCGATGGAGGTGGCGAACTCCTTGCGGATGGTGCCCGGCGCGGCGTCGGCCGGGTTGGTCGCGCCCATCACTTCGCGGTTCTTGGCGATGGCGTTCTCACCTTCCAGCACCTGCACGACCGTCGGGCCGGAGGACATGAACGTGGTGAGCTCCTCGTAGAACGGGCGCGCCTTGTGGACCTCGTAGAACTTCTCGGCCTGCTGCTTGGACATCCACACGCGCTTGGCGGCGACGACGCGCAGACCCGCCTCCTCGAGCTTGGCGGTGATCGCGCCCGTCAGATTGCGCTTGGTCGCGTCGGGCTTAATCATGGAAAAGGTACGTTCGATGGCCATTCTCATCCTCGAGGGTTGCCGCCGCGCGGCGTGTGTTCCGTGACGTCGCGGGCGATCGTCGCGCCGCTGTGTTGCGCTCGCTATAAACAGGCCCAGCCTACAACCGCAACAGGAGGTGATGGCGTGAACGCATTCCCGATGCTGGCCCGCTACAACCGCTGGGCCAACCGAACGGCCTACGCCGCCGCCGCGGACCTCTCCGACACCGACTACCGCGCCGACTGCGGCGCCGCGTTCGTCTCGATCCACGGCACGCTCAACCATCTCGTCGTCACCGACCGGATCTGGATGTACCGCTTCACCGGCCGGCCCTACCCGCAGGCCGCCCTCGACGCGACCGCGTGCGACGACTTCGCCGGGCTGAAGGCCGTGCGCGAGGCACTCGACGAGGAGATCGTCGCCTGGGTCGAGGGCCTGTCCGACGCGGAGCTCGCGGCCACCATCTCCTACGTGCGCGCGACGACGCCGGAGAAGATCACCCAGCCGCTGGCGCCGGGCCTCCTCCACCTCTTCAACCACCAGACCCACCATCGCGGCCAGGTCCACGCGATGCTTACCCGCCTCACAGGCCAGGCACCGCCGTTCGACCTCCTCTACTACCAGCGCGAGGCGGGCGAAGGCGTCTGAGCCACCCGGCCCCTCGGCCGGGCCGCGGACCTCACGGGACCCAGCCGGGCAGCGCGGCGGCCTGCCTGACCCAGGCCGCGAACCGCTCCTCGTCGAGGACGTCGGTCTCGCGGATGTCGATCCAGCGGGAATCCTTGCTGCGGTCCGTCCCGCCGGGCGGCAGCGGGTCGAGCGAGACGCCCCGGAAGAAGGTCACCTTCACGTAGGCGGTGAAGACCCGGAACGAGAGGAACCAGCCGTTTCCCTCGGCCCCGTAGAGCGGCGAGTTCCATTTCACCGCCTTGCGGACGTCCGGAACGGCCCGCACGATCAGCGCGTCGAGGCGGCGGCCGAGGTCGCTCTTCCAGCCGGGCATGGCCGCGATGTACCGCTGCACCGGCGCATCCCCGTCCGCCATCGCGATCTGCGGGTTGCCGCCTGCGAGGAGCACCACCCCGTCCGGCCCCGCCTGCAGCGGCGGGCGGGCCTTCGCGGTGCGTCGCGGCCCGGCGGCGGCCGTCGCCCGGCCCGCCGGCTTCTTCCCCTGCGCCATGCCGCTCCCCCGTCTCCGACCCGCGTTCGCGGACAGGTAGGGCATGAAGGCGCCCCGACCCAGCGGCGGCCGCAGGCCTTTTCCCTCCGGACGCCGCCGCCCGCCGTGCCTATAAAGAGGGAACCGCCAGCGAAGGATGGGACGGATGTCGCGCTCGACCCTGTGGACCATGGTGCTGCTCGTCGCCCTCTCGGGCGCGGAGACGGCGCCGGTCCGTGCCCAGGACCTCTACCAGGGCCCGATCGCCAGCGAGATGAGCCCGGAATTCTACGCCTGGTACCAGCACCAGGCGGCCGGATTCTTCCAGTCCTACATGGCGCCGGAGGGGCGGATCTTCGATCCGGAGAACGGTGGCATCAGCCACTCGGAGAGCCAGGCCTACGGAATGGCGATCGCCCTCGCGGCGAACGCGCCGGAGCTCTTCGACACGATCTGGGGCTGGACGAGGCGCACGCTGCGCAACGCCGACGGACTGCACGCCTGGCGCTACGTGCCCGGCCAGGGTGTCGTCGACCGCAACAACGCGACCGACGCCGACCTCATCATCGCCGCCACCCTGAGCGTCGCCGCCAGGCGCTGGAACCGGGGGGACTACCTCGGCGACGCCGCCAGGACCGCGGATTCGCTGGGCCGGTCCGTCCTCGTGAGGCACAAGGGGCACGTCGTGATGCTGCCCGGCAAGGTCGGCTTCATGCCGCCGTCGCAGCCGGACGGGCCGGTCATCAACCTCTCCTACTACCACTTCGACATCATGCAGATCGTCGCCGACCTCGCCCCCGGCTATCCCTGGAAGGAGGCGATCGCCGACGGGTGGGGCTTCTACCGGTACGTCATCGAGGCATGGACGCCGAGCGACTGGACCTCCGTCGCCGATCCGGAGCACCCGGTCCCGGCACGCAATTTCCCGGTCAAGGCGTCGTACGACGCGGTGCGCGGTCCGGTGAACATGCTCGCCGTCCCGTGGGCGTCGAACCGGGACTACGTCGACATCATCGACAACCGCCTCAAGATGAACGGCGGCATGCCGGGGATCTACGATCCGAAGCGCGGCGAGAGGGTCGGCGACCTCACCGGGAGCGGCTACCGGCTCATCGCCGCGGCGGTGGACTGCGTGGCGGACGGCAACCCCATTCCGGCCGACCTCCTCAACGTCACCCCCGAGACCTATTTCGGCTCGGCGCTGCACCTCATGGTGATCCACCAGCTCTACGTCAAACACCCCGAGTGCATCCGCTTCTGAGCCCGTCGCGGGCGCCGGCGAGACCCACGTCAAAGTGCGGGTCTGGTGTGGCCTTCGCGACCTTGCGTTGGGGCCGGCACAGGCGCGATAAGGCGCGCCATGCTGACGATCCGCAACCTCACCTACCGCATCGACGGACGCACTCTCCTTGAGGGGGCGGACGCGATCGTGCCGGCCGGCGCCAAGGTCGGTCTCGTCGGGCGTAACGGCTGCGGCAAGACCACGCTCTTCAACCTCATCTGCGGCGACCTCTCGCCCGAATCCGGCGACATCTCCCTCGCCGAGGGCCAGCGCATCGGCCGCGTGGCGCAGGAGGCGCCGGGCACCGAGGCCTCGCTGATCGAGACCGTGCTCGCCGCCGATACCGAGCGCACCGCCCTCCTCGCCGAGTCCGAGTCGGCCACCGACCCGCACCGCATCGGCGAGATCCACAACCGCCTCGCCGACATCGACGCCTATTCGGCCGAGTCGCGCGCGGCGTCGATCCTCGCCGGCCTCGGCTTCGACGACGCGGCGCAGCGGCGCTCCTGCTCGTCCTTCTCGGGCGGGTGGCGGATGCGCGTGGCCCTCGCGGCGATCCTCTTCCTGGAGCCGGACCTCCTGCTCCTCGACGAGCCGACCAACTACCTCGACCTCGAAGGCACCGTGTGGCTGGAGACCTATCTCCAGCGCTACCCGCACACCGTCATCGTGATCAGCCACGACCGCGACATGCTGGACAGCGTGGCCCGGCAGATCGTCCACGTCGACAACGGCAAGCTCGTCGCCTACCGCGGCAACTACTCCGAGTTCGAGCGCCAGCGCCGGGAGAAGGCCGAGCTGCAGGCCCGCCGGGCCGAGAAGCAGGCGGTGGAGCGGGCGCACCTGCAGTCCTTCGTCGACCGCTTCCGCTACAAGGCCTCCAAGGCCAAGCAGGCGCAGAGCCGCATCAAGAAGCTGGAGAAGATGGGCGCGATCGAGCCGGTGCTCGACGAGACGATGCCACCCATCAGGATCCCCAACCCGAAGCGCGCCCTGTCGCCGCCGATCATCGCGGCCGACCGCGTCGTCCTCGGCTACGACGGCAAGTCGGTGCTGCGGCGGGTGAACATCCGCGTCGACGACGACGACAGGATCGCGCTGCTTGGCGCCAACGGCAACGGCAAGTCGACGCTCGCCAAGTTGCTCGCCGGTCGCCTCGACCCGATGGAAGGCTCCGTCACCCGCGCCGACCGGATGCAGATCGCCTACTTCGCCCAGCACCAGCTCGACGAGCTGCGGCCGAAGGAGACGCCGGTCGCCCACGTCCAGGCCCGGCTGAAGTTCGAGGAGGACGAGAAGGACGTGCGGGCGCGCGTCGCCCAGATGGGCCTCCCCGGCGAGCGGATGGACACGCCCGCCAAGGACCTCTCGGGCGGCGAACGGGCCAAGCTCCTCCTCGGCCTCGCGACGATGGGGGGTGCCAACCTCCTCATCCTCGACGAGCCGACCAACCACCTCGACATCGACTCGCGAGCCGCCCTGGTCGAGGCGATCAACGGCTACGAGGGCGCCGTGATCCTCATCAGCCACGACCGCTACCTCGTGGAGGCGTGCGTCGACCGCCTGTGGCTCGTGGCGGACGGGACGGTGAGCCCGTTCGACGACGACATGGAGGCCTACCGCGCGCTGATCCTCGGCAACGCCCGCAAGGGCAAGGCGGGCGACGAGAAGCCGGCCGACAAGGTCAGCGCCGCCGACCGCCGCCGCGAAGCCGCCGAGGCGCGGGCCCAGCTCGCCCCGCTGCGCAAGCAGGTGCAGGCGGCGGAGAAGGAGATCGCCAGGGCGGAGGCGGAGATCGCCCGGCTCGACGCCAGGCTCGAGGACCCGGCGCTCTACACCAGGGACCCCGCCAAGGCGGCGCAGATCTCCAAGGATCGCGCCCAGTGGGTCCGCGCCCGCGAGGCCGCCGAGGAGGCGTGGCTCGAGGCGTCCGAGGCCTACGAGGCGGCGGAGGCCGGCACCGCCCTCGCCGGCTGACCACTCGCCGGCTGACCGCGCGACGGCCTTGCGGTGCAGCGGGCCCGTGCCGAGCCCGCGTGCGGCCTACGAGGTGCGGCCACCGCAGGCGGTCGCCCCGCCCGGGACCAGCCGCACGACCCTGAAGCCTTCGCTCTGCAGCGCATTCAGGAATCCCGGCAGCATCGACGCGGTGCGCGGGTGGATGTCGTGGAACAGGATGATGCCGCGCCCGCGCTGGCGAAGCTCCGCCAGGGTGCGGTTCATCACCGTCGTACCGTCGGTGCGCAGGTAGTCCTTGGAGTCGATGTCGACGTCGATCACCACCGTGCCGCGCTGGGCCATGGCGCTGCGCAGCCCCGGCGTGTCGGCGAGGTAGGGGAAGCGGAAGAACGGCGAGAGGCCATGGCCGGTGCCGCTCAGCGCCGCCGCGATCGCCCGCTCCCCGCGCCCGATTTCGGCGAGCGCGTCGGCCCGGCTCATCCGCTTCAGGTTGGCGTGGTCGTAGGAGTGCGAGCCGATGGTGTGCCCGCGCGAGGCCACCTTGCGCACGAGCTGGGGATGGGCCTCGGCCATCTGCCCGACCATCATGAACGTCGCCTTCACGCCGGCCGCGTCGAGGGTGTCGAGGATGTGCGGCGTCGTGCCGGGGCGCGGCCCGTCGTCGAAGGTCAGCACCACTTCGCCGCGCGCCAGCTTGATGTCGCTGACGCGGCTCACCGGCAGCGTGCGGCCGGCGAGCATGCCGGGCTGCTGCGGGACCGGGCCGCACTGCGGCGCGCCGGCGGTCGACGGCGGAGCCGAGTAGACCGGCGGCGCGGAATAGACCGGAGCCGGGGCCGTCGGTGCGGCGATGGTGAGGGTTGTCGGGTTGTTGTAGGCGAAACCGGTCGTCTTCGACGATTGGCACCCGGCGAGAAGTACCGCGACGAGGGCGAGGAACGCAGCAGGAAGCGGCGATCTCATGCGTTGGCCTTTAGAAACTATGCTTTCTCAAATGTTACGAGGACTGGTTAATGTCGCGTTGCCGCGGGAGGTCCACCCATCCCAGAGGCGCCGCCGCGTCCGTCCGCGCCGGCCGCACCAAGTCCGTCCCGCGGAGTGTCGCACACACGCCGCCGCGCCGGTAGAGCGCGCCGGCAACGCGCGCTCTTTCGTCCCCGGCCGGGAGCGCCGGTCCTCCCGGAAACGACCGTCGGGCCGCCGCAGTCCGCGGCGGTCCGGGCCTGCACGGTCTAGAGCGCGGCCAACACCCGCGCCCAGGAGCGGATGCCCTTGTGGAACGAGGACAGGTTGAACTTCTCGTTCGGCGAGTGGACGTTGTCGTCCTCGAGCGCGAAGCCGATCATCAGCGTGTCCATCCCGAGGCCGTACTTGAAGTCGTGCACGATCGGGATGGAGCCGCCCATGCCGACCATGGCGGTCTGCTTGCCCCACTCCGCGTTCAGCGCCTCCTCGCCGATCTTCAGGATCGGCCAGTCGGACGGCACGCGGAAGGCCGGGCCGTTGCCGTGCTTCTTGAACTCGACCGTGCAGTCCGCCGGCACCCGCTCGCGCACGAAGGCGCGGAAGGCCTCGCGGAGCTTGTCGGGATCCTGGTCGCCGACGAGGCGGAAGGAGACCTTCGCGTGCGCCTCGGCGGGGATCACGGTCTTGAAGCCCGTGCCGGTGTAGCCGCCCCACATGCCGTTCACTTCCAGCGTCGGACGCGCCCAGACCTGCTCGAGGACGGTCCGCCCCTCCTCGCCCGCCGGCGTCTCGAGGCCGATCGGTCCGAGGAACTTCTCGGCCGTCATGTCGAGGCCGGCCCAGTTCTCCATCGTCTCGGCAGGCGTCTCGGTCACGCCCTCGTAGAAACCGGGCACGGTGACGCGGCCGGTCTCGTCGTGGAGGGCGGCGAGGATGCTCGCCAGCACGTGGTTCGGGTTGCGGGCCGGACCGCCGAACTGGCCGGAATGCAGGTCGCGGCTGGCGCACTTCACGGTAATCTCGTCGCCGACGAGGCCGCGCAGGCTGAGCGCGATCGCCGGCGTCTCGGCGTCCCACATCCCGGTGTCGCACACGAAGGCCGCGTCGCAGCGGATCTCCTCGCCGGACTTCGCCAGGAAGCCGGGAAGGCTCGGCGAGCCGGACTCCTCCTCGCCCTCGATGAGCACCGACACCGGCACCGGCAGGCGTCCCTCGACGGCGAGGATTGCGCGCATGGCCTCGATGAAGGTCATGAGCTGCCCCTTATCGTCGCAGGCCCCGCGCGCGACGATGATCTTCGAGCCGTCCTCACGGGTGACGATGCGCGGCGCGAAGGGGTCCTCGTCCCACAGCTCCAGCGGGTCGACCGGCTGCACGTCGTAGTGGCCGTAGAAAAGAATGTGCGGCTTGTCGCCCGTGGTCGGCTCCGCCGGCTTGGCGAGGACCATGGGCTTGCCGTCCGTGTCACGCACCTCCGCCAGGAAACCGAGCGCCGCCAGGTCCTCCTTGAGCCAGTGGGCGGCTTCGCGGCATTGCTCGTCGTAGGCGGGATCGGTCGAGATCGACGGGATCCTGAGCAGGGCGAACAGGCGCTCCAGGCTCTCGTCGATGTTGTCGTCGATGCGCTTCAGGATCGCGTCGATGTTCATGAGGGTCCTTCAGGTTGCCTTCCGGGGTCGTCTGACAATAATGCACCCGGGGGGAAAGCAATATGAGTAGCACAGCGCAAGAGTCGTTGCTGGGGGCCTGGCGGCCGCTGGCCGAAAAGGCGTTGAAAGGCCAAAGCCTTGACACGCTCGATACCGAGACCGCGAGCGGCATCCGACTGGGCCCGCTCTTCGCGGCCGCGGACCCCTCCTATCTCGGCCGTCCGACGCTCGGCCCATGGCAGGTCGTCGCCCGCGCCGACGCGGCCGACGCCGCCGAGCAGGCCAGGACCGACCTCGAGAACGGCGTCGCCGCCCTCGCCCTCGTCTTCGCCGGAGCGCCGTCCGCCTTCGGCCGCGGCCTCGCCATCGGCAGTCTCGGCGAGCTCGACGCCGCGCTCGGCGGGGTGATGCTAGACATCGTCCCGCTCCGCCTCGAGGCCGGCCACGGCGCGCTCGCCGCCGCCGCCATGGTCGCGGCGCTCGCGGACAAGCGCGGCACCCGGCCCGCCGCGCTCCACGCCGGCATCGACCCCGTCGGCACCTTCGCCTTCACCGGCATCGCGCCGACGTGGTCCGACCCGTCCGCGCTCGCCGACGCCGTCGCCGGCGTAAAGGCGATCGGCGCGCCCGGCACCGCCCTCCTCGCCGACGGACGCATCGCCGCCGAGGCCGGCGCCGCCCCCGCCACCGAGCTCGCCTTCGCGCTGCACAGCCTCGCCGCGATGCTGCGCCTCGCCGACGCAGGCGGCCTCGCGGCCGCCGATGCGCTCGCCGCGACGTCGATGGCGCTGTCGGCGAACGAGAACCAGTTCGCGACCATCGCCAAGTTCCGCGCCGCGCGGCGTCTGCACCGCCTCGTGGCCGACGCGTGCGGCTCCGACGCCCCGCTCGTGCTGCACGGCGAGACGGCGCGGCGGATGCTCGCCTACTCCGACCCGCAGACGAACCTCCTGCGCCTCACCATCGCGACCTTCGCCGCCGGTGTCGGCGGGGCGGACAGCGTCTCGGTGCTCCCCTTCGACGCCGAGGCGAGCCCTTTCGCCCGCCGCATGGCCCGCAACATCCAGTCGCTCCTCATCGAGGAGTCCCACGTCGGCCGCCTGTCTGACGCGGGTGCCGGGTCGGGCGCGGTCGAGGCCTACACCGACGCCCTCGCCGAGGCCGCGTGGACGCGCTTCCAGCTCTTCGAGAGCGAGGGCGACGCGGTGGCGAGCGGCAAGGTCGCCGAGATGGTCGCCTCCGACCGCGCGTCCGCGGAAAAGAAGCTCGCGGCGAAGGACCGTGTCATGATCGGCGTCACGATCCATCCGCCGACGACCGCGACCCCGGTGCCGCCGGAGCCGGCCGCCTCGCCGCTCCCCACCGGCACCTTCGCCGCCGGCGACTTCGCGAGCCTCAAGGCGGCGAGCGCCGACGGCTCGAGCCTCGCCGATCTCGCGATCGCGCCGCCTGCCGACGCGGCCACCTGTCCCCCGCTGACGCCCTCGCGCGTCGCGGCGTCCTTCGGAGGCTGACCCATGGTCCCTGACTTCCGCACCCTCGCCTACAGGAAAGCCGCCGCCCGGGCGCCCGCCGCGGGCGAGCCCTGGATGACGGCCGAAGGAATCGCCATCGCCCCGATGACCGGCGCCGACGCGGTCGAGGGCCTCCCCCTCGACAGCGTCCCCGGCAAGGCGCCCTACATCCGCGGGCCGTACCCGACGATGTATGTCCAGAAGCCCTGGACGATCCGCCAGTACGCCGGCTTCTCGACCGCCGAGGAGTCCAACGCCTTCTACCGCCGCAACCTCGCCGCGGGTCAGAAGGGCCTCTCGGTGGCGTTCGACCTCGCCACCCACCGCGGCTACGATTCGGACCACCCGCGCGTCACCGGCGACGTCGGCATGGCGGGCGTCGCGATCGACTCGATCCTCGACATGCGGACCCTCTTCGACGGGATCCCGCTGGACCAGATGTCCGTGTCGATGACGATGAACGGGGCCGTTCTGCCGGTCCTGGCCCTCTACATCGTCGCGGCGGAGGAGCAGGGCGTCCCGCAGAAGGCCCTCTCCGGAACCATTCAGAACGACATTCTGAAGGAGTTCATGGTCCGCAACACGTTCATCTACCCGCCTCGCCCGTCGATGCGGATCGTGTCGGACATCTTCGCCTACACCGCCGAGCACATGCCGCGGTACAACTCGATCTCGATCTCCGGCTACCACATGCAGGAGGCCGGAGCGACGGCGGACCTCGAGCTCGCCTACACCATCGCCGACGGCCTCGAGTACATCCGCACCGGCGTCGCGGCGGGCCTCGACGTCGACAGCTTCGCGCCGCGCCTCTCGTTCTTCTGGGCGATCGGCATGCACTTCTTCATGGAAGTCGCGAAGATGCGCGCCGCCCGCTACCTCTGGGCCTCGCTGGTGCAGAAGGAGTTCGGGCCGAAGGACCCGCGCTCCACGTCCCTGCGCACGCACTGCCAGACCTCCGGCTGGTCGCTGACGGCGCAGGACGTCTACAACAACGTCGCCCGCACCATGATCGAGGCGATGGCCGCGACCCAGGGCGGCACCCAGTCGCTCCACACCAACGCGCTCGACGAGGCTCTTGCCCTGCCGACGGACTTCTCCGCCCGCATCGCCCGCAACACGCAGCTCGTCATCGCCGAGGAGAGCGGCACGACGCGCTTCATCGACCCCTGGGGCGGCGCGCCCGCGGTGGAGCGGCTGACGCACGACCTCGTCGCCCGCGCCATGACCCACATCGCGGAGGTCGAGAGCCTCGGCGGCATGGCCAAGGCGATCGAGGCCGGCACGCCCAAGCTGCGCATCGAGGAGGCGGCCGCGCGCGCCCAGGCGAAGATCGATTCCGGCGAGCAGACCGTCGTTGGCGTCAACAAGTACAAGCCCGACGTCGACCCCGGCGTCGACGTCCTCAAGGTGGACAATGCCGACGTGCGCCGCCGCCAGCTCGCCAAGCTGGAGAAGCTGCGCTCCGAGCGGGACGAAGTCGCCACCAAGGCCGCACTCGCCGCGCTGGAGAACGGCGCGAAGGGCGGCGGCAACCTCCTCGCGCTCTGCATCGACGCGGCCCGCGCGCACGCCACCGTCGGCGAGATGAGCGACGCCATGGAGCGCGCCTTCGGCCGCCACACCGCCGAGATCAAGGCGATCACCGGCGTCTACAAACGGGAGGCCGGGAAGATGGGCAAGCGCATCGACGACGTCCGCCGCATGGCCGACGCCTTCGCGGAGGCCGACGGCCGTCGCCCGCGCATCCTCGTCGCCAAGATGGGCCAGGACGGGCACGACCGCGGCCAGAAGGTCATCGCCTCCGCGTTCGCCGACCTCGGCTTCGACGTCGACATCGGCCCCCTCTTCGCCACCCCCGAGGAATGCGCCCGCCAGGCCGTCGACAACGACGTCCACATCGTCGGCGTCTCGTCCCTCGCCGGCTCGCACCTGACGCTCCTGCCGGAGCTGAAGGCGGCGCTCGCCAAGGAGGGCGCCGGCGACGTCCTCATCGCCATCGGCGGCGTCATCCCCCCGGGCGACGTCGCGGAGCTGAAGGAGATGGGCGCCGCGGCGATCTTCCCGCCGGGCACGGTCATCGCCGACGCCGCGGAGGGGCTCATCCTGGAGCTGAACCGCCGGCTCGGCTACGTCCCGCGCCAGGCCGCCGAGTAGCGATGGCCGAGCTCTCGGCCGACGAGACCGCCCTCCTCGCGGCCGCCCGCGAGGTCGCGGCGCGCGCGTACGCCCCGTATTCGGGCTTCCACGTCGGCGCCGCGATCCGGGCGGAGGACGGCCGCGTCTTCACCGCCGCCAATGTCGAGAACGCCTCCTACGGCCTGTCGCTCTGCGCCGAGACCAACGCGGCGATGGCGGCCGCCGTCGCGGGCGTGCGCCGCCTCACCCATGTCGCCGTCGTCGGCTACCGCGCCGCGACGCCGACGGCACCGGCGCTCGCCACGCCGTGCGGGCGCTGCCGGCAGGTCCTCAACGAGTTCGCCGGTCCCGAGGCGCGCGTCATCATCGGTGACGCGGACGGCAGCAGCGTCCTCGCGCTCACCCTCGGCGAGCTCCTCCCACACGCCTTCGGTCCGCGGCAACTCGAGCCCTGAACGAAAGCCCCGATCCGCCTGAGCGAACCGGGGCCGACATCCTCAGAAGAGGAAGAGATCGCCGGCCGCGGGCGGTTCCGGCTGCGGATTGAAGCCGAAGATGCCGAAGTCGAACGGCGGCGGTTCCGGCTGGGGGTTGAAGCCCACGGTGCCGAAGTCGAACGGTGGCGGCTCCGGCTGGGGGTTGAAGCCCACCAGCTCGCCCGGCGGAATCGGCTGGGGGTTGAGGCCGACGAACTCGCCGGGAGGGATCGGTTGCGGGTTCAGCCCGGCAATCTCCCCCGGAGGGATCGGCTGCGGATTGAGCCCCACGAACTCACCGGGCGGGATCGGCTGCGGGTTGAGGCCCCGCTCGTCGATGGGCGGGTCGGGTTGCGGATTGAAGCTGCGCCAGGACAGCTCCGATCCAGGTCCCATCAGCGAGTCGCGGTCAACGAAGACGTCGAAATGGCTTTTGTTGTCCATGCTCGTTCTCCGGTTGCGGCCCCCTCTGTCAGGGCGCCATGACGGAGCAGATCGCGCCGCCCGCGCGATCGGGCTGTGTGGAGCGTCACACCCCACACGTTAACCGCAGCGTTCACGAACCTGTGCGTGCTGCCGCCGCCCCCCAAGCGGGGCCGACCCGTCTCGGGGCTTCGGGACGTCCCCGCCTCGCGCCCCGACACGATGGTGACGTCCACCGGCGGCCCGCCCGCCAGCGTGATGCCGCGCTTCAGCGCCTCGATGATGCCCGGCGTGTCGCGGTGGCAGGCGTTGTCGCCGGAGGTGTGGTGTTGGCGATGCCGATGACCGGCTGGTCCGGCGCGCCGTCGCAGTAGTCCATCGCCGCGATGAAGGCGTTGCGCAGGAACGGCGAGGCCCTGGCGTCGCGCGGGTCCGCACGCCCCGGGCGCCTGACGCGGCCTCGATCATCCGAAGTGTGATGCAGACCACAGCATTCGCGGCTCAACGGGACCATATCAGTGGTGTCGAAGGGCACAGCGCCCACCGACACCGCGGACGGATCGGTTTTCAGTGTCTGCGGTCGTTTCAGTATCCCGTTGGAGTTGCCCGGGCACGCTTCGTTCCGATTTTCAAGGCGAAGCCGGCCCGGGAGCGGCCCACAGCCAATGGTTTTCGGCGTGTGGCTCAATTTAGACCGAATTGATTTCAGTCGGTCGCGTCGCTCCGGTCTCTCCGGAGCGGCGCTTTTTTGGTGGACGGTATTGTGGCGAATTGGCAACGTGCGACAACGAGGCTTGCCCGCTGCCCGCCGGTCCGAACAATTGCGCACAAGCGCTTCGGGCTTCGTTCAAGGGTGCAATGCACAGGGTGCGGACGCTTTGGCCTCCTGGGCGTTCTGAACATGTCTCGATTTCTTCCTCTTCTCCTCGCTTGTGCCGCACTCGGTGGATGTGTCGCGGCCGAACCGCTCTCGGCGGACCGGGTCTCGTCCGACACCTGGCTCCAGATGACCGACGACGGGATCGGCACGCTGCGCACCGGCACGCCGTTCCGCGAAGATGCGATGTCGGTCGTCGCGCCGAACGCCGAGATCCGTTCGATCCAGACCGCGAACGAGACGCGGACCGAATGGACGCAGGCCGCGTTCATCGGCGAAGTGCAGGCGGTGCAGTTCTTCAAGGGTCCGAACAACACGATCGGCGAGATCCACGGCGTCTCGCAGCACCTCATCGGCCCCAACGGCGAGCGGATCGGCATGACGATGGCGCAGGCCCGCGTCTCCCGCCGCGACTGCCGCAACGGCGAGTCGCTCTGGCGCGGCATGGCGGTGTGCAAGGCGCGCGGCGCGCCCCATATCCAGCTCGTGTTTTCCATCCCGCAATATGACGGTCCGTTCGACGAGCTCCCCTCGTCCGAGGACCTGCAACGCGCCGAACTGCAGCGGATCGTGTGGCACGCCAAGAGCTGACCGACCTCGCCGTCCGCGTCCGCGCGGGGGAACGCGCGGCCCTGGCGCGCGCGATCACCCTCGTCGAATCGCGCCGGGCCGAGCACCGCGCCGACGCCGCCGCGCTGATCCAGGAGGTTCTGCCGGCCACCGGCAAGGCCCTGCGCGTCGGTATCACCGGCGTCCCGGGCGTCGGCAAGTCGACGCTCATCGACGCCCTCGGCACGATGCTGATCGAGCAGGGCGAGCGCGTCGCGGTTCTCGCCATCGACCCCTCCTCGACGCGCACCGGCGGCGCCATCCTCGGCGACAAGACGCGCATGGCGAACCTTTCTGCGCGGCGCGAGGCGTTCATCCGCCCCTCCCCCTCGGCCGGATCGCTCGGTGGCGTCGCGGCCCGCACGCGCGAGGCGATGCTGCTCGCGGAGGCCGCTGGCTTCACGGTGATCATCGTCGAGACCGTGGGCGTCGGGCAGTCCGAGCTCGCCGTGGCGGACATGGTCGACACGTACCTCGCGCTGATGCTGCCCGGCGCGGGCGACGAGCTGCAGGGCATCAAGAAGGGCCTTCTGGAGCGTGCGGACATCATCGCCGTCAACAAGGCGGACGGCGACGCGGTCTCGGCCGCGCGCATCGCGGCCGCCGAGCTGATCAGCGCCGTGAAGATCCTCGCCACCGACGCGCCGCCGGAGGTCCTCACCGTCTCCGCCCGCACCGGCGAGAAGCTCGCCGCGCTGTGGGCATCGATCGTCGGGCACCGCGACCGACTCGCGTCCTCGGGCGCCCTCGACGTGCGGCGGCGCGAACAGAACGTCGTCTGGATGCGCGACATGATCGCCGACGGCCTCCAGGCCTACCTCGCGCAGTATGCCGGCGACGCGCTCGCCGCCACGACCGACGCCGTCAGGTCCGGCAACCTTGCGCCGAGCGTCGGCGCGCAGGAGATCCTCGCCCGCCTCCCGCGCTGACGCCGTCGCAGGCAACGCTGCCGCCAGTCTCGCCTGCTAGGCAGGGCGGACGGACTGGGAGCGCGTTCGGCGATGCCGCGAGACTTTTGTGACCAATGCCAATCCGGCGACAGCCTGGGCTTCGAATTTTCGTTCGCCTTTCAGCCGATCGTCAACGTGATGACCCGCTCGGTCTTCGCCTACGAGGCGCTCGTGCGCGGGCCCGAGGGCGAAGGCGCCGAGACCATCCTCTCCCGGCTGGACACCACGAACCGGTACCAGTTCGACCAGCAGGCCCGCGTCAAGGCGATCGAGATGGCCGCCCGGCTCTTCGGCGAGACGGACGCGCGGCTCTCGCTCAACATCATGCCCAACGCCATCTACGACCCCGTGCGGTGCCTGCGCGCGACCCTGCGGGCGGCGAAGGAGCACGGCTTCCCCCTCAAGCGGCTGATGTTCGAGTTCACCGAGCACGAGCGCGTCGCCGACATCGCCCACCTGAGGCGGATCGCCCGGCACTATTCCTCCTGCGGCTTCACCACCGCCATCGACGACTTCGGCGCGGGCTTCGCGGGGCTGCGCTTCCTCGCCGACTTCGTGCCGCACGTCGTGAAGCTCGACGGGCACCTCGTCCACGAGATCCAGCACGACCGGGTGCGCCAGGCGATCGTCGGCGGGATCCTCGCCACCGCCCGCGACCTCGACATCGCGATCGTCGCGGAGGGGATCGAGACGAACGAGGAATTCGGCTTCCTCGTCGACATGGGAGTCGAGCTGTTCCAGGGCTTCTATTTCGCCCGCCCCGCGTTCGAGCGGCTGCCGGAGCTGCACTTCGGCGGCCCCATCGCCATCGGCGTCAACGCCTACGCCGGGACGATCCCGGCGACCAACTGAGGCGGCCTACTCCGCCGCCTGCAGGAAGCCTCCGGACTGGCGGGCCCAGAGCTCGGCATAAAGACCGCCCCGGTCGAGCAGCTCGCCATGCGGGCCGCTCTCGACGACGCGGCCGGCGTCGAGCACGACGATGCGGTCCATCGCCGCGATGGTCGACAGGCGGTGCGCGATGGCGATCACGGTCTTGCCTGCCATGACCTCCGTCAGCGCCTCCTGGATGTCGGCCTCGACCTCCGAGTCGAGCGCGCTCGTCGCCTCGTCCAGCACCAGAACCGGCGCGTCCTTGAGGATGGCGCGCGCGAGCGCGATGCGCTGGCGCTGGCCGCCGGAGAGCTTCACGCCGCGCTCGCCGAGGTGCGCCTCGTAGCCGAGCCGGCCCTTCATGTCGGCGAGGTCGGTGATGAAGTCGTGCGCCTTCGCGCGGCGGGCCGCTGCGACCGCCGCCTCCCGTCCCGCCTCCGGGCGGCCGTAGAGGATGTTGTCGAGCGCCGAGCGGTTGAAGATCGCGGTCTCCTGCGTGACCGTCGCGATCGCGCGGCGCAGCCCGTCCTGCGACAGGTCGCGGATGTCCGTGCCGTCCAGCAGGATGCGCCCCTCCTCCACGTCGTGGAGCCGCAGGAGCAGTGACACCGCCGTCGACTTGCCGGCACCCGATCGGCCGACGAGCCCCACCTTCTCGCCCGGCGCGATGTCCAGCGACAGGCCCGCGACACCGCCGATGGGCCGGCCGTAGCGGAAGGTGACGTTCTGGAAATCGACGTGGCCGCGCGTCGCCTTCGGGTCCACCGCGTCCGGCGCATCGACGATGTCGTGCGGCGGGGAGAGCGTGTGCGCCCCGTCCTCGATCGTGCCGAGCTCGCCGAAGATCGACAGCGCCGACTGCGCGATCCAGTTCGACATCGCCGTCAGCCGCAGGGTCATGATGGAGGCCATGGCGATCACGCCGATGGTCCCGGCGCCCACGTGGTAGAGCCACAGCGCGATGCCGATGAGCGCCAGCGTGAGCAGGACGTTCATCACCGTCAGGATCATCCGCATCGCCATCATCGAGCGGCCGAACTCGATGCCTGTCTTGCGGAAGGTGGCGATCGCCTTGCGCGCGGCCTCCTGCTCGCGGTTCGCGTGGGCGAAGAGCTTCACCGTCTTGATGTGGCTGAGGCTGTCGACGAGCTGGCCGGTCACCATGGCGCGGGCCGCCGCCCTCGCCTTGGCGCGGGCGCGGATGCGCGGCACGCCCCACCGCAGCGCGAAGGCGAAACCGATGGTCCACACCACCACCACCGCCGCGAGCAGCGGCTCCGCCGCCGCCAGCAGAAGCGTGATCGTCACGATGTAGGCCCCCAGCATGCCGAGCGAGGACAGCGAGTCGATCACGACGGAGGTGAGCGCGTTCGAGGTCTGCGTCTGTTTCTGGGCGATGCGGCCGGTGAAGTCCTCCTCGAAGAAGCGCATGGACTGGCCGAGCGTGTGCCGGTGCAGGCGCCAGATCGACATCGGGTTGAGGCCCGGCCCGATGGCGAGCGAGGACATCGCGCTCTGCCCCAGCGTCGTGATCGGCTTGCCGATGACGACGATGACGAGGATCCCGAGGAGCCACTTCCATTCCTCGGCGAAGAGCCGCTCCGGCCCCGCCTCGGTCGCGCGGTCGACGAGGCCGCCGACGAGGTAGAACGTCAGGCCCTCCGTCGCCCCGACGGCCAGCGAGAAGAAGGCGAGGAGTGCGATCGTCCAGCGCACGTCGCGCAGGCTCCACTTGAGGAAGGCGACCAGCGTCGAGGGGGGACGGGTGTCCCCATAGTCGGCGAACGGGTCCACCATGCGCTCGAACGGGCCGAAGACGCGGGCGAGAGGTTCGACGTCCGGCAGGGACTCCGGATCGGGCGTGCGGATGATCGGCTTCACTCAACGTGCCTTTTCGCCAGCCGCCCGGTCGCTGCGGTGAGCCGGAGCTCGGCCGGCGGCGGCGCGGTCCATAGTACGGGTGGGGCCGATCGAGCGAACGGTCCCGGTTTCCGGCGCAAGGTGGTCCGTCGGCGCGATGCCGCGGCTCGTCCGGGCGCGGAAGGGTCCACGCGGACATATGGGAGCCGCCGGCACGCCGACCTCCCCCGCCAAGTGTCGCGAGGGCGCCGGAGTGGATTTACCTATGGTGCGACTGCGCGGGGCCTTCGGCAACTCTGGCGCGGAAGGCGGACGGTGTCATCCCCGCCGAGCGCGTGAAGGCGCGGGTGAAATAGGCGGGATCGACGAAGCCGAGGTCGACCGCGATCCGCCCGACCGGGTGGGCCGAATAGGCCAGAAGCCGCCGCGCCTCCTTCATGAGGCGCAGTTCGATCACGCGCGAGGCGCCCGCCCCGGTCTCCGCCCGGCACACGCGCGACAGGTGTGTGGTGGAGACCTTGAGAGCGGCCGCGTAGTCCGCGACGCGCCAGTGGCTGCGGTAGTGCGCCTCGATGAGCGCCTCGAAGCGGCGCAGCAGCGGCGAGCCGTCGCCGCCGCCGATCTCCGGCGCGATCCCGCCCGCGACGCGCGCGGCGATCAGCGTCGCCATGGCCGAGAGGCACTGCGTGCGTGCCGGCCGGGTGGCGGCGAATTCATCGGCGACCGCGGCGAAGAGCTCGGCGAGCTGCGGCTCGCAGGCGACCACGGCCGGCGTCGCCAGCATCGGGCAGGCGCCGATGGTCGCATCCAGCGCCTCGACGGGGACGGTGACGACCGTCCCGCGCGTCTCCGGCGAGAAGCGGAAGCCGTGCACCGCGCCGGCGGGCACGTTGACGACGCCCGGCCCGTGAAGGGTCGTCTCGCGGTCCTCGAGCTTCACGTACGCTGTGCCTTCGGCCACGTGGAGGAATTGATGCAGCCTTTCGTGCCGGTGGGGCTGGATGGCCCATCCGTGCAAGCTGGATCTGTCGGCAATCGTCTCGCAGTGCAGGACATCCGGCAGAAGTGCTCGCTCCCCGTACAGTTCAAACTTGGGGACTGCGATGGCTTCTATGTTCGAATAGTGCAAGTTGGTGGCGTCCACGTCCATTCCTGGAAGGCCCCCTCGGTTGCACAATCGTGCCGGGAGGACCAGACCAATGAGAACACAAGCCGCTATCATCGGAGGGGGGCCGGCAGGTCTCCTGCTGTCCCAGCTCCTCATGAAGGCAGGCGTTTCCACGGTCGTGCTCGAACGGCGCAGCCGGGACCATGTCCTTTCGCGCATACGTGCTGGCGTCCTGGAGTGGGGCTCGGTGGAGGCGCTGCGCCGCGCCGGCGTCGGCGGGCGCATGGACGCCGAGGGCGAGGTGCACCACGGCGTGGCACTTGGCCACACGAACCACCAGTTCCGGATCGACTTCACGGAGCGCTGCGACCGCGCCGTGATGGTCTACGGCCAGACCGAGATCACCAAGGACCTCTACGCGGCACAGGACGCGATGGGCGCCACCATCATCGACGAGGCCGAGGACGTCGCCCTCCACGACCTCGACGGCACGGCGCCCCGCGTCACCTGGCGCAAGGACGGCGTCGCGCACGAGCTGACGGCCGACATCGTCGCCGGCTGCGACGGCTTCCACGGCATCGCCCGGCAGTCGATCCCGGCCGGCAAGCGCACGGAGTTCGAGCGGGTGTTCCCCTTCGGCTGGCTCGGCATCCTCTCCGAGACGCCGCCGGTGTCGCACGAGCTGATCTACTCCAACCACGAGCGCGGTTTCGCCCTCGCCTCGATGCGCAACCCGCATCTGTCGCGCTACTACGTGCAGGTACCGGCGGACGAGCGCGTCGAGAACTGGAGCGACGAGGCGTTCTGGGACGAGCTGCGCCGCCGCCTCCCCCACGACGCGGCCGACGGCCTCGTCACCGGCCCGTCGATCGAGAAGTCCATCGCGCTCCTCAGGGCGTTCGTGTGCGAGCCGATGCGGTGGGGCAGGCTCCTCCTCGCCGGGGACGCGGCGCACATCGTCCCGCCGACGGGCGCGAAGGGCCTCAACCTCGCGATCGGCGACGTTGCACTCCTCGCCGAAGTGCTGACCGCCCACTTCGCCGGCGACGCGGCCGCGCTCGACACCTACTCGGACCGGGCACTGGAGCGTGTCTGGTCGGCGATCCGCTTCTCGGTCTCGATGACGAACCTCCTGCATCGCTTCCCCGATCAGACCGCGTTCGAGCAGCGCCTGCAGGAGGCCGAGCTCGCCCACATCGAGCGTTCGGCCTCGGCCCAGACGACGTTCGCGCGCAACTACACCGGCCTCCTCACCTGAGCGACCTGTCCGCCGCCGCCCGGCGGCCGTGCTGACCAGCACAGCACGCGATGTGTTCGACCCCACGTTGTGGCCCATAACGGGGCGAAGGCCCCGGCCACACCAACGGGGGAACACATGGATCAGCCAATCACGACCGCCCGCCTCGACGAACAGCGCCTCGAGGCGTTCGTCGGCCGCATGCTCGGCGAGCTGGGCGCGGCAGGGAGCATCACGCTGGCGCGCATCGGCGACAGGCTCGGCCTCTACAAGGCGCTCCACGCCAAGGGGCCGATGACGTCCGCCGAACTCGCCGCCGAGACGGGCTGCGCCGAGCGATACGTGCGCGAATGGCTCGCCCAGCAGGCCGCGTCCGACTACCTGACGTACGACCCCGACACTCGCCGCTTCACGCTCCCGGCCGAGCACGCGATGGTCTTCGCCGTGGAGGACAGCCCCGTCTTCATGATGGGTGCGGTGGAGCTTTCCGCGTCCATCGCGCGCGAGGCGGACGCGGTGATGGCCGCCTTCCGCACCGGCGAGGGCGTCCACTACGACAACAGGGAGGGCTGCCTCTTTTGTGCAATGGCCCGTTTTTTCCGTACCGGATACCGCAACGACCTGCTGACCAACTGGATCCCGGCGCTGAGCGGCATGACGGAGCGCCTCGAAGCGGGCGCGCGCGTCGCCGACATCGGCTGCGGCCATGGCCTTGCGTTGGTGATGATGGCCGAGGCGTTCCCGAACTCCACCTTCACCGGCTACGATTTCCATGAGGGCTCGGTGGCGGCCGCGCGCGAGCATGCCGCCGCCCACGGCGTCGCGGACCGCGTCCGCTTCGAGGTGGCGACGGCGAAGGACTTCCCCGGCCGCGACTTCGACCTGATCGCCTTCTTCGACACGCTGCACGACCTCGGCGATCCGGTCGGCGCGGCCGCGCATGTGCGCGGCGCCCTCGCGCCCGGCGGCACGCTGATGGTGGTGGAGCCGCAGGCGGCGGACCGGCTGGAGGACAACTTCAACCCGGTCGGACGGCTCTACTACGGCGGCTCGACGATGATCTGCGTTCCCGCCTCGCTGGCGCAGGAGACCGGCCGCGCGCTCGGCGCTCAGGCGGGGGCGGCGGTGCTGACCTCGGTGCTGCACAAGGCCGGCTTCACCGAGGTGAAGCGGGTCGCCGACAGCCCGTTCAACATGGTTCTGGAAGCGCGCGGCTAAGCCGGCGACCGGCACGCGAGACCTGCCGGCACGAAAAAGGGCGCGGACCGGGAAGGTCCGCGCCCTCTTGGCATTGCTGAGCCGCCCTCGCCTACTGGGCGGGCTTGCTCGCGAGCTCCGGCTTGCGGCCCGTCATGTACTGCCAGGCGAACACCACCACGAGGAGGCCGATGCCCGTCAGGTCGGACCACAGGCCCGGCTTGATGAGGACCAGCGCGGCGGCCAGGAGCAGCAGCCGCTCGACGATCCCGGCGCGGGTGATCAGGAACCCGGTCATCCCGGCCGCGAGGCACACGACGCCGATCAGCGCGGTGCAGAGCGTCGTCACGATCACCGGCCACTCGCCGATGAGCAGGATCGACGGGCCGAAGACGAACATGAACGGGATGATGTAGCCCGTCGCGCCCAGCTTCAGCGCCGAGAAGCCCGTGTCCCAGAGGCCGGCGCGCGAGATGCCGTTGGCCGCGTAGACCGCCATCGCCACCGGCGGCGTGATCGCCGACAGGATCGCGTAGTAGAACACGAACATGTGCGCCGCCTCGACCATGACGCCGAGCTTCACCAGCGCCGGCACCAGCAGCGCGACCTGGACGATGTAGGCCGGCGTCGTGGGCATGCCCATGCCGAGGATGATGCCGGCGATCATCGTCAGGACGAGCGCCAGGACCAGCGAGTCCTGCGAGACCGCGATGACGAGGCCGGTGAACTCGGTGCCGAGGTTGGTCAGCGTGATGCAGCCGACCACGATGCCGGCGCAGGCGCAGGCGAGCGCCACCGGCACGGTGTTCTTGGCCCCCGAGATCAGCGCGTCGCCGATCATGTGGAGGTTGACGTCCTTGCGCGTCTCCTTGCGCAGCATCGCCGTCGGCACCACCGACACGATGCCCGCCAGCGCGGAGAGCGGCGCGGAGTAGCCCATCAGCAGCGTCGCGATGATGATGACCAGCGGCAGGAAGAGGTGGCCGCGGCTCGCCAGCGTGTCCTTCAGGCTGGGCAGCTCCGAGCGCGGCAGGCCCACCATGCCGGTGCGCTTGGCCTCGAAGTGGACCGCCATGAAGAGCGCGACGTAGTAGAGGATCGCCGGGAACAGGGCGAAGGCCGCGACCTCGAGGTAGCCGATGCCGAGGAACTCGGCCATCACGAACGCCGCCGCGCCCATGATCGGCGGCATGATCTGACCGCCCGTCGACGCCACCGCCTCGACCGCCCCGGCGAAGCCCGGCCGGTAGCCGATGCGCTTCATCAGCGGGATGGTGAAGACGCCGGTCGTCATGACGTTCGCGACCGCCGACCCCGAGACCGAGCCGAAGAGGCCGGAGGTGACGCACGCCACCTTCGCCGGACCGCCGGCGGCGTGGCCGGTGAGGCTCATGGCGAAGTCCATGAAGAGCTTGCCCGCCCCTGACCGCTCGACGAGCGCGCCGAACAGGATGAAGAGCACGATGTACGTCGCCGACACGCCGAGCGGGATGCCGAAGATGCCCTCGGTGGTGAGGTAGAGCTGGTCCAGCGTCATCTCGAGGCCGAAGCCGCGCCAGATCAGCGTGTAGATCAGGAAGGCCGCTGCGGTGGCGGGCAGGGCCCAGCCGACGGCGCGGCGCGTCGCCTCCAGCACCAGGATGACGGCGAGCGACCCGAAGATGAAGTCCGGGATCGTCAGCTCGTCCACGTAGTACATGCGCTTGACGAGGTAGTCGTAGGCGAAGATCGGGTACGCGGCGGATGCCACGGCGAGTCCCAGCAGCACCAGGTCGAAGATGTTGGGCTTGCCGGTCTCCGGGTCCCGATAGCCCCGGCCGGGCAGCATCAGGAAGGCGATCGCGACGACGAAGGTCAGGTGGATCGCACGGAACTTCTGGGCGTCCGGCGGGCCGAAGAAAGCCACCCACAGGTGGTAGAGCGACATCGCGAGAGCGACGCCGGCCACGGCGGTCGCTCCCCAGTTCGATGACAGGCGTTTGAGCATGGCGCGCACCGCCAGCGGTTTGCGCCGGCGTCCTCTTCACTCATTCAGCAGCAAGGATGTGCCTGGTTCGCGGCGCTGCGGATCAGCGATCCGTCGGGGCGCGCCGCGTACCCGTCGTGGCCGGCCCCCGCAAGGCGGGCCGGCCCCTGGAGTGAGGCGATCAGCTCGCGCCGGCCTCGTCGTAGAACTTCTTGGCCCCGTCGTGCAGCGGCACGCCGATGTCGCGGCCCATGTCCTCCGGCGTGGCACCCGACATCGCCTTGGCGATGGCGGAGAGGTCGCCGACGTGCTCGGAGATGTTCTTCAGGACGTTGTAGACGACGTCCGGATCGAGGTCGCACTGGGCGATGAGGTGCGTGGCGTAGCCGATCGTCTGGACGTCCTCGTCCTGCCCCGGGTAGGAGCCGGCCTTGATGGTGATCGGCTTGTAGCCGGGGTTCAGCTCCTGCATCTTCTCGAGCGCCTCGCCCTCGATCGGCACGACCTTGATGTCACGGGCGGAGGCGAGGTCCATCACGGCGCCGGCCGGGACCGTCGTCCCGAGGGTGAACCACTCGGCGTTGCCGTCCTTCATCAGCGACACGGCGTCGGTGTAGGAGCCGTGGTTGACGCGCGGCAGGGCGTCGTAGTTGGTGCCGATCGCCTTGAGCAGGTGGGCGGTGATCGCCTCGCCGGTGTTGCCCTTCGGCTGGACGGCGGCGGCCTTGCCGGCGAGGTCGGCCGGCGTGTCGATGCCGGAGTCCTTCAGGGCGATGACCTGGAAATACTGCGGGTAGAGCGTGGCGACGTTGCACACGTTCGTCGCCTTCTCGGTGAACGGCTCGTTGCCCTGGATGGCGTCCACGGTCGACACCGAGTTGGCGAAGCCCATTTGCGCCTTGCCGGCCTCCACGGCCTTCACGTTGGCGATGCCCGCGCCGGGAAGAACCTGAACGGTGACGCCGTCCACGTTGTTCTCGACGATGTTCTGGATCGCGCCGCCGAGCGGGTACCAGGAACCGCCTTGCGGTCCGGTCATCAGGCGGAGCTGCTGGGCATTGGCCGAGCCGGCAACGAATACGGCACCGACCGCCACGGCGGCCAGGAGATGGCTCTTCATAATGTCCTCCCATCGGGCGGCTGTCATTCGCCGCTCCTTCGACTGGTATATTAATCGATTGACCAATGGGAGCAAGGGCCTGCCTATGGGCAGTGAAAGGCTTTTCTCAAAATATGGCCTGTTCAATCAAGGCCGTGCTACATCGCGCTGAAACGACGCGAGGAACCGCCATGACGATTGAACTGTACACTTGGGGCACACCCAACGGCAAAAAAGTGTCCATCATGCTCGAGGAGGTGGGGCTCGACTATAACGTCCACCCGATCAACATCGGCAAGGACGAGCAGTTCGATCCCGCCTTCCTCGCCATTTCGCCGAACAACAAGATCCCGGCGATCGTCGACACCGACACCGGCATGTCGCTGATGGAATCGGGTGCGATCCTCCTCTACCTTGCCGAAAAAACAGGCAAGCTGCTCCCGGCCCCCGGCGAGGCCCGCTGGCGGGTGATCGAGTGGCTGATGTGGCAGATGGGCGGGTTCGGCCCGATGCTCGGCCAGACGCACCACTTCCACCACTTCAACAAGGGCAAGTCCGACTACGGCGAGGAGCGCTTCCTGAAGGAGACGCAGCGCCTCTACGGTGTGCTCGACAAGCAGCTCGGCGGGCAGGAATGCGTGGCCGGCGCCTATTCGGTGGCCGATTGCGCGATCTGGCCGTGGGCAGCCCGCTTCGCCTGGCACGGCGTCGACCTCAACGCCTTCCCGAACGTCAGGCGCTGGTACCTGGAGCTCGCCGACCGGCCGGCCGTGCAGCGCGGCTACAGCGTCCCCACCCAGCAGGACATTCCGCTCCCCTGAGCCTGCCCGCCTCCTCCCATGCGCCGCCTTGACGGAAGCCATGGCATGGGACTTGCTGCAAATAGCGGCACACGGGAGGACTGCGGTTGCACGAGGCAGAGCTTGAACTCATCGGTGTCGCGAAACGCTATGGCGACACCACGGCAGTGCGTGGCGTCGATCTCAAGGTCCCTGCCGGCGCCTACTGTTGCCTCCTCGGTCCCTCCGGTTGCGGCAAGACCACCACGCTGCGGATGATCGCTGGCCACGAAGTGGCCACAGACGGCGACATCATCCTCGGCGGACGGAACGTCACCGGCCTGCCGCCGGCCGAGCGCGGCACGGCGATGATGTTCCAGTCCTACGCCCTCTTCCCGCACATGACCGTCCTCGACAACGTCGCCTTCGCGCTCAAGGTGCGGGGGATGCGGAAGGCCAAGCGCCGCGACGAGGCGATGGAGCGGCTGAAGCTCGTCGAGATGACGCAGTATGCGCACCGCCGCCCGGCCGAGCTCTCCGGCGGGCAGCAGCAGCGCGTCGCCCTCGCCCGGGCGCTCGTCACCGACCCCTCGATCCTCCTCCTCGACGAGCCGCTGTCGGCGCTCGACCCGGCGCTGCGCCTTCGCATGCGCGCCGAGCTGAAGCGTCTGCAGCACGAGCTCGGCATCACGTTCGTGCACGTCACCCACAGCCAGGACGAGGCGCTCGCCCTCTCCGACCTCGTGGTGCTGATGAAGGACGGTCACATCGAGCAGTCCGGCACCCCGCGCGACGTGTTCGACACCCCCAGGACCGCGTTCGTCGCCCGGTTCATCGGCGCCCACAACGTGCTGACCGAAGCGGGCCGCGAGTTCTCGCTGCGCGCCGACAAGCTGCGCCTGACCGACGTCGACAGCGGCCGCCGCGCGGCGACCGTGACCTCGGTCGAGTACCAGGGCCACTACGTGCTGGTGCGCCTCTCGGCCGGGGACGAGCTGTCGGCCATGGTCGGCGAGGAGGCGATGCTCGCCCGGCCCGTAAGCGAAGGCGACACCGTCGGCATCGACTGGAGCGACGGGGACGTGATCGTCCTCGGCCGCCCCGAGGCGGACGAAACGCGCGCAGCGGCGTAGGGGCGCGACGCGTGGCGCCCCACTCCCTCACCGCGCTGCACCCGGCACCACCACGCGGATCGGCGCGGCCGGCACAGCGCACGGAAGATCAAGCAGAAACGATGGAGCACCTATGACCGAACGTCCGAGCCGCCCCGGCGGTCTGAACCGCCGCAAGTTCCTCTACGGCGCCACCGCGACCACCGCGCTCGCCGCCTCCTCGAACCTGTTCTCGCCGGCGGTTCACGCCCAGGACCCGGTCACGCTGCGCTACCTCGGCACCGCGGTGAACCAATCCGCCGAGATCGCCGCGAAGGTCAAAGAGGACCTCGGCATCACCATCGAGTACATCCCCGTCACCACCGACGAGGTGACGCGCCGCGTGGTGACGCAGCCGAACACGTTCGACCTCGTCGACATCGAGTACATGTCGCTGAAGAACGTCGTCCCGACGGGCAACCTGAAGGGCATGGACACCAAGAAGATCAAGGAGTCCGACAACATCACCACCCTCTTCACCGAGGGCACCGTCGACGGCAAGGCCGTGGGCGACCAGGGCACCGCGCCGAAGAAGGTGATCTGGCTGCCGGGCGAGTCCGCCAAGACCTTCGCCGACGAGCCGACCGGCTTCATGTCGCTCATCCCGACGGTCTACAACGCCGACACGCTCGGCATCCGCCCCGACCTCATCGGCCGTCCGATCGAGAGCTGGGCCGAGCTCCTGAACCCCGAGTTCAAGGGCAAGGCATCGATCCTCAACATCCCGTCGATCGGCATCATGGACGCCGCGCTCGTCGTCGAGGCGCTGGGCAAGCACAAGTACGAGGACAAGGGCAACATGACCCGCGATGAGATCGACCTCACGGTCGACACGCTCATCGAGGCGAAGAGGTCGGGACAGTTCCGCGCCCTGTGGCAGGACTTCAACGAGTCGGTGAACCTGATGGCCTCCGGCGAGGTGGTGATCCAGTCGATGTGGTCGCCGGCCGTCACCGCCGTGCGCACCCAGGGGATCCCCTGCATCTACCAGCCGCTGAAGGAAGGCTACCGCGCCTGGGCCGCCGGCTTCGGCCTGCCGGCCACCGCCGAGGGCAAGAAGCTCGACGCCGCCTACGACTTCATCAACTGGTTCCTGTCCGGCTGGGCCGGCGCCTTCCTCAACCGTCAGGGCTACTACTCGGCCGTCCTGTCGACCGCCAAGGCGAACATGGAGCCCTACGAGTGGGCCTACTGGATGGAGGGCAAGCCCGCCGAGCAGGACATCATGTCCCCGTCCGGCCAGCTCCTCGCCAAGACCGGCGAGACGCGTGACGGCGGCTCCTACGAGGAGCGTCTCGGCGCCATCTCCTGCTGGAACGCGGTCATGGACGAGAACGTCTACATGGTCCGCAAGTGGAACGAGTTCGTCGCATCGTGACCACGGCTGAGCAGGCACCCGAGGGCGGCCCCACCGCCCTCACCGGGCCGGGGCGAGCGCACACCGCGCTCGTCTCCCCGGACAGCGACGCTGCGGCCGTGCACGGCGTGAAGCGCCGCCGGAGCCTGCTCGACCGGCCCTACGCCCTGGCGAGCCCGCTGCTGCTCGTCATGGCGCTCTTCTTCGTCGGACCGCTGATCCTGACGATCATCGTCTCGTTCTGGGAGTACACGCAGTACTCCATCGAGCCGGCCTTCGTGACGACGAACTACCAGGACGTCTTCTACCAGTGCGTCGCCAAGCTGCCGAACCTGTGCGTCACCTTCGCGACCTATCTCTCCACGCTGAAGTTCTGCTTCATCGTCTGGGCGATCACGCTCGTGCTCGGCTTCACGCTGGCGTGGTTCATCGTGTTCGAGGTCAAGAAGACCTCCACGCAGATCGCCCTCTTCCTCATCTGCACGATCCCGTTCTGGACCTCCAACGTCATCCGCATGATGGCCTGGATCCCGCTGCTCGGGCGCAACGGCCTCGTCAATCAGGTGCTGATGTCGATGGGGATCGTCTCGGAGCCGCAGGAGTGGTTGCTCTACTCCGACTTCGCCGTCATCCTCGCCTTCATCCACCTCTACACGATGTTCATGATGGTCCCGATCGTGAACTCCATGATGCGCATCGACCGGGAGATCATCGAGGCCGCGCGTGACGCCGGCGCTGGGATCTGGACGATTGCGCTGTCGGTGATCGCGCCGCTGTGCCGGCCGGGCATCGTCATCGGCTCGATCTTCGTCATCACCATCGTGATGGGCGACTACATCACCGTCGGCGTCATGGGCGGGCAGCAGATCGCCTCGGTGGGCAAGACCATCCAGGTGCAGATGCAATACCTGCAATTCCCCATCGCCGCCGCCAACGCCGTCGTGCTCCTCGGCGCGGTGCTGATGATCATCTTCGCCATGACGCGGCTCGTCGACGTGAGGCGTGAGCTATGAACGAGCGCGGCCGCCGCTACTACGTCCTGGCGGGGATCTTCACCCTCTTCGTCCTCTTCCTCTACGGGCCGATGTTCGCGATCTTCGCGCTGTCGTTCCAGGGGCCGGAGGGGGGGCTCACCTTCCCCATGCGCGGCTTCTCCACGCACTGGTTCTCGGAGCTTTGGAAGGGTGTCGGCGTCGTCGACATCTGGGCCGCGTTCGGCCGCTCTCTGCGCCTCGGCGCGGTGGTCTCGGCGCTGACGCTCGTGATCTCGCTGCCGGCGGCGCTCGCCTACCGGATCGGCTTCCGCGGGGCGACGCTCCTCTTCTACACCGTCATCGCCTCGCTGATCGTGCCGTCCATCGTCGTCTCGCTCGGCATCGGTCTCGAGTTCCGCCTGTTCGACGACTGGGTGAAGGAGTTCATCGTCGGCCACCAGACGTCGACGGGTCTCTTCTCCTCGGCGCTGGGCGCGCACCTCACCTGGACGCTCCCCTTCGGCCTCCTCATCCTGCTCGCCGCCTTCAACCGCTTCGACCGGCGCTACGAGGAGGCCGCGCGCGACCTCGGCGCCAGCCCGTGGCAGACGCTATGGCTCGTGATCCTGCCGATCATCCTGCCGTCGCTCATCGGTATCGGCCTCTTCGGCTTCACCCTGTCCTGGGACGAGCTCGCCCGCACCAGCCAGGCGATCGGCGGACGCAACACGCTGCCGCTGGAGCTGCGCGGCCTGACGCAGACCGTCACGACACCCGCCGTCTACGCTCTCGGGACGGTCGTGACGGGCGTGTCGCTGGTGGTCATCGGCTTCAGCCTGGCGACCATCACGCTCATCGGCCGCGCACGCTCGCGCCGCGGCCGCTGATCGGACACCGGCCATGATCTCGCAGACGCTCGCGGACGCCTTCAGCGGCTTCTCCGCCGATTCGATGCCGGCGTCTTCCCGCGCCCACGCCGCCCGGGTCTACGCCGACACGATCGCCTGCATGGTCGGGGGGCTGTGCGACGCGGAGGTGGCGCGGTTCGCGCGGCGCTTCTCCGGCCACGGCGTGACCGAGCCGCTCACCGGCCTCAAGGCCGCCTACGGCAACCTCGCCCTGATCCTCGGCTTCGCCGCCGCCGCGCTGGAACTCGACGACGGGCATTACGAGACCGGAAGCCACCCCGCCGCCCACGCCGCGGCCGGCGCTCTCGCCGTCGCCGCCCAGCTCAAATCCGACGACAAGGCCCGCTTCGAGGCCTTCTTGGTGGGCTACGAGGTCGGCGCCCGCGTCGGCCTCGGCACCACGCTGCGGCCCGACGCGCACGGTCACGGCACGTGGGGCGCCATCGGCGCCGCCGCCGCGGCCGCGCACCTGACGGGCCGCGAGCCGGAGGACTTCGCCGCGATCCTCGACATCGCCGGCGGCCTCGGCCTCGGAACCAGCGTCACCGCGCCGATGAAGGGCGGCACGATCCGCTCGGCCTGGGTCGGCGTCGCCGCGCGCAACGGCCTGCTGGCGCTCGACCTCCACGACGCCGGCGTCACCGGCGAACCCGGCGGCATCGAGGCGGTGTTCGGCAAGGTCCTCGGCTCGGCGTTCGACGCGGACGCCGCGGCGGCCGGCCTCGGCGAGACCTTCCTGATCGACACCAACTTCATGAAGCTCGACGCCTCCTGCCGCGAGACGCAGGGGGCGCTCGCCGCCTTCCGCGCCGCCTGGCCGGCGGGCCACGCCGCGTCCGAAATCGCCTGGATTGAGATCGCGACCTTCGACCCGGCCGCGAACCTCTCCGAACGCGAGCCCGTCAACGTCATGGCCGGGCGCTTCTCGATCCCGGCGACGGTCGCGCTCGCGGCGGGGGCCAAGCCCATCACCGCCGCGAACTACGAGGCGGCGGTGCAGAGCCCGATGATGCGGGAGGTGATGCGCCGCATCGAGGTGGTCGAGGATCCGGACGCCACGGACGCCCTCCCCGTCCGCCGCTGCACGGCAAGGGTTCACCTCATCGACGGCACCGAATACGAGGCGACCGTCGACGGCGCGCCGGGCGACGCCGACCAGCCGCTCTCCCCGGCGGACCTGCGCGCGAAGTTCGACGCCCTCTTCGCCGAGGCCGGGCGCGGCGACGCGGACGCGATGTACGCCCGCCTCACCGCCGACGCCTGAGGGCGCCCATGCGCTCCCCCAACCACGGATGCGCCCCGTCGGGGCGCGGCGGCGCCTCCGCCCGCGCCGGCCGCGAACCGGCGCGCGGTCCGCGCGGCGGTAGGCCGCCCGCGCGGGATCGGCGTTCGGGCGAATGCAGGCCTACGGATCGTCGTGTCGGTCGTGATCGTGGTGAGCGCGGTGGCGGGGCGTCAGGCGATCTGCCTGACGTTCTCCTTGGTGCGGGCCATCGCGGCCATGCGGGCGCAGGCCGTCTCGAGGTCCTCGTCGGGAACGGTGAGGCTGATGCGGACGAAGTCCTTCGCCTGCTGGCCGAAGGAGCCGCCCGGCATCACCGCAACGCCCTCGGCGAGCGCGCGCCAGGCGAACGCCTCGCCGTCGATCCCCATCGCCGACACGTCCACCAGGATGAACATCCCCGCGTCCGGCATCAGCGGCTCCAGCCCGGACCCCTTCAGCGCCTTCGCCACGACGTTCGCGCGGCGCATGTAGGTCTCGCGCAGCGTCGCGGCGGTCGGCGACGGCTCGGTCAGGGCGTAGGTCGTCATGTCGGCGATGAAGGGCTGGTTGCCGAACAGCATCGTCTCGGACACCGGCAGGAGGCGCTCGCAGAACTCCACCGGGCCGACCGCCCAGCCGGAACGGAATCCCGGTGCCGCATGCGACTTGGAGATCGACGAGACGGCGATCGCCCGCTCGGCGAGGTCCGGAAGGTCGAGCGGGGAGACGAACTCGCCGTTGAAGATCAGCTCCTCGTACACCTCGTCGCAGATGATCCAGAGGTCGTGCCGCTTACAGACCTCGCCGATCGCCTCGAGCTCCCCGCGCGTCAGCACCGCGCCGGTCGGGTTGTGCGGCGAATTGAGGAGCACGACGCGGCTCTTGTCCGTGACGCGGCGATCGAGGTCCTCGGCGCGCATGTGGAAGCCGTTCTCGGCACGCAGCGGCACGGTGCGCATCGTCGCGCCCACGGCGTGGATCACGCCCTGGTAGGTTGCATAGAGCGGGTCGCCGACCAGCACCTCGTCGCCGTATTCGGCGATCCCCATCATCGACGCGTAGAGCGCCGTCTGGGTGCCGGGGAAGGCCAGCACGTTGGCCGGCGTGATCGTGCGCCCCGTGCGGCGGGAGTACTTCGCCGCAATGGCTTCGGCGAGCTCCGGATCGGCGCCGCCGCCGATGCCGTAGCCGGTCCGGCCCGCGTGCATCGCGGCGCTGCAGACGTCGAGGAGATCGTCTTCCGGAGGGATGTCCGGTTCTCCGATTGTCAGCTCGATGATCGCGTCACCCGCTTCCGCGCGGCGCCGTGCTTCGAAGTGCACGGCCCACTTGCCGGATCCGAGACCGCGAAGCCTGTCCGTGATCGATGCATATCGCATGGGCTGCCTCCGGTTCGCTCACCAGAGGTTGGCGCGATTATCGTTCAACCTCAAGGCAATGGCGGATTAATCCTCTCATTCACTCATCATTAAATTGTCCGATAGGGCAAAAAGCCCAACGCATCCGGGAGAAACGTGCCGCCACGAAAATCGAGAATAATTTGACCCGCGAGCCCATAAGGATAACGTGAATCCACATCACGTTGTCGCCCGCCACCCTAGCTGCCGGACTTCATGGACAACCTTTCCCTGCTTTCATTCGGCCCGGACGGATGGGGCGACGAGCTCCTCGCCGGCCTGAAGATCACCTTGGCCCTCGCCTTCGTCACCGCCCCGCTCGCGCTGATCACAGGCTTCCTCCTCGCCCTCGCCCGCCGCTCCGACCGGCCGCTGCTGCGCATCCCGGCGACGATTTTCTCGACCGTTTTCAAGGGGCTGCCGGAGCTCATCACGCTCTTCATCGTCTATTATGGCGTGGCGCTCCTGCTGCGCTGGTTCGTCGCCCTCTTCAGCGACGCCTACGTGACGATGCCGGCCTTCCTGTCGGGTGTCATCGCCCTCGGCGCGGTCTCGGCCTCGTTCGCCTCCGAGGTGTTCATGGCCGCGCTCGGCGGCATTCCGCGCGGGCAGATCGAGGCGGCGCACGCGCTCGGCCTCGGCCGCTGGGCGACGCTGCGCAAGGTGATGATCCCGCAGGTGATGCGCCTCGCGCTGCCGGGCCTCTCCAACCTGTGGCTGGTGCTCCTGAAGGACACGGCGCTCGTCTCGGTGCTCGCCCTCCCCGACCTCCTGCGGCGCACCTTCATCGCGGTCGGCGCCACCAAGGAGCCGTTCTTCTTTTTCGCGGTGGCCATGATCATCTACTTCGCCATCTCCATGGTCTCGTCCGGCATCCTCGCCCTCCTCGAGGCGCGCTACAGCCGCGGGTACGCCCGATGAACGAGTTCATGCCGAAGATCCTCGCCGAGTACGGCGACGACCTCCTCGACGGCTTCGTCGTCACGCTCCAGCTCGTCGGCCTGTCGGTGGGGATCGGTGCGGTTCTCGCCTGCTTCGTCGCCTACTGGCGGATGTCGAAGAACCGCATCGTGCGGGCGCTCGCCTGGTTCTACACCAACCTCTTCCGCGGCACGCCGCTCCTCGCGCAGCTCTTCCTGATCTACTACGGCGCCGGGCAGTTCTCGCACTTCTGGCGCGGCATCGGGCTGTGGTGGTTCCTGCGCGACCCGTTCAACTGCGCGGTGCTGACCTTCATCCTCAACACGGCCGCCTACCAGGGCGAGATCTTCCGCGGCGCGATCCGCTCGGTGCCCAAGGGGCAGTGGGAGGGCGGCGAGGCCCTTGGCCTCCAGACGCCGGTGATCTTCCGCAAGATCATCCTGCCGCAGGCCGCGCTGATCGCGCTGCGCCCATTCGGCAACGAGATCATACTGATGATCAAGGGCTCGGCCGTCGCCTCCGTGGTCACCGTCTACGACCTCCTGGGCGAGACGCGGCTTGCCTATTCCGACACCTTCCGCTTCGACGTCTACTTCTACGCCGCCGCGCTCTACCTCATCCTGGTGGAAACCTTGCGGCGAGTGTGGGATCTCCTGGAGCGGCGGCTGAACCGGCACCTGACGCCGCGCCCGCTCGCCACCAAGCGACCCATCGAACCCAGCACCATAGGGGCCACATGAGCTACGACCGCGCCACGATCGCCGCCCAGGCGAACGGGCAGATCGACACCGCGACCGGCGGCATCGTCGGGGCATGGCAGCCCTCGACGACCTTCGTGCGCGACACCGACTACGCGACCCCGCCCTCCGGCGACGTCTACCGCCGCCCGCACGCGCCGACGACCCGGGAGGCCGAGGCGGTGATCGCGGCGCTGGAAGGCGGCGTCGAGGCGGCGCTGTTCTCCTCCGGCCTCGCCGCGGCGGCGGCGCTGATGCGCGCGGCCGGCGGCCCGCGCGTCGCGGTGCAGCGCGGCTCCTACTACGGCACCCAGGTGCTGGCCGAGCGCCTCGCCGAGGGGACAGAGCCGATCACGTTCGACGGTGCGTCGCTGGACTCGCTGCGCGAGACCGTCGCCCGCCACAAGCCGGCGCTGGTGCTCATCGAGACGCCGTCGAACCCGTTCCTCGACGTGATCGACATCGCCAGCGCGGCGAAGATCGCCCACGAGGCGGGCGCCTCGCTCGCGGTCGACTCCACCACCGCGACGCCGATCCTGACGCGACCGATCGAGCATGGCGCCGACATCGTCATGCACTCGGCGACGAAGGGCCTCAACGGCCACTCCGACGTGCTCGCCGGCGCGCTCGTGGTCGGCGGCGGCGACCGTACGCTGTTCGACGCGGCGCTCGACATCCGCTCCAAGGAAGGCTGCGTCCTCTCCCCGTTCGACGCGTGGCTCCTGACGCGCGGCATGCGCACGGTGCACCTGCGCGTCACCGCCGCCTCCCACGCGGCGCTCCACATCGCCAACTGGCTGGCGTCGCACCCCAAGGTGACGACGGTGCGCTACCCGGGCCTGCCCGGCCATCCCGGGCACGCGGTGGCGGCGGCGCAGATGACCGGGGGCTTCGGCGCCCTCCTCTCGTTCGACGTGGCAGGCGGCGCGGAGGCGGCGCTGGCACTGGCGGCGCGCCTGAAGCTCGTCAAGCGCGCGACGTCGCTCGGCGGCGTGGAGACGCTCATCGAGCATCGCCACTCCATCGAGCCGCCGTCGACCCACATGCCGCCGGGGCTGCTCCGGCTGTCGGTGGGGATCGAAGCGGTCGGCGACATCGTCGCCGACCTTGATCAGGCCTTGGACGCCGTGCCCTAAAGGCCCTACAACGCACGCTAATACATTAGAACTGACAAGGAGCGCTCGATGGCAAACGTCGCATTCCTGGGCCTTGGTGTGATGGGGTATCCCATGGCCCGCCACCTCAAGAACGGCGGGCATACCGTCACCGTCTACAACCGCACCACGGCCAAGGCCCGCAAGTGGGCCGAGGAGAACGGCGGAACCTACAAGGAGACCCCGGCCGAGGCCGCCGACGGCCAGGACTTCGTCTTCTGCTGCGTCGGCAACGACGACGACCTGCGCTCGGTGACCATCGCCGAGGGCGGCGCGTTCGGCGCGATGAAGAAGGGCGCCATCTTCGTCGACAACACCACCGCCTCGGCCGAGGTCGCCCGCGAGCTGGGCGCCGCCGCCAAGGAGGCCGGCTTCGAATTCCTCGACGCGCCCGTCTCCGGCGGCCAGGCCGGCGCCGAGAACGGCGCCCTCACGGTGATGGTCGGTGGCGACGAGGCCGTGTTCGAAAAGGCTAGGCCCGTCATCGACTGCTACGCCAAGATGGTCGGCCTTATGGGCCCGACGGGCGCCGGCCAGCTCACCAAGATGGTGAACCAGACGTGCATCGCCGGCCTCGTTCAGGGGCTCGCCGAGGGCATCCACTTCGCCAAGTCCGCCGGTCTCGACATCGAGAAGGTGGTCTCCGTCATCTCCAAGGGCGCGGCCGGCTCGTGGCAGATGGAGAACCGCTGGAAGACCATGGACGCGGACGAGTACAACCACGGCTTCGCGGTCGACTGGATGCGCAAGGACCTCCACATCGTCCTCGAGGAGGCCCGTCGCAACGGCTCGCGCATGCCCGTGACGGCGCTGGTCGACCAGTTCTACGGCGACGTGCAGAAGATGGGCGGCGGTCGCTACGACACCTCGTCCCTGCTCGCCCGCCTCGAGCGCTCCTGACCGGGAGCCGCGTCGTCGCCCCTTTCACGCCCGCCCGGCCCGCGATCTCGCGGCGCGCCGCGTCTGCGCCTCGCGCAGGGCGCCCTTGCGCACCGGGCGGAGCTTTAAGGATGCGTTAGCACTATATGGAAGGCGCCGGTGGATAACCCCGCCGGCGTGCAACTCCTGCCGCCCCGGGTCCATTTGTCCAAAGCCTGGACCGACCGTCGGCATGAGGGAGACGAGAGTTTGGTTTGGCAGTTCAACATCGCTTCCGGCCGTCGGCGTGAGCTCACGCTGATCGACGCCATCCCGTCGGGAGAACTGTTGGAGCGGCCGGTCTGGGGTGCGGCTCCCCTCCTCTCCGGCGCGCCCATCGCCCGGATCGCCCCCCGCTACGAGGCTGCTCCGGCGCCCGGCGCCGACGCGGACGAGGCCGCGGTGCCCGATGGGGTGCCGCTTCTCCTGCGCATTCAGATCGTCGACGCCGAGCTCGCGCCGCTCCGCGGCGTCCCGGTGACCGTCGACCTGCGGGGGCCTGCCGGAAACGACGGCACCGTCCGTGCCGGTGCGGTCACCCGGGACAACGGCATCGCGGATATCGCGACCGTCTTTCCCCGCCCGAGGAACGGGCGGCCGCCGCAGGTCGCCTTCCGCGCCCGCCTCGCCGAGTCCAGCGTGCGCGGGGTGATCGCGCTGCCGGAGGAGGTCGGCGACTTCCTCTGCGCGCACGTGGCGGCCTACCGTGCCGACGGCCCCGAGGACGACACCTTCACGAACTGGCACCCGTCCTATCTGGCGCAGGCCGTCATCAGCGTCGACCGCTCCGCCCCGGTCGACATGCCGGCCGTGCCGCCGATCGCGCGCCGCACCCGCCGGCTCGGCCGGGTCGCCGCCGCCCGGGTCTTCGCTGCGACGCTGGCGCTGACGGGGATGGCGTCCCAGCTCTTCGGCGGCTCGTCCGGCGGGACCGGCTCGACCGACCGCAAGCCCATCCCGACGATGGACCGCGACCGCAACCGCGACACCTCCACCCCGGAGTGAGCGGACGCGCCCGAGGGCGTGGCGGTCGGCGGCGCATCAGGAAGCACGTGCCGGCCCGGGGCCGGCACCGGGGCACCGGCTCCGGAGGGCAAGGGCCCGTGTGCCGGGGTCTGATCCCGGAACCGGAGCACCTGCCGGGGATCGGCAGCGGTGGTGGAAGGTCGGCAACGTCTGCCGGGCCGGCCGTCACTCCAGGGCTCGGCGCGCTCCTGCCCGGTAGACCGCCCTGCGGGGCGCAACGCGGAAAGCAATGGGGCGGTGCGCGGATCAAAGGGGCGGTGCGAAATACAAAGCGGCGGTGCGAGGAACAAAGAAAGCGGGCGCCCTGCGCCCGCTGCGGTGTCGTCGATGATCCTTTGGACCAGTGGCCCCGGCTACCGGTGGCGCCCTGTCAGGGCGCGGCGCCGATCCGAGGCGTCCGGCATGCGCCCGGAAGGCGCCACGGTTCAGCGCCCGGCGAGGTAGTCGGCGTCCTCGACCGGCTCGAGCCATGTGATGTGCCCGGCATCACCGTCGCGCTCGTGGATGGCGATGTGCGTCATCATCTTCGTGTCCGTCGCGCCGTGCCAGTGCTTCTCGCCGGGCGGGATCCAGATGCTGTCGCCGGCGTGGATGTCGATCCGCGCCTCGCCCTCGGTCTGGAACCAGCCGGAGCCGGAGACGACGTGAAGCGTCTGCCCGAGCGGATGGGTGTGCCAGTTGGTGCGGGCGCCGGGCGTGAAGGTCACGGCGGCGGCGTTGACGCGCGCCGGTTCCGGCGCGGTCACGATCGGCTGCTGGAAGACGGTGCCGGTGAAATAGGAGGCGGGCGCGACGACGGTGTCGAGCTCGCCGCAGCGAACGATCTTCATTGCGGCGACGCCTCGCCCGGCGTCCACGCGTCATAGCCGGCGGAGATGCCCGCCTCCGGGTCCGGCCGGAAGATCGAGCCGGTCGGACGGTGCGCGCCTGCGGTGCCGGTCAGGTTCGGCTGGTGCGGCTTTTCCCACTCGCGCACGACGTAGCCCTGCTGCTCGGGCAGGAGGTCGGTGAGGTGGTGCATCCAGCGGTACCAGCCCGGCGGGATCATCGTCGCCTCGGCCTGGTCCTTGTAGATCACCCAGCGGCGGTCGTAGCCGAGGGCGGGGTCCTTCTTGCCGTTCTTCGTGCGGAAATAGCGGTTTCCGTACTGATCGGTCCCGACTTCCTCACCGCGCAGGTACGTCGTCCACGACGTCCCGATGGTGGTGCCGTTCCACCAGGTGAAGACTTGCAGCAAACGGCGAAGCGGAGTCTGAGCCATGTGGCTGTTCCTAGTGGGCTGACGGGGCGATGTAAAGCATCACACCGCTGCGGCGTCGGGCTTGAGCGCCCGAGCCTCGATATAGAGTCGCGTCACATCCGGATAGGCGCTCGACACGGTCTTTCGCAACCGCGCCGTCGCCTCCTCCACCTCTTCGGACGTGAGCTTGTCGTCGAAATCGGCGGAGATGGTGGCGAGGATCTCGTTGGGGCCGAGGTGCATCGTCAGGACGTCGCCGACCGCGATCACCGCCGGGTCGGCCGCGATCGTCGCCCGGAGCTTGCCGACGACCCGCGGGTCGGCCGACTCGCCGAGGAGAAGCCCCTTCGTCTCGATCGCCAGGAACACCGCCGTCGTCGCCAGCACCGCGGCGATGAAGAGCGTCGCCACCGCGTCCCACATGGGGTTGCCGGTGAGCTGCGTGGCAAGGATGCCGACGAACGCGATGATGAGGCCCAGCATCGCGGCCGTGTCCTCG